>NZ_CP102411.1 GCF_024628725.1 Ruegeria sp. YS9
GATCTTGGGGTTAATCTTCGGCCAGACTTCCGCCGGGACAAGCCTTGCAGCTACATCCCAAGCGTATGAATCAGAGCCCCTGGTCGCACACATAATTACCGCGCAGGACAGGATCGCGCCTGACATCAAGACGATCACTGCAGGACTGCATCTGAAACTGGGCGAAGATTGGAAAACCTACTGGAAATCGCCTGGTGAGGTGGGAATTCCGCCCAAGATCACTTGGAACGGCTCGCAAAACGTCAGCGACGTACAGTTTCACTGGCCCGCGCCGATCCGTTTTCGCGCCTTCGGGATCGAGAATTTCGGGTACAAGGACGAAGTGGTCTTTCCACTGACCGTCACACTCGAGAACCCCGGAGCGCCAGTTGACTTGAAGGCCGCTGTGACAATGCTGATCTGTTCCGATATCTGTGTGCCGGTCGAGTTTTCGCTGGACTTGTCGCTGACTCAGGGAACGGGTCGGGATCAGGACTCGGCCCGGCTTATAAATGCCTTTCTGTCGCGGGTGCCAACCACGGGAAACACAAGCGGAATGAAGTCCGACGCCGCGACCCTGGATACCGAGTCCGAGATGCTGACGCTGAATTTCACCAGCGACCTGCCCTTTGATGCGCCTGATGTCTTTCCCGACATGGGACGTGACACCGCGTTTGGTGCACCCGACATCCGGCTCGCTGGCGACAGGCGTCAGCTATGGGTGCAGTTTCCGGTCCTCGCTCTGGCACAGGACCCCACCGCCTTGTCCGTCACGGTTACCGACACCAACCGCGTGGCCGAGTTTGCGCCCCGTACCGACGCACCCCCTACCCCGCCACCATATGAAATCGCGGCCGCCGAAACTTCGACCAGCGCGCTGGTCTGGATCATTCTGCTGGCGGTGGGCGGCGGGCTGATCCTGAATGTCATGCCCTGCGTGCTGCCGGTTCTGTCGATCAAGCTTTCCTCGGCGGTAAAGGCTCGCGACCGCTCTGCAGCGCAGATTCGCGCCGGGTTCCTGGCTTCGGCAGCCGGAATCCTGGCATTCATGTGGCTGTTGGCGGCTATCACCATTGCGGCGCGGTCGCTGGGCTATTCCGTCGGCTGGGGCATCCAGTTCCAGAATCCGCTTTTCCTCGCGGTGATGATCGTGGTGCTGGCGGTTTTTGCAGCCAGCCTCGCGGGCTTGTTCGAGATCACGCTGCCGCAGTCGCTGAACACCCGGCTGGCCCATGTCGAAAAGGGCCGAGTGTCGCTGGTCGGGGATTTCCTGACCGGAACTTTTTCAGCAGTTCTGGCGACGCCCTGCTCGGCCCCCTTCCTCGGCACGGCGGTGGCCTTTGCCCTGACCGGCCGACCGGTGGATATAGTGGCAATCTTCACCGCAATGGGGGTCGGGCTGGCCATTCCTTACTTGCTGGTTGCAGTGCACCCGAAACTTACCGCCGCTCTGCCTAAACCGGGGCGTTGGATGGTGGGATTAAAATGGGCCCTGTCGGCGGCACTGCTGACCACGATCGGCTGGTTGGTCTGGGTGATGGTCGGGGTGGCCGGAGACACTGCTGCAACTGCTACCGTGCTGGCTGCAACTGTGCTGGTCCTGTTGATCTGGAAAAGTACGATGATGCCACCCGTTTTGCGCTGGACAGCCCTGTTGCTGACGCTGACCGCAGCGTTTGCTGCACCGGTTGCGATTGCCGGCAAAGACCGGTCCAGGCTGCTTGAGCCAGCCGGAGAGATCCCATGGATTACCTTCAGCCGCTCCGAAATCGCCCGCCTTGTATCGCGCGGCGAGGTGGTTTTCGTCGATGTCACAGCCGACTGGTGTCTGACCTGCAAGGCCAACAAAGCGTTGGTGCTGGAACGCGGCGAGGTTCTGGCAACGCTGCAATCGGACAAAGCAATTCCGATGCAGGCCGACTGGACCCGCCCCGACGATGTGATCGCCCGGTTCCTTGAGGACAATGGCCGGTTCGGGATCCCCTTCAACATCGTCTACGGCCCGTCGGCCCCCGAAGGCATCGCCCTGCCTGAGATCTTGACCACGAACGCCATTCTCGACGCGATGGAACAGGCCGCGCCGATTGCGGGCGGAGCTGTGGAAAGCGGATCCTGACCCCGGAGTTCACATATCCCGGATGCGATTGCTCTGCTGCGCCAAACGCATGGTCTCGTGCTCTTCCATTTCCAGTAGTGCTTGAAGGAGTTCGCGTGCTTCGGGTATTTCGGCACGCCCTTGCAAATACCGATATAAATCGATCACCTGATTGTGAAGATCGAAGACCGCTTCGCAGATCTCATCGATGCTCATCTGTGCGAGCGGTCTGTCGCAGGTGCGATGTGGGTCGACAGGCTCATGGCCCAAATAGTCATATACCCACGTGTTGAGCGCTTTGGGATCGGCTCGTTTCACGAAGCCATCGACGATTTTCTCCAAAGCAGCCTCATGGTCGGCGAGGTAGGTAAGCAACATCCTGGCCAGCTCCTGCTCGGACTGTGTCGAACAGTGGGCCAAACATTCGGCGAGCCAATGATGCATTTCCCGCGTCCAGACAATTAGATCAGAAAACGTTTCAACTTTCATGGCCTCAACCTCCTAAAGATCGGCATGCGAAAGCCTAAACCGGCATTTTCCAGATGGCTCACTGGGCATCGGAGCGCGAAGTCGGCGCCGGCCCGACCCACGCCAGGCTGCGGGAATCACCCCCCCAGTTCCCGCAATGCCCGGTCGATTGCCACCTTGCGCGGATCCTCCTGCGGCAGGTCATCCGCCAGATCCCTTGCCCTGCCATAGGCGTTCCGGGCGCCGTCGGTCTCGCCCAGCACCGAATAGGCGTTGCCCAGCCGCATCCAGCCGTCCAGATCCCCTGGGTTTTCCTGCATCCGGCTCGCCAGCCGTTCGACCATCGAGCGGATGAAGGCCTGCCGATCTTCGTCGGACATCTCCTCGGCCGTCGCCACCTGATCGGCAGTTGGGCCGGGCATGGAAGGGGCAAAAGTCGCCAGATCCACCGGCGCCCGTCCTATCGACGGGGCGATGCGGTTAAGCTGGGCCACAAAACTCTCCATCCATGGCCGGAACTCCTCTTCGGCGTCGATCCGCGTCTTCAGTAGATCATAGGCCTTTTCAGGCGATCCAGCCTGCTCCAGACCAACGGCTTTGTAGAATGTCGCTGCTGGGTTCGATGGGTCCAGTTCCAAGGCTCGTTCAAACGCCCGATCGGCCTTGGGCGTAACGACACCGTCATCGGCATAGACCAACGCCTCGCCATATTGCGACACCAGCGCTGAATTCGCATTGGGTCGGTCCAGCAACCCCTCGAACGCGTCTGCGGCATCTCCAAAGCGTCCCATACGCATATAGGTCTGAGCCAACAACACCCATCCCTCGGTTGGCCCGCCGGTTTCATCCGCCTCGAGCCGCGACTTCAGGCGCACGGCAAGGTCGGCGATTTCACGGGCTTCGGCCTGCTCCCCCTCGCGTTGGGCAAATGGCTGGCTGGGGATGTAGGGACTACCCAGTTGCCAATAAAGACCGGCTCCGAGCGCTGGAACTACCAGCGCGGCAAGTAAAATCAGCGCACGCCCGGAATGGCCCATCATCGCTTTGTCGTCCGATTGCCGGTCAATCGCCTTCAGGCGACGTTCTATCTCGGCTCTGGCGGCCTTGGCTTCTTCGGCCGAGATAATTCCTCGTTCCAGGTCCTTCTCTACTTCGCCGATCTGGTCGGAAAAGATGGCAGAGGCGCTTTCGTGTCTCGACAAGTCCGAGGTCTTGCGCCCCATACCGGAGAGGGCGAGCGTCAGAAACACCGCCACGGCCATGAATGAAAAGATAATCCAGATCATGCGTGCGGCTCCGTGAGTGAATGGTTTTCGGAATTCCGTTCTTCGCTCGCGCCGTGTGCCGTCTCTTGATTTCGCGACTTCCGATATCGGCGCGCATTCTGGGTCAATACCGCTGCAGTCGCGATACCACCCAGCCCCAGGATGACGATAGGCGCAACCCACAGTATGTAAGTTGATGGCTTCCACGGCGGGTTGAACAGAACATAGTCGCCATAACGCGCAACCAGAAAATCCATAACCTGCTGGTCCGAGTCACCTGCCACCAGCCGTTCGCGCACAAGCAGACGAAGGTCGCGCGCCACCCCGGCGTTAGAACTGTCGATGTCTTGGTTCTGGCACACCACGCAGCGCACCTGTTTTGAAATCGCCCGGGCCCGTTCTTCCAGAACCGGATCTGCAAGTATCTCGTCGGGCTCAACCGCGAATGCCGGCTGCGACACCAGCATCGCCAGAGTGACTGCGGTAATTACAATGCGACGTATCATGACGCCTCTCCTCCGGCCGCCCGCGCCTGATCCAGCGCGGTGCGCATCTTTGAAATTGCCTCGTCGCCCAGCACCGGGCCAACAAAACGGAATACGACCTTGCCCGCGCCATCAATCACAAAGGTCTCTGGCACGCCGGAAATCCCCCATTCGATCCCGGCTCGGCCGTCCAGGTCGGAACCGATGCGCTCATAAGGGTTGCCCAGATCGTCGAGCCATTTCCGCGCGTCCTGCGGCTTGTCTTTGTAGTTAATGCCCATCAGGCGAATGCCCTCATCGCGCACCATACGCGTTAGCACCGCATGTTCGGCCCGGCAGGGCACGCACCAGGACGCAAACACGTTGACCACGATCGGAGCTGACCCGTCATTTTCCACCAGATCGGTACTGGACAGCCCGTGGGTATCCAGCCCATCGACCGGCGGCAAGTCGAACTCAGGCACCGGCTGAGAGATCAAAACAGACGGGATTTCGTTTGGATCGCGATCGGGATTCAATCCCCATAGCAGAAAGGCACCCAGGATGCCGGCAATCGTAATTGGGAACAGTGCAAATAGACGTTTCATTGCCCTACTCCGCCGCCACCGGAACGGAGCCCTGCCCAGTCCGTTTTCGTGGTGCACCGACGCGTAGACGCCGATCGGAGAGTGACAAGACACCACCAAATGCTAACAATCCTGAACCTATCCAGATCCAGACCACCAATGGCTCATACAGGATACGCAGAGTCCATTTGCTCTGTTCTGATTCCGCCGCCGGTTCCGATATCGAGGCGTAAAGGTCCCCTGCCAACGTCGTTCGAATTGCCGACTCGGTCGTACTGGTACCCGCCACGAGATAGGCCCTGCGCTCGGGTTGAAGCGTGGTGACATAAGCGCCATCGCGAAATACCTTCAGTGTGGCCGTGCGAGACAGATAGTTCGGACCGCGAAGCTGTTCCACACCGTCAAAACGCACGTCGAACCCTGCTATCTCGATCTGTGTTCCGGGCTCGGCAAAAGTCACGACCTCGGATTTCCAAGCGCTGGACCCGATAAAGCCGATCATACAGACCGCCAACCCCGCATGGGCCACGACCATGCCGTAATGCGAACGCGGTAGGTTGCGGGCCCGACGCAGGGACTCGGCCAGCGGTGCCTCACCCAGCTTTATTCGGCTGGCCCACTCTGTCAGCACAGCGCCCAGCAACCAAACCGCAAGGCCGATCGACAGTACCGCCAAGGCTGGGCCGCCGGTATCCAGATACCACACAAGCAACGCCACGAGCAGGCTAACCCCGGCCACCCATTTAAGCCGGCCCAGAACACCGCGCAAATCCGCCCGCTTCCATGACAACAGCGGCCCAATCCCCATTACAACGACCAGAACCAGCATGATCGGCACGAAACTGGCGTTGTAATAAGGTGGTCCAACCGAAATCTTTTCACCTGTCACAGCCTCAAGCAAAAGCGGATAAAGCGTACCGAATAGAACCGTCGCCGTTGCGGTGGCCAGCAGCAGGTTGTTAATAAGCAAACCGGCCTCGCGGCTGATCGGGGCAAAAAGACCGCCGCCCTCCATCTCCGGTGCGCGTATGGCAAACAGCGTCAATGAACCACCGATCGCGACAGCCAACAGTGCCAAGATGTAAATGCCGCGTTCGGGATCGACCGAAAACGCGTGGACCGATGTAAGCAAGCCTGAGCGGACAATGAATGTCCCCAACAAGGACAACGAGAAGGTCAAAACGGCCAGCAGGATCGTCCAACTTTTGAAGCTGCCGCGCTTTTCTGTCACGATGGCCGAATGGAACAGCGCTGTGCCAGCAAGCCAGGGCATAAACGAGACATTCTCGACCGGATCCCAGAACCACCAGCCGCCCCAACCCAGTTCGTAATAGGCCCACCAGCTGCCCAGTACGATACCAAGTGTCAGAAACACCCACGCCGCCAATGTCCAGGGTCGGACCCAACGCGCCCATGCCGGATCGACCCGCCCCTCAATCAGGGCAGCCACGGCGAAAGAAAATACGATCGAGAAGCCGACGTAACCCAGGTATAGGAACGGCGGGTGCATAGCCAGGCCGACATCCTGCAATAGCGGATTTAAATCCTGACCATCCAGCGGTGCCGGAAACACCCGGTCGAACGGGTTCGAGGTGAACAGCATGAATGACAGGAACCCCGCGCTGATCCAGGCCTGCACTGCCAGTGTGCGCGCCTTGAGTTTCAGCGGGATGTTCCGAGCCAACAAAGACACACCCAGCCCGAAAATCACCAATATCAGAATCCACAACAGCAGCGACCCTTCGTGGCTACCCCAGGTCGCAGCCACCTTGAAAAGCATCGGTTTCAGCGAATGAGAATTGCTGGCCACATTTAGCACAGTGAAATCGCTGACCACGAAGGACCACATCAGAGCGGCGAAGGCGATAGCAACCAGCGCTGTCTGCAGGATCGAGGTCGCAGATGCCGATCGCATCCACATGACATTGTTCCGCGCTGCTCCAATCAAAGGTAATACGCTTTGCACCAAGGACACGGCCAGGGCGAGCGCCAAGGCAAACTGCCCGATTTCCGGTATCATTCCAAACCCTCCGGGTTTCCGGTTTCGCGGCCTTGTCCGACAATCCAGCGCTGGAGAGTCAAGGACATTTTTGCCGCACCCCAACCAGACGCGTGCGCCTTGGCTGGCGGATTTACGAACCGGTGGCCTTGACCTTCCAGCGTGGGAATCCCCCATTTTTCCAACACGTCGCTTGTCACGGAGCGCGAAATGGACAACCGAGTGAGGATAGGATGGTGAGAAACCAAACAGCAAAAATTCACCGTTGGAAATTCGTTCGGGCCGCTTTGATGGCCGGGGGTCTGGGCCTGGCGTCGCCCGTCATGGCTCAAACGGTGACACAGCCGACTGACAGCATGGCGATGGACCCGAAAGCCTCTGCTGGAATGGCTGGAATGGGCAACATGTCGGCAATGATGCGCCCTGACGCGTCGCCACCCACGGGTGTCGTCGGAGGCATGCACCCGCCCGAGGGCGTGTTGATGCCGGTATTCTCGTTTATGAACATGGAGATGGACGGAAACCGCTCGGGAACGCAGTCGCTGTCTACTTCGGACGTGCTGTCGCAATATATGATCGCGCCGCTCAGCATGAGCATGAACATGGCGATGATCGGCCTGATGTATGGCGTGACCGATGACATCTCGGTCATGGCGATGCTGCCCTATACCAACAAGTCGATGAAACATCAGACCCGCATGGGGCAGACTTTCAAGACCAGGGCGCAGGGGTTCGGTGACCTGAAGATCATCGGCGGGTATGATGTCTACAAATCCGACGGGCAGGTTCTGGAACTGTCTCTTGGCCTCAGCTTGCCGACCGGATCGATAGACGAGACCGACACTACGCCGGCCGGGCCGGACCAGCTGCTGCCCTACCCTATGCAACTGGGGTCCGGCACCTACGACCTGCTGCCGGGCATCACCTATACGGGCCAGAACGCAGATTGGTCGTGGGGCGCCCAGCTGGCCGCCATGATCCGGATGGGTGAGAATGATGCCGGTTACACCTTGGGTGACGTCTATTCAGCAACAGTTTGGGGTGCGCGGCGCTGGAATGACCAGTTCAGCTCCTAGTTGCGGGTGGTCGGCGACATCGTGGAAAACATTGACGGGTCGGATGCGCGCCTGAACCCAGGCATGGTGCCCACCGCTGATCCCACCCTGCGCGGCGGCCAGTTTCTGAGTATCGGAATCGGAGTGAATTACCTTGTGCCGGGGTCGGGCGTTTTGGCGGGCACGCGCCTGGGTATCGAGGGCGTGATCCCGGTGTATCAAGATCTGGATGGGCCCCAGCTTGAACGCGATTACGCAGTCTCCTTCGCGATACGCAGGGCGTTCTGACCCTTCAGCCCCAAACCGACTGTAAACGGACAATCAGCGCCGCCGCGGTGGTCAGAACGACCACTGACACCGCCATCAGTAGCAGGGCCAATACCACAGGTCCGCCGCGCCCAGGTACGCGACGTGCCAGTTGGGCTGCAAATCCAGTACCGTGGGCGATCTGGCTCTGAACGACGGATAGGTATAGCGGCAGCGCTCCGACCAGCGTGGCGTACAGGTAAACGCCTGAGATGTTCTCGAAGTAGGCGGAGCGTACCAGCGTCGGACCGACTACCCGCAACGCCACTACGGGATCACCGCCGAAAGACCCGAACCAGTCCGCCGAAAGCGCGTAGATCAGCGCATGCAGCACGATGAACAGGACGGCCCGTAGCAGCAGGTCAATTAGCAGATACCGGGCCGGGACGGCCCCCCTGCCCCGCGCCCTGACCCCAAAGGCGAATAGAAAAAAGCTGAGATAGTTCACGGCAAACACGACGGGCAGCCCATTTGTCACCACCTGGCGAAAAAACCGGACAAACGCGGGACCGCCGTTCAGAAGGTGCGTCGCAAAGCCCGGCGTACGCAGTATGAAAGCCAGCAACAATGGCACCAGCGCAAGACAGCTGACGATCAGCGTGTTCCGTGCAAACTGCCAAAACGGCATGTCGATTGCGAAAAATCTCTCCATTACATCTACCTTGCCAGCCAGTCCGTTTCCCGTCGATCACCCAAAGTGATTTCAGTGCTGTTGATTGATGAAGGTTCGCAAACCTTGGAATCTGATTTGCTTTGTTGCAACAAAGTCGGCGCATGATGACTCAGTAACCCGATTCCGCCTGTGTCTTAAATGCTAACGCTTAGGACGCCAGTCGTTTCGAACGAACAATTGAATGGACATAACGGATTGTTCGGATGATTGTCTTTGTCCATCTCCACGGTTCCGGATACCAAACCAAGTTACAGGAGCGCTATCAATGCTGACCAGACGACACTTTGTTGCGACTTCACTTGCCATTTTCTCTCAGCCAGTTTTTGGAGTGACGTCGGCGGCGGCCTCGCAATGGTCGGAGTGGGATGCGCAAGTAACGCCAGCCAATTTTGATCCCGCAACATCCAATCCCTGGGGGTTACACCCACGTTTCCTGCCTCAACGTGTGCAAACCAATCGACCACTTATTCCGGGTGACATTCATGTCGACGCGGTGGCACGATATCTGTATTTCATCGAAGACGGTGGCACAGCAATGCGTTACGGCGTAGCCATTGCCCGAGGCAATCTTTACGAGCCCGGTGTCTACACAATCAAGCGAAAGGCCAAATGGCCGCGTTGGACTCCTACCGCCGAAATGATTGAACGCGACCCTGATGAATATGCGCAATTCGCAGATGGTGTGCCCGGTGGGCCGACAAACCCATTGGGATCAAGGGCGTTTTATCTGTTCGAAGGTGGTCGCGACACATACCTGCGAATTCACGGAACGCCTTATCCAAGATCTATCGGAGGTCGCGCAAGTTCTGGCTGCGTAAGGATGGCGATGCCACATATCATCGGGCTTTATGATCGTGTCAGGCCAGGGTCCACGGCTCATCTCTACCCTCCCGAGCGCCTTCTGACCGCGACCAGCTGATAGGCGCTTGTCAGGCGCGCGTACAGATTGGGCGCCCTTCAATAGTCCTGAGTGGCAGGTAGGTTGTTTCAACCGGCCCCACGTAGCGATACCAATAGCAACCGTCCTCAGGCATGATTTTAACGGCGTTCAGGTCCTGGCCCGGAGCAGCGATCTGGGCAACGGCGTCAGGAACTCGGGAAAGCGTTCCGGGCTCGCTTTCTGCAGATATCGACGTTGTTTCGGTGCAGGCGCCGACGAGCATAAGTGCGGCCAGTGCTTGGAAAGCTTTCTTGAAGCACATGGTGTTTAGTCCACTGTGTTTGTCATTTGTAGTACCTGATACCCTCGCATCGGTGGGTGATCACATCAATTCTCCAAGAACTAAGCAATTGTTAGCGTTGCTTTTTTGTGCTCGGTTGATTCAAGAAAGTCAGGTTTTGCTGATAGCAGCCTGGAATTACGTCCAAGAAAAATTGCTTTTCCACAATGACTTGATGATTTGGGTCCGCCTTCTAAGGAAATATCCCTGCGCCAACGGCAACGACAATTCAGACGAGTCATCCCATATGAAATGTCATTTGCGTGTTGACCTTCCAGCGCGGGAACCGGGCATACGAGTTATTTGAGTCGGAAAAAAAGAATAAACTTTGGGATGGCAGGCATGAAACGGAGCAAAGAAGGAAAGGTTGTTACGCGACGTGGAGTGATTGCCGCGTTTGCTGCGACGGCGCTTTTTCCAGCACCGGCCGTTTGGGCCCAATCAACGGCAACTGAGGGGACGCGCCGCAATGTTTCCTCATTCCGCGTTGCTAAATGGCAGGACCACTTTGATACCTTGAAAAACGGGGTAATCCTGTCTGATACACAGTCCAAGGTCCTGCAATATTGGTCAGAAGACGAAAGCGTCTATCGGATGTATCCAACCAGCGTACCGCTCACGGAAGACCTTACAAGGCTGGGCTACACCACAGTTATTCGCAAGGTCGAAGGGCCATCTTGGCGACCAACGCCGGCAATGAAAGAGCGCAATCCAGCATGGCCTGACTATGTAGGCCCGGGTCCTGAGAACCCTCTGGGGACACATGCGCTCTATTTGAGCTGGCAATACTACCGTATCCACGGCACCAACGACACGCGCAAGATCGGGAGAAGATCCTCCAACGGCTGCATTGGTTTATACAACGAGCAGATTGCGGAATTGTTCGAACTGGCCACTGTGGGCACTCAGGTAAAACTGATCTGACCTTGGTCAGGCGGATTTTTTTGCGCGCGTTGAACCTAAGAACTGACAATCATGTGAAGAACAGAGATGGATAAACTTACACTCTTGATAGGCGGAGTAGTGATCGCAGGCGCCGCAGCTTTAGTCTACAACTTAAATCAGCAACCAACAGGTCACTCGATGACGCCACCCGATACGTCAGCACTGGAGCCAGGAGACCCAATCGAAAACGTCAATCTGCCGGACCAGCTAAGCGAATTTGCGGCCGTCGGCAAAGTGGCATTCGACGCCAAATGCTCGGCGTGCCATGGCGCGAATGCAACAGGTCTGGAAGGCCTTGCACCACCTTTGGTGCATAAAATCTATGAACCAAGCCACCATTCGGACGAGTCATTTTATGTGGCAGTCCAGAATGGAGTTCGGGCACACCATTGGAAGTTTGGTAATATGCCGCCGGTCGATGGCTTGACCCGTGCGGATGTGAAGGGCATCGTGGCGTATATCAGAGAGCTGCAGCAGGAAAACGGGATTTTCTGAAGGTGACGAGCCGAATGGGCAGTGCAATTCGTTACATCATACTGTCAATGGTGCTGACCATTGGCGGGCTGCTTGTGACGGCCGATTCTGCTCATGCACATGGCAGTGGATCACAGCACGTGATTGACCAAACGGAGTCAGCGGACGTTGAGCATGTCAAGCAGGGTCATCCCGGACATTGTCATGGCGGAACGATTTGCAACGCTGTTGGTCTATTTTCGATGGGTCCACCACCGCCTGGCCCCCAAGATACTGAACAAAGATACTCGATCCCTCGAGCCCAATACCGGGTGCTCGGTATCGCGGCGTTTGACCCACCACCGCCGCGTGTCCTGATCTGACCAGTCGAATTGCGCTCAACCTGGGCGCGTCGAAGCAGACGACAAGGACAAAACAATGAACATTCTAAAAATGACCACAGGCGTTGCCCTGGTTTCTCTGTTCGCAGCCGCCGCCCTGGCGCATGGTGGCGCAACCGGCATCGTCAAAGAACGCATGGATGGTATGTCCGCGATGAAGGACAGCATGAAGATCCTTACGCCGATGATGCAGGGGAAAACGCCCTACAATGCGCAAACGGTACAAAGCGAAGCCGAGATAATTGGGCGTCATGCTGGTGAAAGCATGACAAAGCTGTTTCCAGAAGGATCTGATGGCAAACCCTCGGAGGCCAAACCGGAGATCTGGCAGGATTGGGGTTCCTTTGCTGAATTGGCCAGCCAGTTGGAAACCTACTCTGAAGGCCTCGTGCTTGCGGCGGACAACGGGTTGATGATGTCCGGGTCGGGGCAAGGTTCGGGCATGATGGGCGGCGCATCCATGATGGGTGGCGGTTCTATGATGGGTGGCAGTCCAGATCAGACACAACTGTCTGAAATGCCAGCAGATGGTGTGTTCATGATGCTGAGCCAGACTTGCTCGGCGTGTCACACGCAATTTCGGTCGGAATAGGAATGCGTCATGAGACCGATATTCCGATTGGGCCTTGCTGCCGCCGTAACGGCGTCAGCGGGACTTGTTGCCGTGATGGCTTGGCCAATTGGCCAGCCCTTACAAGCTCTCGACATTCAGGGTGACGTTAACCGCGGGGCTTATCTGGCAAGGGCAAGTGGCTGTATCGCTTGCCACACAGATTTTGCCAAAGGGGGCGCGCCATTGGCCGGTGGGGTGGAGTTGGATACCCCGTTCGGCACGCTCTATTCACCGAACCTGACCACAGATCCTAACCACGGGATCGGTGATTGGACGGTCGAGGAATTTGCCCGCGCTGTGCGTCAAGGCGTGTCACCCGGCGGACAACCCTACTACCCGGCCTTTCCTTATCCGTTCTATGCCAATTTCACGGATCAGGATATCGCCGATCTCTGGGCCGCCTGGCAAACGGTTGCACCGGTAGCGGAACCGTCAAAAGAGCAGGAAATGGCGTTCCCCTTCAATCAGAGATGGGGCCTGAAGCTGTGGCGCGCGGCTTTTCTGGAACCACCCCGCACTGATCCCGTGCCGGGCAATGACGAAGTGTGGAACCGGGGCCGGCTACTGGTCGAAGGTGCCACGCATTGTGCGGCCTGCCACACCGGGAGGAACCTGGCTGGCGCAAGAAATTCGGACACGGAACACTTCAAGGGAAGTGACTCTCTGCCGGGCGGTGACACGGCACCGGCCATCGACTTTGAAACCCTGCAAAAGCGTGGTTGGACGGTAGATGATTTGGCCTACGCGTTGCGCACCGGCGTAATGCCTGATGGCGATGTCTTCGGCGGCGCCATGGGAGAGGTCGTAAACTATGGCACCAGCTTTCTGACAGACGAAGACCGGAAGGCAATGGCGACCTATCTGCTGGATGTGCACGACGGGGGGTAATCGAGTGAGAGATCAAATTTTCTTTGGAGGGAAGTCCTCATGAAGCTCAATCGCAGGCAATTCGTTGCAGGCACGTCGGCACTAATCGCAATGCCGACTTTCGGGAGGGCGGCTACCGCCCCTCGAATAATCGAGGCGCGTTCAGGATTGGCACGTATTGCCCCCGACAGCTATCCTGAAACCGAGATATGGGGATATGATGGCGGTGTTCCGGGCCCTGAAATTCGTGCCCGGCAAGGCGAAACGGTTCGCCGGACACTCCTGAACTCGCTACCTCAGCCTACAGCAATCCATTGGCACGGATTGCGGGTTCCAAACAATATGGACGGGGTGCCGGGCCTTACGCAGGAGGCTGTACCAACCGGCGGCGAATTTCAGTATGACTTGCCTCTGAAGGACGCGGGGACCTTCTGGTATCACTCTCACAACCAGTCAACGGAACAAGTGGCCAGGGGCCTTTACGGCGCGTTCATCGTCGACGAAACGGACCCGCCGGACACGGATCATGACATTACGATCCTTCTGGATGACTGGCGGTTGTCTAAGGACGCTCAAATAGTTGATGATTTTGGTGCAATGCATGATTGGACCCATGCAGGTCGGATGGGAAACTACGTTCACGCGCGCATATCGCCAATGACCGAAGTTTTGACGAACCAGCGATTGCGAATTCGAATGGTCAACGTGGCAACTGATCGGATCATGTATGTGTCAGTAGGTGGCGCAAACGGGAAACTGGTCGCTTATGATGGAATGCCTGTAAGGCAGCCAGAAGATTTCGAAACACTTGTTTTCGGACCTGCACAGCGAGCAGACTTGATCGTCGACGTCACAGCGGAATCGAACGAAGCCGTTCAAATAACTCTTCACGAACGCGATGAATCATTTGTTATCGCTGAGATCCCGGTTTCGGGAAGCGGTACATCTGCCAGCCGCGGTGAGATTGAAGCTCTGCCACCCAACCCTGTTTCTTTTCTTGAAGATGTTTCTGACGCCTTAAAGGTTCCATTGGTGATGGAAGGCGGGGCGATGGGCGGACTGCGTCAAGGTACTTACAACGGCCAAGTCATGAGCGCTAATGAGTTGGTTCAGGAAGGACAGATCTGGACATTCAACGGAGTCGCAGGGTTACCCGAAGACCCGCTCGCTTCCGTTTCGCGTGGCGACATAGTCCGTATTCAGATGCAGAACGACACTGTCTTTGCGCACGCCATGCACTTGCACGGGACGCACTTTCAGGAAGTTCTGCCGAACGGCAGCCTGGGGCCGCTGCGGGACACAATCCTGGTTGACCGGATGGAAACGCGGGAGATTGCGTTCGTTGCGGATAACCCGGGGGACTGGCTGTTTCATTGCCACATGCTGTCGCATCAGGCCGCTGGTATGAAGACCTGGCTGAGCGTGGCGTGATGAACAAGAGCGCGGCGAATTGGCTGTCACTGGCTGCTGTGGTGATCATTGTCGCGGTCGCTGGCTGGGGCTTGGGTGGGCGTGCGCAGAACAGTTCATCGGCGGATTCGGCACGTGGTGTATTTTTGTATGCCGAAAACTGCGCGTCATGCCACGGGGCAGATTTGGAGGGTCAACCAGATTGGCAGACACCCGGTGCAGATGGCGTACTACGGGCACCCCCGCATGACCGAACAGGGCACACTTGGCATCACAGCGACAAGCTGTTGTTCGATTATACAAAGCTTGGCGGGGACCAAACACTAAAACAGATGGGCGTCTCTGATGTCAAAAGCGGTATGCCAGGTTTCGAGGACACTCTGTCGGATCAGGAAATCTGGGACATCCTTGCCTTCATCAAGGAGAGTTGGCCGGATCGGGAACGCAAGCTGCAAGAGCAGCGCACCGAGGCAGAACAAACGGAAGGAAACTGATGTGAAACGAATATTTGCAGGCTTAATCGCCATCGCCATGTCGATTGGCGTTCCTATAGCACGCGCCGACGAGCTGTCTGACTCCGATGTGAAACGGCTGGCTCTGGAAGCCATTTTGGAAAACCCTGAGATCATCATGCAGGCGATTCAACTGCTTCAACAGCGCGAGAATCAGGCAAAAGCCGAAGCAATTGGAAGCGTCTTGGAAAATCAGCGTGAATTGCTGGAACAGGATCCGAATGCGCCTGTCATCGGAAACCCGAAAGGCGATGTAACCGTGGTCGAGTTTTTTGACTATAACTGCCCATATTGCAAACGCGCTGCCCCGGTTGTGAAAAACGTAATCGCAGGCGATTCCGATGTACGAGTTGTCTATCGAGAATGGCCCATACTCGGAGAAGGTTCCGACTTCGCGGCACGCGCCGCGCTTGCCTCACGTAATCAGGGAAAATATGAAGAATTTCATTGGGCGCTTATGGCTCTGGACGGTCGTGCCACTGAGGCCAGTGTCCTGAAAGTTGTCCGTGAACTCGGCCTGGACGAGGATCAATTGCGCGCAGATATGGAGGCGCCGGAAGTCGACGCACATATTCAGGTGTCCATGGAATTGGCCCGACAGCTTGGCTTCAGTGGCACCCCCTCGTTTGTGATTGGAGATGCTCTTGCCCCGGGGCTGATCGCCGAAGATGAAATGACCCGGCTAATCGAGGCAGTCAGAGACGCAAGATAAAACCAAGGGGCGACTGAATGTGCGCCCCTAAGTTTCTCATGCGACCGTGGCTTCGTATCCCTCGGACTTCAGAGCAGCAAGGATATGATCAAGTGGATTGGCGCTTAAGACACGTACCCTGCGGTTTTCCATGTCAAAGTCCAACTGTGCGAAGGAATCCACCGTGGCAACGGCTTTTTCGATAGCTGACTTGCAGTGCCCGCAGCTCATATCCGGGATATTTAGGGTCGTCATGGATGTTTGCTCCTGTTTTCCGTTGTCCCGGCTAAAGTATTCCAGCACAGGAAGGTCAAGTCGTGAAAATTGGATCGCCAAAATTAGTGGAAAAGAAAGTCAACCCCATCCCTTGACCTTCCACTTGCTGGAACCCTTATGTTGCCCGTCAGCAGAACATTTGTGGTGACAATATGACTGAAATTTCACATGCGCGGTTCCAGGTTCAGGGTATGAGCTGTGCCTCTTGCGTAGGGCGCGTCGAGCGCGCGTTGAAAGATGTGCCAGGGGTAGATGCCGCTTCGGTTAATCTCGCCAGCGAAAGCGTTCAGGTCGATTTCCGCGATCCAGCCGATAAAGCGGCCATTGCTGATGCGTTAAACAGCGCCGGATATCCGGCACGGACGGAAGAGGTAACGCTGGATATTCAGAACATGTCCTGCGCATCTTGTGTAGGACGCGTTGAACGGGCCTTGGAGGCCAACGACGGCGTATTGTCCGCGTCGGTTAATTTGGCCACCGAAAGTGCAACAGTACGTTATGCCGAGGGAGTCACAACACCCGAAGCCATCGCGGCGCTTGCAGCATCTGCTGGCTATCCGGCGAGCCTGCGATCCGCGACGCAGACCGAACCACAAGACCGTAAGGCGGCAGAGATCAGCCATTTGGCGCGGCGAACAAGCTTTGCCGCTTTGCTCGCTTTGCCGGTTTTCGTCCTTGAAATGGGCTCGCATGTTATTCCGGGCATGCACCACCTGATAACGAGCACGATCGGCATCCAGAACAGCTATTACCTGCAATTCCTTCTAACCACGATCGTTCTTTTTGGGCCAGGATTGCAGTTCTATACCAAGGGATTCCCTTCCTTGGTCAAAGGCGCGCCAGACATGAACTCTCTGGTGGCTCTGGGCACTTCGGCGGCCTATGGGTTCTCGCTTATCTCGACTTTTGCACCGGGTATTCTTCCGGCCGGAACCGCAAACGTCTACTACGAGGCCGCAGCGGTGATCGTGGTTCTCATATTGCTTGGGCGGTTCCTTGAGGCGCGCGCCAAGGGCCGAACGGGTGAAGCGATCCGAAAACTGGTCGGTCTGCAGGCAAAAACAGCGCGAGTTGAGCGCGACGGAACGGTTGTCGAGCTTCCAATTGAGCAGATCGTTGTAGGAGATCTTGTGCACGTTCGACCGGGCGAAAAGATTGCGGTGGATGGTGCCGTAGTGACCGGCGCGTCATATGTCGATGAAAGCATGATCACCGGCGAGCCGGTTCCTGCCGAAAAGACCGAGGGCGCAACTGTGGTCGGCGGAACAGTCAATGGCACGGGCGCATTGACGTACCGGGCTGAAAAGATCGGCGCAGACACTATGTTGGCCCAGATCATTCAAATGGTCGAACAAGCACAGGGTGCCAAGCTTCCGATTCAAGGCTTGGTTGACCGTATCACGCTGTGGTTCGTGCCTGTAGTGATCGCTGTGGCCGTAATGACTGTGCTGGTTTGGATGTTGTTCGGACCCGATCCCGCGCTCAGCTTGGCGTTGGTAGCCGGGGTTGCGGTACTGATCATTGCTTGCCCCTGCGCCATGGGGTTGGCCACACCCACCTCAATCATGGTCGGCACCGGCCGCGCGGCCGAGATGGGTGTCCTTTTCCGAAAGGGCGACGCCTTGCAAATGCTGCAGGAAACCACCGTTGTTGCAGTGGACAAGACGGGGACCTTGACCGAAGGGCGTCCGGAGCTGACCGACCTTATTGTGGCCGAAGGATTGGCCGAGGATGAGGTTCTGCGCCTTGTGGCTGCCGTTGAGGTCACATCCGAACATCCGATCGCCACGGCCATCGTGCGCGCGGCTGAAACCCGTGGTCTGGAGCTTTCGAAGCCAGAAGACTTCACGTCGATCACCGGTTACGGGGTAAGCGCTTCAGTCGAAGGCCATACAATCTTGATCGGGGCCGACCGCCTGATGAGTCGCGAAGGGGTTGAAATGGGCGCGCTGTCTGATCGGGGCGCTGAACTGGCAATCAACGGAAAGACTCCACTTTATGCTGCCGTAGACGGGGTTATCGCGGCCGTAATCGCTGTGGCGGACCCAATCAAGACCACCACGCCAGACGCAATTGAAGCTTTGCACGGACTGGGGCTGAAAGTAGCGATGATTACCGGCGACAATACCGCTACAGCCAAATCCATCGCGGCGCAGCTTGGCATCGATCATGTCGTGGCCGAGGTTCTGCCCGAGGGTAAAGTATCCGCGTTGCAGGATTTGCGTTCAAATGGCGGAAAACTGGCGTTTGTGGGTGATGGCATCAACGATGCACCCGCGCTGGCGGCGGCTGACGTAGGAATTGCGATCGGGACAGGCACTGACATCGCCATCGAGGCGGCTGACGTCGTTCTGATGTCAGGCGACCTGACAGGCGTGGTCAACGCCTTCGATGTTAGTCAGCGCACCATGCGTAACATCCGCCAAAACCTGTTCTGGGCGTTCAGCTACAACACGCTACTCATACCGGTTGCAGCGGGGGTGCTCTATCCGTTTGGCGGCCCGTTGCTGTCGCCGGTTCTGGCTGCAGGTGCCATGGCGCTGTCCAGTGTATTTGTCCTGACCAACGCGCTGCGGTTGCGCTGGGTTAAGCCGATCAAAGTTGGGCGAGAACAGATCTCGCAGAATGAAGAGCAGGCGCTGCGATCAGCGCCTGCTGAATAGAATAGGAGAACCGCTGTGAATATCGGAGATGTAGCAGAACGTTCGGGTCTGCCTGCCAAAACCATCCGCTATTACGAGGATATCGGATTCATCAAACCCAGGCGCAGCCTGAACGGGTATCGCCATTTCGATGAAAAGGAATTGCACAAACTGGCCTTCATCGGGCGGGCCCGCTCATTGGGCTTTACCATTGAGGATTGCCGTTCACTACTGGCGTTGTACGAGGACAAAGAACGCGCAAGCGCGGACGTGAAGGATATCGCCAAACAGAACCTAAAAGAGATAGATGCCAAGATCGCGGACCTGAAGGCCATGCATGCAACACTGTCTCATCTGATTGATGAATGCGCCGGTGACCATCGCCCCGACTGTCCAATCTTAAGGCAACTGGGTTCGAAACTCATTGGTTCACAGCCAGATTAGGACGCAGCCGCAGGAGCGATATCCGAGAAAAAGACTTTGGGCACCTGTCATAACGGGTAGCGACACGCCGTCGGCCCCTCTGGCGTCCAAACAGGATATTGATCCTGTTGCGTCGTTTGTAGCGTCGCATGTCGTACTGGACAGGTTTGCCGCGTGATTTCTGATCTAGGATGCAGGGCTTCGTCTCCCGTCTGTCAGGGCCTCTCGGAACCCGTCGGCATCACAGACGTGATCTCCCGGCAGCCAATCAACCGATGGAAGGCTGTTGATCAGGGCGCCTGTAACACGCAGCCGAGACGGTCGCAACCAAACTAATAGATCCAGAGCCTAGCAGTTCTTACCGCGTAGGAAGCACTTCGAATATTGGAAAGAGGTTGAACACACTATGGCCAATCAAATGTTAAGTCGCTGACTTTGAAGCGGGTGATCCAAAAATCTAAAGACTTCGTTGTAGCGTATCCGCGTGTCTTCAAATTGCTGATAGAACCTGAACAACTCCTTAAGTGGAGCCGAAAACTCCTTGTGCGCGGACAGCACCGCGATCAAGGCCCCCAAGGAAATCCGCTCCTGTATGACGAAATACCCGCCGAGCGAATAAAACAGGAATGGAGTTAGAGATGTCAGGAAGTTGCTCAATGCCTTGGCAAAGAATTTCACGCGGTGAATTTTCCGGCGGATCGCTTCCAGTTGCCGAAGCGATGCGGTGGTCTGCAATATAGTTCGGGCGTGATCTTGTTCAGGGTCAATCTGACTAGTTAGGTGCAAAGACAGCTTACGCATTTCGTGTATTCGTTTTCGGCTCAGCCGGTTCACGATCCGCTGCAGATAGGGCAGTAAAAGCAACTGCAATGGCAGAACCGTCAGCGCTGCAGCACCAAGGATCGGATCTTGAACGAACATAAACAACAGAATGGTGATCATCGTCCCGCCCTGTGTGATTGGCAGGGAAACAAGGTCTGCAGCGAAGCCTCCGATGGGCTCGACTTCAGATCCCAATACCTGCACAATTTCACTTCTTCGTCGACCGTCGGTCTGTTTACGCCAATTCTGATAGATCAAAAGGCGCATCCGCCTGAGGCATCGCTCAGCGACCCGGCCTTTCATTACGTTGAGGTGGTACTTTCCCACTCCGTTCAGCGCGATGGTCAGAAAGAATACACCGCTGAGAACTGCCAGATGCTGGGTCGCGGTGAGATCATAGCCCAACAGTGTCAGGCGCGAATGTGAGCTGTCCAGGACGTTGTTTACAATTTGCTTTGGCAGCTCCAGGGATAGATAGAGCACCGGCATCAGGGACAGGCTCAATACGAGCAGATAAAGCTGTTGCACTCGCGTTGTCTGCAAGATGTGTCGTATCAGATTGTGATTTAGGCCGGCAACGAGATTATCTGGATGATGGGCGGAAGCGACGATCGCTGGTTTGACCTGAAAAAGAAGTACTCTTGCAACCATCACAATTGTGGAAATGGCCAACAACGCCGGAGCAATTACAAGGATCAGATGCAATGCAGGATGCATCCAATCTGGTGCTGTTTCATCATAACGAAAGCCCAGCCAAGCTGCTGCGTCATGGGCGATTAAATGAAACTCCGGGATGTGCTGCTCTTTTCCCATCGGCTTTATTTCTTTTTATTAGATACGCGGCAGTTCGACCTGGAACTGCCGCGCACTTCGGCGCCGCATCATGGTGAGTGATTAATTTACAGCGCCGGAAGAAGCTATTGCACGGTTACGTTGCCGAACATTCCGGATTCGTAGTGCCCAGGAATCAGGCAAGCGAATTCAAAACTGCCATCATTTGAAAATGTCCAGATAAGTTTGCTTTGCTCTCCGGGCTCCAAACTGACGGCGTTCTCAGAAACGTGCCTTTGACTGCCGTTTACCATAACGTCTTTGTGTATCTTGTTGCGTTCAGCCGTATCCAAAATGAACTCATGTTCCAGTTCGCCAAGATTTTTGATATCGAACTCGATGGTCTGGCCTTTCTTGAACGACAAGTTCGAAGGTTCAAAAATCATGTCTCCGTCATCCGTTTCTTTCATAGAAACCTTGACGGTGCGGCCGATATCACTGCTCTTTCCGGGCTGTCCCACCTGCATCATTTCGGCGTGACTGTCGTCATGATTTTCACCGTGTTCCTCATGTTGATTTTCTGAGGCAAATAAGGGTGTCGCCAGCAAAGCAGCGATCGACGCGCCTAAGATTGTGGTTTTCATAGTTTTTCCATTCGGTTTTGGTTAGGAAAGGCCATCTTGCCGCACGTTCAGAATGCGATGGCCATCAGAAACCGGCCGGAGCAATCTGCCCCGGCCAAGATTATCGGATTTCAAAACATTAGCCGGGCGCCAAACACGACTGCGAACACTCCGTTCTCTTCGCCACTTGCCTGGATCAGATCCGCTGTGCCGCCGTAAGATTTCTCGTAGTTCACCCCAACATACGGCGATACCACCCGATCGATGAGGTCATAGCTCAGCCGAAGCCCAGCCTCGAGAGTGACTCCACCTGCTTTTTGATTGTATTCGAGGTCATCTTGCAAAGGCACAGTAAGCTCGAGATTCGGGATCAGGAACAGCCTGTTTGTCAAACCTGCTTCGTATTCGCCTTCGAACCGAAAAAACGAGTTGTCGGACAAGTACAAGTCAGCGTCGATTTCAAACCACTGCGGGGCCAATCCCTTTATCCCCAGGACCGCATTGTACCGATCCGGCAGACCGGTCGGTGTGTTGGCATACACCCCGACCACAGCGTCAAAGAAGTTGGATATTGGCTTTTGCAGTCGCAACTGGTTTTCGAGCGTTTCAAAATCGCCTGAGCTTTCACCCAGTTCGGCTTCGCTACGCCATACAAATTTCAACTCGTCAGTTCCCACGAAGGCATCAAAATCCCATTGGATTGTGTCCTCGCCTTTGTCATTGGAGCGGTACTCCAACTGCTCGGCTTGAAACCCATAGGTCAGGGCCTCTGCTTTTGTCTCAGCGGTCCAGCCAAGCGAAAGCCCGGCTGCCGCTGCGGTGACGGCAATTAAGTTTTTCATGTTTTTCACTCTGTTTGTGCTGCCGAAAGCTTAGGCAGGCCCGCCTTCGATGATTACTTTGCGGAACATCCCCGCATCGGCGTGGTAGGACAGATGGCAATGGAACGCCCATTGACCCGTCACATCCACTTCAGTCTCGGTGTAGACTGTCGTGCCCGGCGCGATGCTGACCGTGTGTTTGATCGGATCGCGGCTGCCACTGCCGGTATCAAGGATTGACCACATACCGTGCAAATGCATCGGGTGTGACATCATGGTTTCATTGACGAATTTGAACCGCACTCTTTCACCGTATTTCAACCGGAGAGGCTCAGCTTCGGACAGTTTCTTTCCGTTGATGGACCAGATGTAGCGTTCCATGTTGCCCGTCAGACGCAACTCGATTTCACGCGTTGCAGGGCGGTCCTTGTAAAGCGGTTTACGCGCCTTCAGGTCGTCATAAGACAGGAATTTCCCGCCATTTGCAGCATTGGGTGTCAGACCGCTACCCATAGCATAAAACTCCTGTTGCGCACCCCCAGGCATCGCCATCTGATGACCTGCGTGCTTCCCGCCTGACATGCCCTGCCCTGCGGCGGCAGAGGCGTTACTCATGTTATGTTGGCTGTGATCCATGGTATCGGATTGTGCCGCATCGACCGGTTTCGCCATTTGATGCTGGCTGTGATCCATAGTTTCAGACGGTGTCGCGTCGGCGGATTTTGCCATTTGATGCTGGCTGTGATCCATGCCCGGCATCTTCATCATGTCGTCGGACATCACCGAAGCGTTTTGCATGACGTGGCCTTCCATCCCCTTGCCGTGCATCATCCCGGACATGTCGGCCATGGTCAGGCGGGGCTTTGGTCGAAGACTTGGAACTGGCCCGGCCATTCCCTCGCGCGGTGCCAACGTTCCGCGGACCAGTGCAGTACGGCCCATTGACTCTGCTACTATGCTGTAGGCACGATTTTCCCTGGGCTGAACGATCACGTCATAGGTTTCGGCAACAGAGATGCGCAACTCATCCACGGTGACGGGTTTCACGTCATTGCCGTCTGCCTGCACGACGGTCATCTTGAGGCCCGGAATTCGAATGTCGAAATAAGCCATGGCCGAGGAGTTGATCAGCCGCAGCCGCACTTTCTCGCCCGGTTTGAATAGCCCGGTCCAGTTCTGCGAAGTGGTCTGGCCATTGATCATCGGGGAGAAACCCTGAACGTCCTCGACGTCCGTTGGCATCATCCTCATACGACCCCACATCTTTCGGTCTTCCAAAGCCGCCTTAAGCCCCATCTCACCGGAATCCTTGATGAGATCCTGCGCCGTACGTTGTGACCGGTTGTAGTAGTCAGCCGACATCTTGAGGTTTCGCATGATCCGCTTACCGCGGTGAGGGTGCGTGTCAGTCAGTTGCACGACATAATCCCGATCAGCACGAACCGTTTCGCCGCCCTTCGGCTCGATTACGATAGCTCCATATGCTCCATCGGGCTCCTGAAAACCCGAATGGCTGTGAAACCAATAGGTGCCTGCCTGTGTGATCGGGAAATTATAGGTGAAGGTTTCACCCGGTTTAATACCGGCAAAGCTGATCTTCGGAACACCGTCCTGATCAAAAGGCAAAATCAGCCCGTGCCAGTGGATCGAGGTGTCTTGTTTGAGATTATTCGTGACATTCAGCGTGACATCCTCGCCCTCTTTGAAACGCAGGATAGTTGGGGTTTGGCTCTTGTTGTAACCAACCCCCGTTTTGCGGAAATCACCGGCGTCGATGCGGATCTTGTCCACAGTAATATTGTAGGTTCCAGCCATGGCCGCCGTTGACGCGGATAAGGCAAGGGCGACGGAAGCAATAGCCACACGTGCAGATGCGATGGGACGCATTGTTTTTCCTTACTTGGTTGAATTGATGATTTGGAAATTCACTGCATTTGTCAGCAGGCGCTGCGGTCAGCCACGCTGATAGTCTATTCTCGCATTTCGCTTTTTTGATCAGTGCTCAAGAAGCTGGTTGATATCGGGTGCAGGACAGGAAGGTGCAGCACACAACATTCAAGAAAAGCAACGAAATAGCAGTGTATTCAGGCGCAATGAGTTACGCTTTGGGAGGTGGAAGCTGGGCTTCAAGTACGGTTGAATTTCTGCCTGGCTCGCTTTGCACGAACATCAGTTCCCCTGCATTTTCGGCGATAGAAGGTCTTTGGTGAGTCAAAAACGCAGCGGGAGTTTCGCATTGAGCAATCTTGTGGCATTGGCTAGGGTTTGAGTGATAGTGCCCCACCTCAATGTCGTTTTGGACTAAAGAAGCTTCAAGGAAATGACCTTTAGCACGAGCGCTGGTAAATGAAAAAATGGTGGACGCCACCAAAACGAGCGTAAGAAGAAGAAAAACACTTATTTTTGCCGCTCTTTGGCGCATCTTGAATTGCTCTCCGTGCTTCTCAAGCTATCTAGCAAAAAACTTCCCACCCGCAACCCGAAGATACAATTTGATACATTCTAGACCTACCGCAACTGAACCACTACCGACTGGCGTCGGTAGGATCGGCGATGTGATTTTCGAGGTATTGCAGGACAATGTCCTCGGTGATGGCACCGTTGGTGGTTGAGAAATACCCCCTGCCCCAGAACCGACGGCCCCAATAGCGCCTGCGCAACGCGGGAAATTCCCTTTGCACCTTGTGGGACGAACGGCCCTTCATCCTGCGCACCAGATCGGAAATGGCGATCTTCGGCGGCACCGAAACGAACATGTGGACATGATCGGATGACAGCACCCCGCGCAGGATGTCGACCACGTTCTCGCGGCAGACCTGACGAATGATGTCGCGCACCCGCAGGCGCACCCGGCCGGTCAGCACCTTGTAGCGGTATTTCGTCGACCAGACGATGTGGTAGCGGTGGTAGAAAACGCAGTGCTTGCCAGTGTCATACTGCATGACCTTACCCTCTGGAAAATGAGCCTTCCGACCGGCTGCGGCTCATTTTCCAGAGGGTAAGGTCATAGCACGATTCTTCGCGCTGAAGCAGTTCCGACTGGAAGTCGGAGGGTTTGCTCCAATGCGTGGATACTAAATGTGCCACGAAGCATGTGCATCAATTGAATGAAGTGCCCTTATCGGCAAAAGCCTGCTCGAACACCGAAAGTCGCACTGAACATGATCTGTTACAAAGAGATTTTTTTAGGAGTAGGAGTCGATTTGTTGAACCTCTGCACACGGAAAGCTCTGTGACCGCAAGTCGGGAGATCGTCCCGCGGTGGTCTTACCGGTGTGGTCGCCATATTGCCGATTTCATCAAACGCACGCGGCCAATGCTGGGGTTCAAGGCCTTTGAGCATTTTGTTGATGGCATTGATGCCAGCGGTGTTGGCGCCGCTCTTGTCGATCACGATCTTCCTCGGCAATCCATTGATCTCCAACACCCTGGCGAAGAACTTGGTGGCGGCTGGATTGTTTCGGCGTCGTGAAAGCATGAAATCAAGCGTCTTGCCGTGCTTGTCGACGGCTCGATAGAGATAAACTCAGGCACCTTTAACTTTGATGTAAGTTCTTTATTGAGCAGCAGCTCTCGATGAGATTAGTCCTGTATCGACCACCTGCAAAGTTCTTTACGAAGTCATCCTGTTGGCGCTTCATCTCGGCGTTCAAGGCATCAACCCCCAAAGGTTTCATGCGCGGTCTTTTCTGGGCAGCCGCATGTACATCAAACGGGTTCGGTCGACAGCCTGCCGTGTTTGTCTATACGGCAACTCGTGATTGGTTGATCCGCTGGTATTCTGACTAGGCCTCCTTGGTTTGAAAGGTTGATCCGTTTGTCCAGATGGCATGCATCAGGACCGCGAGTTTTCGAGCCAAGGCAACGACCGCCTTCTTGTGACTGGTGCGGGCTTTGAGGGCTCGAGCCCATCTCTGTAATTCCGATCCTTTGCCCGGTTTCACCCGGTTCAACAAACTGCTGGCCGCCTCGTAGAGCGCTGAGCGCAGCATAGGATCGCCGTGTTTCGATATTCTACCACCATAATCGACATCCCCAGACTGGTATCGACGGGACGTCAGCCCGAGATATGCACCAACTGATCTGGATTTCGAAAACCGACGCGGATTGTCGATGGTCGCAACAAAGGTCACTGCACTCACAGGACCAACACCCGGGATCGTCATCAGGCGTTGGCAAGCCTCATCGGCTTTTGCGTGGCGCACCATTTCTTTACTCAGCGCAGCCGCTTGCCGAAGGTCGGCTGTGCGCAAGTCGAGCAAGGGCAGGATGACACTCGATAAGACCGGCCGATCCTTCAGGATCGCGTGGACACGCTCTTCATAGGTGTTCAGATGTTTTGGCAAACGCAGCCCGAAACTGGCCAAAAGACCGCGGATTGTGTTTTCCACATTCACGCGGGATTTCAACGCCACTTCCCGAGCTTTCAGCAATGCCCGCCGCTCCTGGGCGAGCCGGCTTTTCACCTCAACCTTCCGATAGAACCCCGTGCGCGCCAGTTCAGCTAACATGGCGGCATCATTGGCATCGGTCTTGTTGTGCATCTGGCTGAGAACAGCATGAGCCTGACGTGCGTCGATACAAACCACCGGCAATCCCCGATCTGCAAGCTCAGTGTAAAGCCAGTTCGCCATACGGCCGGTTTCGAGGACCACACATTGGATGACGCCAACGTGGTCGCGCAACGCCTGAAAAATCACATCGGGGTCAGTTACTTTCTTCGCGGCAAACACGGGTCCACCGCTCTGATTGCAGACACAAATCGACGTCTCAGCCTTCGAGACATCCAGTCCTACAAAACACTGTTCCATCTTGCTCTCCCATTGCTGTTCCGATGCCATCATGCACCGGCCAAGAGAGCTGCTGTTCAATTACTCAGAGTTTCGTCCGTTCTCCACGAACGATCACATGGCCCATTGCGACGACATGCTGCGTCAGCGATTGCGCCAGAATACCGTGTTACCCATCGGTTTAGCGTGGTGCGGTCCACTGAAACGCCACGCTCATGCATGATCTCTTCCAGATCGCGGTAGGAAACGCCGTTTCGGAGATAGTAGAAAACCGCGAACAGGATCACGGCCTTCGGATATTGCGCGCCTTTGAACGAGATCATAAAAACAAACTTTCGACTTCAATATTTCGATATCCAATCACTCGAAGCACTTATGAGAGTCAACAGTCAAAAGTTTGCAACAGATCCTTCACCAACAGGCCGTTCGAAATGTCCTCCAACATAGCCTGCAGCTTACCGAGACGAAAACCCCTGCCAAGCCTGATTCTCTCTCTTGTTTGCGGTCCTATTGTCTATGAGACGCATTATTTCTTAATATTGCGCATTACATATCGTTACCCAATTTTTTGGAATTAAACCCGATAAGTACCCCTTATCAAATATGATTGATTTTGCAGGAAAATGCGCGCAAAATAGCCCCCATGAAGCCTCCTGCGCCCTATCTCCCTGCCGCCTCCCCTGCCCTGTCTGTCGAAGACCAGGACGCGCTCACCGATCTCTATGTGCGCGGCACGCCGGCCAACACGCTGCGCGCTTATGAGCGCGATCTGCTCTACATTACGGCCTGGAAGGCAGCACGGTTCGGAGTGCCGTTGGACTGGCCCGAGAGCGAGGCCACAGCGCTGGCCTTCATTCTCGATCACGCCCGCGATCTGGGAGATGCCGCGCCCGAGGATGTCGCGCGTCAGAGTGCCGAGATGTTGATCGCGCAAGGGCTACGCAAGTCCCTCGCCTGCCCGGCCCCTTCTACGCTGGACCGGCGCATCGCCTCCTGGCTTGCCTTTCATCGAATGAAGAACCTGACCAGCCCTTTCGGTGCGCCGCAGGTGAAGCAGGCCCGTGCCAAGGCGCGCCGCGCCGCCGCCCGGCCCCCTGCCCCAAAATCGCAGCAACCGATTACCCGCGATGTGCTCGAGCAGTTGCTGTCCACTTGTCGGGGGTCCCGGCGGGATTGCCGCGACCGCGCCATCTTGATGCTGGGTTGGGCTTCGGGTGGTAGACGGCGCTCGGAGATCACCGGGTTGATGTTTGAAGACGTCTCGCTGAAGGAGTTCAACGAGAAAAGCCTGGTTTGGATTTCACTGCTGGAGACCAAGACGACAACCAAAGGTGAAACGCCGCGGCTGGTGTTGAAAGGCCGCGCAGCCCAAGCGCTGGCCCATTGGATCGAGGTGGGTGAGATTCAGGACGGCCCCTTGTTCCGGCCTGTTTCAAAAGCCGATCGGGTGTTAACCCGCCGCCTCAGCCCGGATGCCATCGCGCAGATCGTCAAGCGTCGGGTGAAACTGGCGGGCCTGCCGGACGGGTTCGCTTCCCCCCATGGGCTGCGCTCGGGCTTCCTGACCCAGGCCGCGCTGGACGGCGCCCCGATCCAGGCCGCGATGCGCCTCTCCCTGCATCGCTCCATGGCCCAGGCGCAGAAATACTACGACGATGTGGACATCGCGGATAACCCGGCGACTGATCTACTGGGGTGAGTAGTTACTGACTATTTAATAATCCCCGCTTGAGGGAAACTCCGGCTGCTGTGCCTATGTCTTGTTTCCTGTCGCATCTGTTAACGTGGCCAGCGCGGAAACATGTCGCGGCAGATCGCAACGGGAATGCAGGATATCAACAATGATCACCGCGTCCGGCTGATCCAGATAAACCAGGAAATGCTCTCCTGCGCGCACATATCTGAGATCCGCCGCCTCTTCGACCAATATAGAACAACTTCGGCTGGCCACCCTGCCCTCTGTGATGGCCTGACAGCGCGCTATTAGTTCTTGTTCATAAAGATCGGCTTGATGCGATCCAAACTTGTCGATGGTCCATCGGGCAATTTCCACCAGGCTGGATTCAGCGCGGCGTGTCAGTCGAAAGGGTCTGGTCACGCCTTGGCTCGTGCCCTTGCAAAGGCACGACGGATCGCATCCGAACCCCTGCCTTCTGCCAAATCTCCGGCCTGAGCCTGCGCTACACCCTCCTGCAAGCCTTGTTTGAGAGACTCCAGCCCCGCTTCTTCCCGCTCCAAAAGCCGAAGGCCGGCGCGCAACGCTTCACTGGCGTTCTGATATCGACCGGACGCAACCAGATTCTGCACCAGTTGATCCTGCGATTCTGTAAGTACAACATTGCGGGTTACCATGGCGTAAGCCTCCTTTTTGGCAATATATGCCAACGAGACCGTCTGTTCAACGATTGAGGAGCCCAAAATCACTAATTCGAGCAAGCTGGTTTTATGGACGCTAATGGGACGTGAACACACGGATCATGTCTGTGATCCCATATGAATCCAATGACGGTAGAGACTTGCGTCAAAAGCCGCGCCGCGCAAGCACAGCTGCACTGGATCGAGGACAGTTCCCTGTTCCGTCGCAACTTACAGGCGCACAATTCCCGAAACCCCGCCCTCACGGTATGCCATTTCTTGGGCAATTGGCGAGCGGCTGACTCTAGCCGGAATGTTCGCGTGTTTTCCTCTGCGCACGGGCTGAGCTCGGTGTATCTGACCCAGATCGCCATGCCATTCTCACCGCATCGTACTCCCGTACTGGCGCAGAAGTATTGTTACGAAGTTGGTATCGCAGAAAACTCGATAACGAAATTGTTGGTGAGAGAATTTGACCAATCAGCTCAACTAGCTCCCTGCCCTTCCCAATTGCGCAATTTGCGCCAAAAGCCGTTCGGCCTTCACTCCAACTCCATGCTAGAGGCGTTCTACTCAAAGCGGAGCATAGGGAGGAGTTTTACAGGAATGCCTTCGCATGCCTACGTTAGAACTTCATCGACTGAAAGAACCCATGATCCCGCTCAACCGAGTTTACAACTGTAAACCACCCTGCTCTGATGCAAAGCGTATGTAGTCCTCCGCGTTGGAAAACCTACAATATAGGCGAAAATCCTTGACTTAGTGCTATGAATCACGGCTGTTTATCTCAAGTGGCGCAAAAATGACCACATTCTTTAATTTGAGGCAACTACATGATTCCCGTGACACCACTTGCGGCAGAAAGACCATCGGCACTCGCCACGGAAATATCTGAGAGATTAAACTCGGCTATCCGGGAACATCTACTTGCTGCATTTGCCCCCGACAATACCAAATCACTGCGAAATTTTGCAGCGCCAGAAGCTGCTGAACTCTTAGGAGTCTCAGGTCAATTCATGCGCAAAGTCCACGCAGAGGGAACGATTCCTGAACCGAATGACGTACGCAGCGGTAGGCGTTACTATACTGCCCAAGAACTTTGGGAGGCTCGCGAAACGCTTGAGAAAACCTCACGCAAAAAAGGGCGCTATGTCCCTCGCCGGACTGAAGGAGAAAAGCTCCAAGTCTGGCAGTTGATGAACTTCAAAGGCGGCAGCAGTAAGAGCACCACAACAATTCACTTGGCTCACTATTTTGCGCTTCGCGGTTACCGTGTGCTGGCTGTTGATCTGGATCCTCAAGGCTCTCTTACATCCATGTGCGGCATAAGCCCCGAAATAGAGTTTGACGGGCTGACGATTTACGATGCTATTCGATATGAAGATCCGGTAGATATGGCGGACGTCGTGCTTCCGACGTACTTCCCCGGTCTCTCTGTGGCTCCGTCACGGCTTGTTCTTTCCGAATTTGAGACAGAATCTGCCGTTCACTCCAACCCAGACCATCCGTTCTTTACAAGAATACGGAATGCCCTGGCCCAGGTGGAAGGAGATTTTGACCTTGTTCTGATTGATAGCCCACCTCAGCTAGGATTCTTGACAATTGCTGGGATGGCGGCCGCCAGTTCATTGCTTGTGCCACTTACACCTTCGATGCTGGACGTGTCTTCGACGGCTCAATTTCTCGAACTCGCTGGTGCTTACATGGCAGTCATTGAAGATGCCGGCGCTACGCTCGAATACGACAACTTCAAATTCCTGATAACGCGTGACGAGCCAACAGACGTACCGTCTCAACAACTGGCTTCGTTCATGCGGGCACTGTTTCAGGATCGCGTTATGTCAGCCACAGCCCTCAAAAGCACCGCGGTCAGTGACGCCACAATGCTCAAACAATCAATTTACGAAGTCGTGCGGTCAGAAATGACACGCGCAACTTATGATCGGGCAAAGAACTCAATGGATGCGATCGGCTCTGAGGTAGAGCAAATGATCCATCAAGCATGGGGACGCAGCTAATGGCTAGAAAGTCGCTTCAGGAGATGTCGGGGATCGCAAACACCATCGCGCGCTCTAGCCCCAAGGCCATCGATAAAACTCCAAAACCCAATGCCCCTGCTCTTGGTGCGCTTCAGGGCTCTCTTGCCGCAATCAGGGAAATTGACCCTGCTCTGATCGACGACTGGGGGCCTGCCGATAGGCTCGGTGAGTTTACAGCTGTAAACATTGACGAAGAAGACGATAGTTTTGAAAGCTTGATGTCGAGTATACAAGACGGTGGCCAACAAGTTCCCATTCTTGTCAGAAGATCGAAATCCGACGGTCGATACGAGGCAATTTATGGACGGAGGAGGCTCAAAGCCTGTCGTGAACTTGGTATTAAAGTCCGCGCCAATGTTCAGGATATCGACGATGCTTCAGCGCTTCTCGCCAAAGGGCTTGAGAATGCTGCGAGGCGCAATCTTTCCTTCTACGAGAAAGCACGTTTCGCCGAGGCGATCCTGACTTCCGGGCATGACACGGCAACGGTGCGGCAAGTATTGAACGTTTCGAAATCAGGGCTGTCTCACCTGACAAAAATTACGCAACATGTTCCTGCAAAGATTGGTGACATGATCGGCGCAGCCCCAAAATCAGGCCGCCCAAAATGGACCGTGCTTGCAGAGCACTTCGTTGCAGGCAAGCTAGCGGAAGATGAAGCTGCAAATCTTCTTGCAACCATTGAGCCATCGATGTCGTCAGATGATCGGCTGGAAATGCTCCTAAAAGCAGCTGCCAAACGCGGTGCAAGACAAAGAGAAGGTGCAGCCGAACTCAACCCAATCGAAGGCGTTACAATCAAATCTACCAACGGATCACTAACTGTTTCGGTCAAAAGGACCGGAGCTAACGCTGGCTTCGCTAGCTGGTTGGACGAAAACATGGCTGAAATCATTAAGCGCTCACACGCTGAGTTTACAGCTGTAAACGCCAAGAAAAAGAACTGAGGACGAGCAGAAAGGAGGAAGGCAAACAAACAAAACCCCCGAAACCGGAGCTTCGAGGGCTGCTGCGCAAAGCGCAATTCTTAGATTAGACACCTAGAATCTAGCAGCACCCGAATCGCCACACAAGAAAAAACGCTCTTGAGCGAACGGGTAATTTTTGTCTGCCGATAGATAATCATGAAAACACTAACAGCATTGGCTCCAAATGGAGCAACCTTGTCGGCAACGACAGGGCAGGGGAGTAGTACGCCCAAAAAATGGATACTTCTTCGCGCCGTTGAAGAGGCCAGAGAACCTCTTGGGTTAAAATCCACAACTCTCAATGTCCTGAGAGCCATGATTTCCTTTTTGGGCGGTGATCAGATTGCTGCGGACCAAGATGATCATCACATCTGCTTCGCTTCCAACGCGGCGATCGCCAAACGAACGCATGTCAGCGTGCAGACAGTTGAGCGTCATATCTCGACGCTGGTTGCGCTTGGACTTATCCGCCGCGTAATGAGCGCAAACGGCAAGCGATGGGCGCGCCGGGATCGACAGGGCAGGGTGGTCACCGCAACCGGGCTCTCGTTGATGCCTTTGTCTGAACGGCACGCTGAGTTCATCCAAGAAGCCCAGAGGCATGCTGATCGAGTTCTCGAGTTCACTGTACTCCGTGACAATGTTTCCGCCGCTCTGGCGCGCCTTAGGGAACTCGTAGCAAATGACACCGCGATCTCTGATTTGATGACCACCGTACGCAATGCTCTGCGTCGCAAACCAGATGCGAGTGTACTCAGCAAGCTTCTGGCAGAAATCTCTGTGGAAATCTCCGAGATAACACAGACAGATACAGAAAATTTGAGGGCCAGTGACAGTGAAATTGAGGGGCACAAAGAGGACTCTCTGAATCCAGAAGTTAAGAAAGAAGAACTTTCTCAGATTCAGGTTTCTCCAGGCCAAATGGAGCGCAGTTTTCCACGGCTATGCTCAGAACTACGCTTTGCTAAAGATCAGCACCACTGTGATCGGCTTATGGACGATATCGCCGAGTACCTACGGCTTGGCCAAACCTGGTATGCAATGAAATCAACGTTTGGCCCAGCTATTCGCTTCATTGTTCTTGGATACATTTTTCAACGTGCTGAGAACATACAGTCTCCAGGGGCTTACCTGATTTCATTATTGGCTAAGATTGAAAAGGGAGAGCTGTCTCCAAAGGCAATGCTGTCGCGGACCTCCAATGCCACGTAACTTTGGGAAGGAGGATGAGGTTTACCGTTTTCAGATTACACATCCAATCGATGATCGGATTGAAGAGTTTGAAAAAGGTGAGCAATAGGATTGACCTCTATAAATCACGTAACCATAAATAGTGAGCTATAGAAAGGAAGCTTATACCTCACGATGTGGAACTGGCAGAACCATGATTGGCCGAATTTTCGTTACGACGCCGCAAGGCTCGAACCATACGAGCAACAGTTCCTGTTGTCCTCAGGGGAAGTTCTTGGAGCGGTTCATCATGTGAACACATCAGATCGAGATCAATTGCGTGTTGACTTGCTCAGCGAAGAAGCGATGAAAACCAGCGCGATCGAAGGTGAGATGCTGGATCGCCTCAGCGTGCAATCTTCCTTGCGCCGTCATCTTGGACTGGCTCCCGGCAGCTATCCATCCAAACCGCGGGAGCAGGGCGTTTCTGAAATGATGGTGGATGTTTATTCCAACTATTCAGAACCACTGTCACACGACACTTTGTTTCGGTGGCATGACATGCTTCTGTCCCATGACAGGCATCTGGAAACGATTGGAGCATACCGGAGCCACGAGGATGCGATGCAAATCGTCTCAGGCAGGATCGACCGCCCAACGGTGCATTTCGAAGCGCCACCTTCACATCAGGTTCCGGCTGAAATGGACCAGTTCGTAACCTGGTTCAACCGGACCGCACCAGATCGTCCCAAGCCCTTGCGCGCCCTGACCAGAGCCGGGTTGAGTCATCTGTATTTCGAAAGCATTCACCCCTTTGAGGACGGCAATGGCCGGTTGGGTAGGGCGCTGGCTGAAAAGTCCCTGGCACAAAACATTGGTCAGCCAAGCCTGATTGCGCTTGCTTTCACGATTGAGCGAGAGCTGAAGGCTTACTACGACCAGCTCGAACGCCACCAAAAGACACTGGACGTCACACCATGGCTCGTTTGGTTTGCCGGGACCGTTCTTACAGCGCAGCAGGTGACTCTTGAGCGGGTTGGGTTCTTCATATCCAAGACGCATTTCTATGACCGGCATCGCGATCAGTTCAACGCCCGCCAAGGCAAGGTAATTGCCCGGTTGTTCAAGGCTGGGCCGGATGGGTTCAAAGGGGGATTGAGTGCCGAGAACTATATCTCGATCACCGGAACGTCCCGCGCCACGGCGACGCGGGATCTCCAGAACCTGGTAGAGAAGGGCGCTTTGATCCGAACGGGTGAACTCCGGTACACGCGATATTGGTTAAAGCTAGATCGGGACGGGTAGGGGGCTGAAGTACGGCACGAAGGGCGGGATGCAGTCATTCGCTGCGTGTGCAACACGGCGACGGTGCGGTGAAACAAGCGGACGTTCAAGAAGTGTTGGGCGATAGCAAGAACCACATACGGTCAACGTGCCCTTTTCCTGACCAACCCAAATGCTTCAGGATCTGTTGCAAACTTTTGACTGTTGCCTCTCACTAGTGCTTCGAGTGAATGGAAATCGAAATATTGAAGTCGAAAGTTTGTTTATGATCTCTTTCAAAGGCGCACAGTATCCGAAAGATGTGATCCTCTTCGCAGTGTTCTTCTATGTCCGATACGGTGTGTCATATCGCGATCTGGAAGAGATCATGCATGAGCGATGTGAATCGGCATGCAAAATTGACCCACCTGTTTTCGTTAAGATCCGCACAAAAGTGCGGAGGAAAGAGCAGGTGTTATTGATGGAAAGCGTATCGAAGATCCGGCGATGGGTATTGGTTGAGGAACGCAGCATCCGGTCTGTTGCGCGGTCGACGGGATTATCACGGAACACGATCAAGAAGTATCTGAAGGATGAGAGCCCGCCGAGCTACCAGCGCCAGGCCCCGCCGGTTCGGCACAAACTTTGCAATGGGTTTGATCTCCGGCTTCAGGAGTTGTTCGATCAGGACCAGAAGCGACCACGCCGGGAGCGGCGGACGGCCCAGAAGCTCTATGAGCAACTCGTAACGGAGGGCTACACCGGGTCTTATTCCCCGGTTCAGCGCTTTGTGCGCGACCTGAAGCGGGCTGGCACTGGTTCGAGCGAAGCGTTTATTCCGCTGCATTTTGCGGCAGGTGATGCGTTGCAATTTGACTGGAGCGAAGAACGGGTTGTCCTGGGCGGTGTCGAGCAGAAGGTGAAGGTTGCCCATTTCCGCCTGTGTCACAGCCGCAAGCCCTTTGTCGTGGCTTATCCCGGCGAAGCCCAGGAGATGGTGCTGGATGCGTTCGTGCGGGCATTGGCGTTCTATGGCGGCGTGCCGCGCCGGGTGATCATCGACAATCCCAAAACGATGGTGACCTATGTCTCGCGCTCAAAGGACCGGATATTCCATCCCCGGTTCCTGGCCTTGATGAACCACTATGTGATGGAACCGGTGGCCTGTACACCCGCTGCGGGCTGGGAGAAGGGGCAGGTTGAGAACCAGGTCCAGTTTTTGCGCGGCCGGTTGTTTGTTCCCAAACCCGCCTTTGGTGATCTCGATGCGCTGAACGATTGGCTGCGCCTGCGCTGTGAAGAACTGGCAGAGCGCGCCCATCCCGAGCATCAGGATCGCACCATTGCAGAAATGTTCGAAGACGAGCGTGCTGAGCTGCGCCCTCTGGGCCGGGCATTTGATGGATACGTGGAGAAGACCGTCCGCGTCCGCTCCACCTGCCTGGTTCAATTTGCCAGCAATCGATACAGTGTGCCCTCCCGGTTCGCCGGACAACATGTGTCGCTGCGCGCCTATGCTGGCCGGATCGTGCTGGCGTCGGGCCAAGAAGTCATCGCCGAGCACAAACGTCGCTTCACTCGCAATGTCAGCTATTTTGAGCCATGGCATTACGTGCCGCTGCTGGATCGCAAGCCCGGCGCCCTGCGCGACGGCGCCCCCTTTGTGGACTGGCAACTGCCCGAGGCCATGCATCGGATCAGGGAGCATTACATGGCCGGCAAAGGCGGGGATCGGGAGTTCGTCGATTTGCTTCTGCTGGCCCAGGATCACGGAATCGAGGTGGTCGAGACGGCTTGCGAACTGGCGGTGGAACAAAACACCTTGCGCCTTCCTGCCATCATCAACCTGATCAACCAGTTGGTAGAACCGGTCATCACACCGCTCAACGACGCCTATACCTATCCGCAACTAACCTTGCGGCCCGAGGCCGATTGCAAGCGCTATGAGATGCTGTGCTCAGCTGAGGAGGCGGCCGCATGAACGCCCTCATCGACCAACTGACTACCTTGAGGCTGCATGGAATGGCAGCTTGCGCCCATGATTTGCTGTCCGCGCGCAAGCCACCAAGTCTGACCACAGCGATAAAGCAACTGATCGACGCCGAGACTGTAGAACGCCGGGTGCGCTCCATCCAGTATCAAATGCGGATCGCGAAGTTCCCCCATCACAAGGACTTCGCCACCTTCGATTACGGTGCGGCCGCGGTTACCCAGAGCCAGATCGAACCGTTCTGCACAGGCCAGTTCACCGACGAGGCGCATAACCTCATTCTGGTGGGCGGAACCGGCACGGGCAAAACCCACATCGCCATCGCGCTTGGAACCACCCTGATCAACAACGGCAAGAAGGCCCGTTTCTTCAACGCCGTCGACCTGATCAATGCGCTGATCAAGGAACAGGCCGAGGGCAATGCCGGGAAGATCATCCGGCAGCTCTCCGCCCTGGACTGCGTCATCATCGACGAGTTGGGCTACATCCCGTTCCCCAAGTCCGGCGGTGCGTTGCTGTTCCATCTGATCAGCAAGCTCTATGAGAAGACCAGTGTCATCATCACCACCAACCTGGAGTTCGGCGAATGGGTCTCGGTCTTCGGCGATGCCAAGATGACAACCGCGCTTCTGGATCGCGTAACCCATCACTGCGCAATCATCGAGACAGGCAACACGTCATACCGGTTCGCACAGAGCAAGCGGCGCAGAAAAACATAAACGTCGCGCAAGCAAAGCCCCCAGACGGACTCGCTATATGAGGGCGGCCCGCCTGGGGGCTTTGCGCCACATAGGGTGGGTCAAATTTAAATGCTGAAACCGGGTCAGTTTTGAACGCTCATTGACAATGCTGTTTGAGACCAGCCCTCAGGCACAGGTTCTGGTGCCGTTGGTTGCAGCTGTTGCGTTTGGCCTTTTGGCATCCACTTTGCTGGTCATCTTCGTGTTCCCAACGGCGCTCGGAATTTACTTCGACATTGTGGATGTCAAAAAATGGCAGGCCAACAGACAAAAACGCGATGAACACGAACCGGCAGCTGTTTCAGTCTCATAGGCGAATAGCGGTATGGTTCGTAACTTTCTGTTCAACTACCTTGGCCTGTTTCGCGCTCTCGCGGGCGCATTGACGGATGTCCGGTCTTTGCACTTGCTTGCCATGTCGGCATCATTGGTGTTCGTCAGCACGAGCTTCTACGTTTTGGTCGAAGGTTGGAGCATTCTGGATGCGGCCTATTTCTCTGTCGTCACCATGTCGACCGTTGGATATGGGGATATCGCGCCAACCACGGCAATGGGCAAGGTTTTCACCATGATCTTCACTGTCGCCGGGATCGGGATTTTTGTTGCAACGATAACGACGGTAGCCTCGATTTTTGTGGGGAACTTCAAAGTCCGAAAGTAGCCAGAACTTGCGGGAGGATTAGCAAAATTTATGTAAATCCTCTGCTCGATCGAATTGCCGACGCTTCACTGACTCCACCCAGCTTTGCGCAATTGGTTCATCAAGCTCTCAGCGTCTTCGGGATCGCGAAATAGCCGAAACATGAACTCCTCAATGCGGCTGTTCGGCCAGGCTTTTTGGTATTCCTGAACGCGTTTTTGCGCTTCTGCCGTTCTCCCGGACGCCTGTAGTGAAGCAATCAGATGCGCTGTGTTAATCTCGCTGACTGGTTCACCAGAAGCTGCTGCATCCATCAGGTGGTCAATCGAATCCTCATAGTTCCCCAGATAATAACTGGCGTTGCCAAGAACATTGCGCCAGGGGAACCGCGATCCCTGACGGTTTTCATGAATTTTAGGATCAGAACTCGCGACGGCTCTTTCAAAGTCGCCTGAGAAGAACGCAATGATTGCGTCAAATTCCAGAACGATCAGATCATTTGGATTCAATTCCACCGCGCGCACCGACAACCTGTTTGCTTCATCAAAATCCCTCTCAAACATCAATAGCGCGGCCATGGCCGACTGGCTCCACGCCTCTGATGGTGCCAAACGCATCGCCTCTTCCGCATAGAGCCGGGCTTGCACCAGCATTTGATCGCGATCCGGACCTTCAGGAGCTAAACCTCCGAAGAACGTAGCCGCTTGTGCCGCCCCGGCATAACCACCGAAATAATCCGGTTTCAGTTCGATCGCTTTTTCGAACAGTGTCAGGGCCGCCAATAGTCGTGTTGGTTGAGTGGCTGGAAACAGCATCGAACGGGCATCTTCCGCGATATTTCGGGCCTGCAACGCCGCGGGGGAGGTTTCGAACAAAACCGCGCGCTCAACCTGGTTGCGCTGATCCGGATCGAAACTGGTTGGCTGGGTTGTTTTGTCTGTCCGAAAACCAAAGAAGACGGCCGCAAATCCCACAAAAAGAACAACGATCGCGCCTACGACAATGCCCAACTGGGGTGCAGACGACGCTTCGATCTGCGATTTCTCTGGTGGTACGTTGGTTTCGAAATGAGGTGCGTACCCGCCCTTTGCGACATGGATGCGAAGCGGGTCCTGCGCGCCTTCTTCCAGATAATACACATCCAGCCTGCGCCGCAGGCGGCCAGCGTCGACGCGCACGACATTTGCAGTCGCGATGTCTTTTTCGGATCGGCGTCCATAAACGTCCTGCGCGATCCGTTTTCCAAGAATTTTGTCGCCTCGACCCTCTAAGCTCTCGACAACAATGTAACGCAGAAATTCCTGCAGTCGGTCAGCACCAGCGAACACCTCGCTGGACAAGACACGATCTAACGCGTCCCGCACATCTGTTTCGCTAGATACTCCTGAGGATACGTCCTGCATCTTGGTCCGAGGGTCTCCAGAATTTAGATTTAAATTCATCCGCTTACAGCAGCGTGTAACCGTTACATGCCGTTAAACCATATATCTAAACAACTGCGTGAATTAGGCAAGTTCTACGCGGCGCAACCGGAGTTTCGCGATGGAGATTGAAGAGCTGTGGACCGCAGGACTGTCGGAATGCTTCACCGGAGAATTTGACAGTGTTCGTGCACTGTTTTTAAGCGATCAGAACTTTGCCGAGATGTGCCGGGATTTTGTCGAGATACACAAGCTGAGCGTGTTGGCAGATGCACAGGATCCGCATGTGCACGAGTGCCTGACAGGGCTGAAAGAAGAAATACTCTCGCACTATTCAGACGCAAACGATCGAAGGTACCCCTTGAAGCACTTGAAAATGAATTGAGATCAACGGAGAGACTATGAAACTGACCAACCTCGCAATAGTTCCCTTGATGCTTGCAGCACATCCGCTGCTTGCGCAGGAGGAGCCCATCATCCACGATTCAGAATATTACATTCTGCTCTCGGAGCACGGTGATCAATGGGCCGAAGATGACGCAGCCGTGGACGCTCGGCTGGCGGAATTTCGTGAGAAGAACGGTGGCAAACCCCCGAACATCATCAACATTCTGATCGATGATCTGGGTTTTGGTGACATGGGAATTCCCGAGCTCAACGCACTCCGTGGATATGAGACGCCCAACATCAATGACTTCTCGGACGAAGCTTTGCGCATGGTGCGCATGTATACCGAACCATCCTGTACACCAACAAGGGTCGCACAGATGACCGGCCGTCTGCCGGTGCGCATCGGCATGGGTGACACCGCCGTTGACATCGCCGGATTTGGCCTGCCGGGGAGCGAGAAGATCCTGCCCGAAGTTCTGAAAGATGCGGGTTATGCCACCAGCCATATCGGCAAGTGGCACATGGGCGACATCCCCGAAAGCTGGGCCATGAACAACGGGTTCGACTACGCCCAGATGGCCGTGCACCAACAAGGTCAGCTAACCATTTTCAATGACGATGCCATCCACGAAGGTGTGTCTGTTGGCAATGCTGACTATGTGCCGGCCTATACGATCGACAGCAACTTCCGACCTGATGCCTCGGCCATGATGACCACGATCGAAGGTGAAGCTGGTGGCCCGATCCGCGAGATCCGCATGGAACCGGGCGAGCGCTGGAATGCGTTGAAATACAACGAAATGAACCAGGCCTTCCAGGACAAAGCCATGGAAGAGCTGGCGCGTCTGGCAGGTGGCGAAGAGCCATTCTTCTTGCAATACTGGCCGCTTCTGCCGCTGGACAACACCCGCGCTGGCCGTGATGGTCCTCAATCACCGAACGGTGGTCTATATGCGGACAAGATGCAGCTAGTGGACGAATGGCTGGGTGCGATGTTCGACTCGATGGAAGAACTGGGCGTTGCCGACAACACCATCGTCGTTGTGATGGGCGACAACGGTCACTTTACCAAGTATTCGCCGGAATCCGGTTACACGCCGATGATCTTCCGCGGTGGTAAAGCCGACACGACCGAAGGTGGCGTACGCACCGACGCGTTCATTCGCTGGCCCGGCATGATCGAAGCGGATGGCCTGCTCAATAGCATCGTTCACGTATCGGACATGTACACGACGCTGGCCCGGTTTGCCGGTGCTGATCAGTTCATCCCGAGGGACCGTCTGGTTGACGGTGTCGACCAATCCGCTGCGCTTCTCTTTAGCGATGAGCAGAAAGCACGCCGTGACCACGTGATCATCTATGCCGACACAAAGCCCGAAGCGATCGTCAAGGACCAGCTCAAGCTGCAACTGCCTCCTCCGGGTAAAAATCCGATCGTCGCCAAGTTCTTCAACCTGTACCACGACACACGCGAAGAACATTCAGTATCAACGGAAGTAGGGGCCTGGGGTGGTCAGGAATTTGTGCGAATCTTGAATCGCCACGTGGCACGCAAAGAGCTCTATCCCGATACACCGCCGGCCTTCGGGATGCCTTACGAGGGGGTTGAGAACATTCGGCCCGAAACACAAGCTGCCGTAGATGCGTTTATCGTTCGTAAGGAATCTCCGAACCAGTAAACGGTAGCGGCGGTCCGGTATCCGGGCCGCCGTATTCAAATGAAATTTCAGTAAAATCATGCAAAGGCATTAGACCTGAGAAAGGGAGCCACGCCTTGAGGAATATTACGACTACAACAGCTTTGGCCACAGCGCTGGCTTTTGTTGGGACGGCCACGTTCGCCGAACAAGATAAATGGGATTTTCGGGCATTTATTTACCTCTGGGCCCCTGAGCTAAGTGGAACGACCGTCACCGGCCAGGACATGACCTTGAGTTTCTCGGATCTGCTGGACAATCTGGACTTTGGCCTCATGGGGGCGCTGGAAGCCAACAAAGGTCCGATATCCATCTTGGGTGACTTTCAGTATCTTGATCTGAGTTCAGATCAGGATGCCGCTGTTGGTCCCGGTATCCCAGCGACCGCTGATGCCAGTGTCACCGGGTTCGTGTTCACGGGGTCGGCGGGATACGATTTCAGGCACGCTTACCCAGGTCAACTTGTCGGCTATGGCGGGTTTCGCTACCTCGACCTGGACACGACAGCGAACTTGTCCGTCGGTGCTGGGTCGCAGAGGGTTTCCGGCTCCATTTCAAACTTTGATGCAATTGTCGGTGTGCGTGGTGTGCAGCCGCTGGCCGACAAATGGGCGCTCTCTTTCATTGCCGATGTGGGGGCGGGTGAAAGTGACCTGACCTGGCAGGCTGGGGTGACCTTCGATTACCGGATCAACAATTGGGATCTGAGCTTCGGCTACCGCCACCTTGCATGGGAAATCGGCAACTCCGATGTCGTGAGCGATCTGTCATTCTCTGGCCCGATCGTCGGGGCCAAGTTTGCATTCTGAGCACTCGTGGAGAGTGCTAATACTCTGAGTTCTGTGAAGGCACAGAACATCTCAAGCCGCCTGACGGTGCGGAAAACACCGTCGCTGAGATCACTGGTTATCCCAAAGGGGCATGAAATATGCTAATCGTTCTGGCACTTTATTTCGGCTTGGCCTGGCTTGTGTTCTCTAAGCTCCACCTGCTGCCTTGGAATGCCATCTCAAAGACGGTTGTCTACGGGGGCGCGGTAGTGATCGCTCTGGTCGTGATCGGGGCCTTGAACCACACCACACCAAGCGGCACAGCGTCGGTTCAAGGCGCGGTAATCAGCATAGCTCCAAATGTTTCCGGTCCAGTGACCGAGGTTGCCGTCGAACCCAACCAGCCTGTGTCAGAAGGTGAAGTCCTGTTCCGGATCGATGATACGGAACAAGCCGCTGAAGTGGCGCGGCTTGAGGCATCTTTGTCCTCAGCGCAAGCCTCAGCGGATCAGCTGATACACGATCTCGAAGCAGCTGAGGCTGATATTGCCTCTCTCGAAGCACAGCTGGAATTTGGAATTGCACGCCGCGATGACATCATCCGCCTTGCGGACCGGGGCGCATCATCAGAGTTCAAATTGCAGGAGGCAATTTCTACGATTGAGCAACTAGAGGCTGGATTACGGGCCGCCAAAGCGCGCAAGGCAGGTCTTGAACGGCGCATTGCGGCACAAGTGGACGGCGTTGATGTCGGTGTCGTAGAAGTTGAAAACATGCTGGCACAAGCACGTTGGGCGTTGGAGCAGACCGTTGTTCGCGCCCCTGCAGATGGCTTGGTGACGGGCTTATCTTTGCGCCCGGGAAACCGTGTTACGACGCTGCAAGGCGCAATAAACTTCGTTGTGCCGGACGACCGGGTTCTGATTGCCACGCTTCCCTTGAGCAGTCTGCAAAACGTATCCGCAGGGGACAAGATTCGCATCGCAATGCGCAGCGCGCCGGGACAGGAGTTCGAAACAACCATACGGGACATACCTCCGGCAACCAGCGAAGGGGCTTTGGACACCCGAAGCGGTTTGCCCTCGCTGGGCGAACTTGCCGGGTCCGCGGCCTATATCGTGATCGCCGACATTCCGACCGATCTGAACGAAAAGACAACCAAATTGGGCGCATCTGGAACAGCGCTTGTGATTACCGAAGGCGCAGGGGCGATTTCGGCGTTGGCGGAAATCCTGTTCTGGATCACAAAGAAGATGAACTATCTTTGACACCAACTGGCCGAGTTTTTGGCGGGAACGGCTCTGGTATTGAGTGCTTGATACGTCTGCAGAACTATATGAGGGGGAGAATATGCGACGTGCTAAACTAATCGTTGGAATTGCGATAGCTGGGTTTGTGCTTCTGTCAGCGGACTATGCTGTGCATGCACAAAATCTACTCGACAAAGTCACAGAGGGCGTCTCGGGCGCTGCTAAAAAGGTTGGAGATGTCGCGGAGACAACAGGGGAAGCTGTCATCGACACAACTGGGAATTCGACTGCGTCTGAGATCGACAGTGGAGTGAATGTAGCGCTTGAACAGCTTTATTCGAGTTCATCTGAAGCCAAAGACCTGTCAGAAAAATCGGTAGCGATCCTGGTTTTTCCAAAGATTACCAAGGGGGGCCTGATGGTTGGTGGTCAATTTGGTGAGGGAGCGATGCGAGAAAATGGCAGCACGACCGGGTACTACAGCATTGCAGGCGCTTCATACGGGTTTCAGGCGGGTGTTCAGCAATTTTCCTATGCCATGTTTTTCCTGGATGACGCGGCGCTGGAATACTTCCGCAACAATGATGGTTGGGAAGCAGGTACCGGTCCGACTTTGGTGGGCGGCGATCAGGGGTGGTCAGCTTCGATGGGAACAAATGACCTGCAAGGCGACATCGTGCCAATTGTGTTCGGGCAAGAAGGCCTGATGGCCGGCACAAGCCTCCAAGGGACAAAAATCACCAAAATCGAAAAGTGAAAGTAGCGCAATGTGCATCGAGCTTAGTTTGGCAACGCCTTAGCTGATGTAGTGAAAGACGCAGGACAAATGCTAGGCGAAAAACTGTGATTGGGTCGGAGTTGGACCCCGGTTAGAGCTTTTACTATGGCGGAAGGCAAGTGTTTATTGCGAAACGAAAGCTCGCCTCGTACCGCAGACTGTGAGTTCGACCTTGACCAGATTTTTCGATTGCGGCGAATGACTACCAAGCGGGCTGCGTCCGCAGCATCGCGACCCGCCGCTGGACGCCGGCTCTGGGTCCGATCTCCTAACAAGTTGTGGAAAGAAATCACGGTATCACCTTAGATTTCAGCGCTATCGCTCAGATTGAACGAAGTTGGCTACGCCAATTCGCTGGCCATCGATTTCAGGTGGCGCATGTCGGTGCCGCAGCACCCTCCAAATACTTGAATCGACGGATTCTGCTGCGCAATCGCGGCAATCTGTTTGCCAAGCTCAATTGGATCGCCTTCGTCCAGCTCATCTGCTTCGTCAAGTTCCGCATGCGAGCAACTCGAAGCGTTTGCCACCATGCCTTTAAGTCGGGGGTGGTTGCCAAGCGCTCCGGCGAAATGGGTCGGATGAGCGCAGTTGACCATAAAAAACAGCGCCGCCGAGTCGGTTGCATCGTCGATCTGATCAATTCCGTCCACAAGTTTGGTCCCGTCCGCAAGACACCCGTCCGTTTCGACAACCAGAGACATGATGATCGGCAGATCTGCGTCTCGGGCAGCGAGGATGCATCCCGCAGCCTCACTTGGACGGTTGAACGTATAAGCGGTGACCAGGTCGACGCTTGTGTCTTTCAGGCTGTGCATTTGAGCGGCGTGGTATTGGCGTGCATCTTCGACCGTCACCGGAGGGATGTCGGCGTAAGGGTCATAGCGCGGGCCGATACAGGCCGACACCAGTACATCATCGCGAGCGGCAGCCTGGCGCACCTCCTCCATTAGACTGACCGCATCTTTGTTCACCTCAACGAGCCGGTCTGTATCGTACCCCAACGGCGCTGCCCGATCGGCGTTCGCCATCCATGTGGGTGCATCAAGGATGCATCCGACACTCATTTCATGGGCGAGATCGACAAGTGCCTCCATTTGACCGGCCAGTATTGCCCTGGTGCCAGGTTCTTCCAGCAATGGAAACGATGCGAAACCGGGTAAATCAACGCCATGATTGAATATCAGGTCGGTGCCAGTGCCGGCATAAACCAAAAAGGTTTTGTCACCTTCGAGCGGGAACTGTCGCGCCATTCTGATCCACACCTATTGACGTCAAGTCTTCATAGATACCTACATTGTCTCGGATCTCTTGTGAACCTTAGGGCGGCGACAGGGTGTCTTCCGCGAGCATGACCTCATCTTCCCGGGCAACTCGCTACTGCAGCGAGTGTCCCCTTTGGCGGACCGCACCGCGGAGTCATCAAGCCATTGCCAATGGTCGATTTGGGCCGACTGCGCAGGGTATCAGAACAGAGGTGTTGTGGATGCGGCACCGCTTCCGAGGTCGGCCTCTCGAACCCAAACCGGGCTTTGGTATGGGACTAATGGACCGCTCGTGGTGCACTTACGTTCGCGTAATCTCCAACGTGGAAATTCGACCCATTTGAGTGCAAGGTAACTGAAGGGCTGCATTTGGAGGAATGCGTTTTGATGGGATCGAATTCTGACTCTGGGACTCCTCGAGACTACTCCAAAACGGCCGAGAACTTTGACCTGGACCTTGCAAAGTCCTTCTTTTCAGGCAGTTTTAGCGACGGGATCAATGCATGCGTAGAATGTTGTGACGCCCATTTGCAGGGCAATCCCCTGGCTTTGAACTGGATTGCATTGGACGGGCACCATGAGACACGCAGCTTTGTAGAGTTGCGCGACGAAGCTGCGCGTTTTGCCAACTTGCTGAAGAAACAAGGCATCCAACCCGGCGACATTGTGGCGGGTCTGTTGCCGCGGACCCCGGATCTCGTGACAGTTGTTCTCGGCGCCCTCCGGGTTGGTGCGGCCTATCAGCCCTTGTTTACAAAGGCCATTCAGGATCGTTTGACCATGAGCGGTGCGAAGCTGGTTGTCACTGACGCCGCGAACCGCAAAAAGCTTGGCGGAGTGGAAGATTGCCCGCCAATCGCGACTATCGCAAACACCCCGCAAGAGCTTGTTGCCGGAGACATTGATTACCGCCGGACAATGGCAGCGCTATCGTCGGAGTTCGCCCCAGTTTTGCGGAACGGCGATGATCTGATGTTCATGATGGCGACCTCTGGAACTACAGGCCCCGCAAAAGGAGTGCCCGTGCCCCTAAAGGCTCTGACTGCTTTTCGATCTTACATGGTCGAGGGGATTGGCCTGCAGCATGAGGATGTTTTCTGGAACATTGCAGATCCGGGCTGGGCCTATGGTCTCTACTATGCAGTGATCGGCCCGCTCCAATTGGGTCATGCAACCACTCTGGTCGAAGGGCCATTCACTGTGGACAGTACATATGACGTGATTTCGAAATTGGGCGTGACCAACTTTGCAGGCGCGCCCACTGCGTTTCGACTAATCATCGCCGCCGGAACCGAACGCGCGTCACAGCTGCGCAATCAGATCCGCTGCATCAGCAGCGCGGGAGAGCCATTGAACCCCGAAGTCATCCGCTGGTTCAAGTCCGAACTGAATGCGCCGATCAAAGATCATTATGGGCAGACCGAAACGGGTATGCTGGTGAATAACCATCACGGGCTCGAACATCCGGTTCGTCCGGGATCGGCAGGCTATGTGATGCCGGGATACAGGGTCGAGGTTTTGGCTGAGGATGGCAGCATTGCCGATCTCAATGAGCCAGGTCAATTGGCCGTCAACATTGCGGAGTCACCTCTCTTGTTCTTTGGCGGCTACCTGAACAAGGGCAACAAGTCGATCGAAAACGGATACTATCTTACTGGGGACACGGTGGAGCGGGATGAAGACGGCTGTATCACGTTTGTTGGTCGGAACGACGACGTTATCACCTCTTCGGGTTATCGCATCGGACCGTTTGACGTTGAAAGCGCTCTGATTCAACATCCCTCTGTGACGGAAACGGCGGTCGTAGGCGTTCCTGACAAGGAGCGGACCGAAATAGTGAAAGCGGTGGTCGTACTGGCGGAGGGCAAAGAAGGTACTGACCAGTTGGCTGAAGAGCTGAAGGAGTATGTCAAACAGCGCCTTTCTGCGCACGCCTATCCTCGGCTTATCGAATTTGTCAAAGAACTGCCAAAGACACCCAGCGGCAAAATTCAGAGGTTTCTGCTTCGACAAGCAAGTGTCGGCGCCACGTGATCGAGCCTATCGGATACAAGCTACGTTGTTTAACGGCATGGCAAATCTGCTGGGCAGAGAATGGCGGTTTCAGCATAGTAAGAAAGGACACCAGTCATGTTGTGCAAAGTAGGTGATGTTGAAGTCTGGCGTATTCTGGAAATCCATGCTCCTTTTCTGACTGCGGAAGAGTTGTTTCCCACTGCGGGGCCAGATGTCCGGGCTATTGTCGAAGCGCATGTTCCCGGCGGTGTTTGTGTGCAATCCGGGCAGCTGATCCTGCCGATTCAGGGTTTTCTGCTGAAAACACCCACGCATAACGTCCTGGTCGACAGTTGCGTCGGCAATGACAAAACTCTGCCGCGGCGACCCGACTGGCACAAGCGATCAAGCCAGCGATTTATCGCAAGCCTTACGGCGGCAGGGCTGGATGTGGGGGATGTCGATTATGTTCTGTGTACCCATCTGCACGCCGATCATGTCGGCTGGAACACGCGCCTCGAGGACGGGCGCTGGGTTCCGACCTTTCCGAATGCGCGCTATCTGATGCCTGCGGCAGACGAGGTCTATCAACGCGAGGATAACAGCGATCTCTACATCGAAAGCGTTCTGCCCGTCGTCGAAGCCGGGCAGGCGGAACTGGTGGAGACCGGACACAAGCTTGGCGACCATGTCACTCTGATCCCCACGCCAGGCCATACACCCGGCCATGTCTCGGTCGAAATCACCAGTGGTGACCGGCGCGCTCTGATTACCGGTGATGCAATCCATACAACCGCCCAGTGCTGGCATCCCGAGTGGCATTTTACGTTTGATTCCGATGCTGAGATGGCCGTGACATCCCGTCGGAAACTGTTGGAAAGCGCCTCGGAAACAGGATGTATTGTGCTGGGAAACCACTTCGCTTTGCCGTCTATTGGTCGGGTGAAGGCGGACAACGACGCGTTTCGCTGGGAGGACTAGCCCAGATTGTATTTTGATGTACGCGGGTCTGTTGTCGGATGGAGGCTGACGTGAAAGTTTGACGCGCTCCTCAGCTTACAGGCAATGATCGGCTAAACTAAATCTCGAACCCATTAGGCTATGTCACATTCCCTTGAATTCTTGTTTCACAAGCTTTCTCTATTCACCATTTTGTGAAAGCCTGAGGCGGTTATGAGTGACAGAGTGTGCAATTTTCAGAAAACAGTGGTTCTTTCTGAACTCCAATCAGCTCTCTTGGGCGGAATTTGTCATCACTGTGAGGTGACAAGTTCGGAACTGGCCAAGCGTGGAGAGGTGCTGGAAATATGTGGTCAAGAGTACTGTTTCGATTATGAAACCGGTGTGTCCACGGAGACTGAAATTTTGTTGTGCCCCGGCTGTCACGAGGCAAACCATCTGGACGCGCAGCAACAACATAACCCTTGCCACATCTCTGCAAGACGCAGCCGAGAAGAAGTGAACTACTCGCCAGGCTCTTGAGACGAATGATTGGAAGAACGGTAGCTGGTTCATTTTCGGTAGTCCGCCAGGCCGAGATCGTCCCACACCCAAATGAAATCAAAGTCTGCAAAAGGAGAGCCGGTCTGGCGCGCGTTGCGGTTTTCGATTGTCTGTCAACCGCGGTGAGAAAATCGGCCACGGGGCAGAGCAAAAGTCGGCCACTGTTGGGGTGACCGGCGCCTTATCGCACCAATACTGATCGTAGCCGCGTTGATCATCGGCGAGTTCAAGCCTTGAAATGGTCTTGTCAGAAGAACTTGCGTTGAGGCGGGCAGGGGGTATGAGCAATCATAGAAATCAAAAATGCTGCGCCCTTCACGAATGGCTGCTCTTGGGAAGCCAGCCAGTGAATTCTGGAGGATGGCCAATGTCGGCTCTGGGCCGTCCAAGTAAGGCCGGGCTACTCACATATCTATTTGGTCTGAAACGCCTTCGTCTCCGGCGCTAAGCAACGTCAGAATGTCCTGGCAGTTATCTATACGTCCACCGCAGCAGTCCGCCAGGAGAAAGCCGACGACGCCGTTGATCGCAGGTAGATGTGCAGCGTAGCGGATTTCACGTTGGTTACGGGTGCTTGTCAACAAACCGGCGCGTTTGAGGATGGCAAGATGGCCTGATAGTGTCGAAGGCTTCGCATCGAGCTGCTCTGCAATTGTCAGCGCGGGAACACCATTGGGCGACGCTTTCACTAAAAGCCGAAACGCAGCCAATCGTGTCGGATGGGCGAGAGCGGCAAAGGTGTCGATAGCGGAGTTTTGGTCCATAATTCGTCAATGCCCGAAATATCGAAGCTTGACCAGTGGGCAAGACTGCAATACCCCAAAAGCCAATTCGGCAATCGCCGAAATGAGGGGCGCATGAGCGGAACATCGATCACATCGGAAGTTGATTTTGAGGCGATGGGCAAACAGCAGGGCTACCTGCGGGTGCCGCATTCGGTCCATCGCTCCGCCTATGGGTGGATCCCGTTGCCGATCACTGTCCTGCGCAATGATGACGGACCGACACTGGTTGTTTCAGCCGGCGTGCATGGAGACGAATACGAGGGCCAGATCGCGGTGGCCAACCTTGCGCGCCAGCTCGACGCGTCCGATATCCGCGGACGGCTGATCTTGCTGCCGATGGTGAATCTTCCGGCCGCAGAGGCCGGTTGCCGAGTGTCCCCAATCGATGATGGCAACCTGAACCGGCTTTATCCGGGTGATCCGAAGGGAACGCCCTCTGAAATGATTGCGCACTATCATGAGGAGGTAATCCTGCCCTTGGCTGACTACGCGGTCGATCTGCATTCCGGCGGATCGTCTCTGATCTATCCCTCCACCGTTCTGCGAGGTCCGTCCCATTCGCCGGAAGAAGAACAGGGTTTGTCGCTGCTGACTGAGGCCTTCGATCTGCCTTATGCGTGGGTGTTTACCAGTGGCGGTGGAAAAGACAGTTCAGCGCGGACGGCCATGGGGGCTGCCAACCGTAAGGGCGTCGTCAATGTCATGGCGGAACTTGGTGGCGGCAACTGCGTAACGCCGGACATTCTGCGCCAAACAGAGAGGGGGCTGCGACGGATCCTGCACGCCCTTGGTATGTTGCCTGGCCATGAACCCGATGAAGCGCAGGGCACACGTGCGCTCAATGCGAAGGGCTCTGTTTACGCCTACGACGCAGGCCTGTTCGAGCCGCTGAAAACCATCGGCGACGCTGTCGTCTTTGGCGAGGTCATCGCGCGGATCCATCATCCCGAAACTCCGGGCCGCGCCCCGGATGAGGTTACATCGCCCTACGACGGCATCGTTCTGGCGAAGCGCGCCATGGCACAGGTCAGGCGTGGTGATGCGCTCTATCAAATCGCGGCGGAGGCGGGTTGATATGGGGCGGCATCCGGTATCCCTCAGTGACATGCGCGAGGCAGCGACCGCCTTGGACGGCGTGGTGAGCCGCACGCCGCTGCTGGAAAACCCGGATGTGAACGCGATGCTCGGAGGGCGTCTGCTGCTCAAGGCCGAGAATATGCAGCGCACCGGAGCTTTCAAAATCAGAGGTGCCTATCATCGGCTTTTGAACCTGACGGATGAGGAGCGGGCGAGGGGCGCGGTGTCCTATTCCTCCGGCAACCACGCGCTCGGGCTGGCGCAGGCGGCCGCGATCATGGGAACCTCGGCAGTGATCGTCATGCCGTCGGACGCGCCCGAGGCCAAGCAAGCCGCCGTCCGGGCCATGGGGGCCGAGATCGCAACCTATGACCGCGACACACAGGACAGCGCGGATGTTGTGGCGCAGATCATCGCCAATACTGGGCGGATTGAAGTTCCCCCGAGTGCGCACCCGCAAATCCTGGCCGGGGCGGGAACCGCTGCTTTGGAAATTATTGAGGCCGCGGGCGGGCCGATTGATGCAGTCCTAATCCCCTGCGGCGGCGGCGGGCTCACGGCGGCGACGGCTGTGGTCATGGCAGAGGCCTCACCCGGAACCGAAGTCTTTGCCGCCGAACCAACGCTTTTCGATGATACGCGCCGCTCGCTCTCAACGGGCAAACGCGTGCCGAACCCAAAAGGCCAGCGAACCATCTGTGACGCGATCATGACGCCGATCCCCGGCGAGATGACGTTTGCCATCAATCGCGACCTTCTGGCCGGTGGCGTGACCGCCACGGATGACGAGGTACGGGGCGCTATGCGCTTTGCGTATCAGCAATTCAAGATCGTGACAGAGCCCGGCGCGGTGGTGGGTCTGGCCGCCATTCTAAACGGACAGGTGCCGATTGAGAACCGCACCGTCGCGACCGTGATCACGGGTGGCAATATCGACCCCCTGCGCTTTGCACAGCTTTTGGAGACACCCCAATGACCCTTGATCGCCGCCTGATGGCCGAATGGCTCGGCACCTTTTCCCTGCTCGCGACAGTCGTCGGTTCCGGCATCATGGCCGAACGACTGGCAGGCGGCAACGTGGCGGTAGCCCTGTTGGGCAACACGATCCCCACCGGAGCGATCCTCGTTGTGCTGATCACCGTGTTCGGGCCTATCTCGGGTGCGCACTTTAATCCTGCCGTGACGCTGTCCTTTGCCTTGCGGCGCGAGATCGCCCCAAAAGAAGCCACTCTCTATGTCATGGCGCAGATCTTCGGAGGCATCATAGGCGTGCTCGCGGCGCACGTCATGTTCGAACACCCGTTGATTGATGCCTCTACGACAGCGCGGACGGGCATTGGCCAATGGGCGGGCGAATTCGTTGCGACCTTTGGTCTGATTGGCACAATCCTTGCCTGCATCAAGGCGCGCCCTCAGGCGGTGCCGATGGCCGTTGGGCTATATATAACGGCGGCTTACTGGTTCACGTCTTCTACCTCTTTCGCCAACCCTGCCGTCACCATCGCGCGCGGGTTCTCGAACACTTTCGCTGGAATTGCGCCGGGAGACGTCGCCGCTTTCATTGCGATGCAGCTGGTCGCGGCTGTCCTCGCGACATGGTTCTTCCGCTGGATGCTTGAGGACGCGTCCGATGGCTGAGTTTGACTTTGATGAAGTGATCGACCGGCGCGTGGTTCCCGGTTTGAAGCACCATAAGATGGTACTGGGCGAGGACGGGATGGATCTATTTCCGGCAGGTGTCGCTGATATGGATTACCGCGTAGCCCCTTGCATCACTGATGCAATGGCAGAACGCGCCGCGCACGGCGTGTTCGGATACGAAACCGTGCCGGATGGCTTGATACCTGCGTTAACCGGCTGGCTGGAAAGCCGACATGGCTGGATAGTCGATCCCGCCCATATCCTGCGCTCGCCGAACATACTCAATGCGCTCTCCATGGCCGCGAACCTGTTCACCGAAGTGGGTGACGGGATTATCGTGCAGCCGCCCGTCTTCTTCGATTTTGCGGATATCATCGCCGAGAACGGCCGCGTTCTGGTCGAGAACCCTCTGATCCTGGAAGACGGTCGCTACCATATGGATTTTGATGGGCTGGAGCGGGCCGCGTGCGATCCACGGGCGCGCATGCTCTTTCTGTGTAACCCGCACAATCCAGTGGGCCGTGTCTGGACCCGAGATGAGCTTGCCCGGCTGGGTGACATCTGCCGCCGCCATAGTGTTCTTGTTGTCGCGGACGAGATACATGGCGACATCACCTTTCCCGGCCATGCTTATACGCCTTTTGCCAACGTGTCAGAGGCGGATGCTCGCAACGCAATCATCTGCCTGTCGCCCGCCAAGAGTTTCAATATCGCCGCGTGCTGTTTGGCCTTCACAATCGTCCCTGATGAGGCCCGCCGACAGGCCTTTCAGGCCGAAAATAGCCGCCTCACGGTCAATAAAAACAACGCCTTTGCCTCTGTCGCCATGCAGGCGGCCTACGCCGAGGGTGGCCCATGGCTGGACGCTGCAAACCGGTACATTTTGGGCAACCTCGCTCTCGTGCGCACCCGTATCGCAAAGCTACAAGAGGTAAAGTTGATCGAGCCAGACGGCACGTTTCTGCTTTGGCTCGATTTCAGGAAACTGGGCCTCAAGCCGGATGAGCTAACAGCCGTTCTTCGCGAAAAGGCCGGTTGGGCAATTACGCGAGGCATCGTTTTTGGCCCTCAAGGGGCTGGATTTGGCCGCATGAACATTGCTTGCCCAAGAAGTAAACTTATCGCGGCGTTGGAGACTCTGGAACGCGCAATGGCCGAGCACCGAAAGGACGCAACATGACCGACACGCCTCAGTTGTCCGAAGATCATTTCCAGCCATTCGCCAACGACCGGTTGTTTGCCGAAAAACGATCAACTCATGGACCGCGTATCTTGTTACTCTACGGCTCGCTCAGGCAGCGATCCTTCAGCCGACTAATGACCGAGGAAGCCGCACGTGTTTTGGAACGGCTTGGTGCGGAACCTCGCAGCTTTGATCCGTCCGGACTGCCGCTGCCGGACGATGCCGACGCCGACCACCCGAAAGTGCAGGAACTACGAGATCTCGTCACGTGGAGCGAGGGCATGGTCTGGTGTTCTCCAGAACGCCACGGTGCCATGACCGGTATCATGAAGTCCCAGATTGACTGGATACCACTGTCCATTGGCGCAGTGCGCCCGACACAAGGCAAGACACTGGCGGTCATGCAGGTCTGTGGCGGCTCGCAAAGCTTCAACGCCGTCAATCAGCTTCGCGTTTTGGGGCGCTGGATGCGGTGCCTGACTATCCCGAACCAATCTTCGGTTCCGAAAGCGTTTCAACAGTTTGGCGACGACGACAGAATGAAGCCGTCCTCATATTACGACCGCATGGTCGATGTGATGGAAGAACTGGTGAAGTTCACGTTGCTGACCCGCGACGTGTCTTCTTACCTCGTTGATCGCTACAGCGAACGAAAAGAAACAGGCGAAGCGCTGATCGCGCGGGTCAACAGAACTGCAAGTTGATTTGCTACCTAAGACAGCAACCAAAGTCCGCTTTGGTGAAGCTGCGCCGCGGCATTAGCCCGTCCGCTCAAGGTCTGGTTCGGGCCGCAGCATTCCGCTGACACGAGTTGGAGAAAACAGCTGTATTGAGCCCCGAGCTTGCCTTCAAAGCGATGCGATATTTGCTGGCTTAGAAGTTTCGCTTCAACGGTGCTGAGATTGCGGCGTCGTCCGCTTGTCGCCTGAGACATAGCCATGAGCTTAACCCTGGGCTAATCTGAGGTTCATGGAAAACAGCAAACCGAAGCGGCGACTTGCCGCCATTTTGGCCGCTGACGTCGTTGGCTATTCGAACATGATGGGCGAAGACGAAGCAGGTACGCTTGCTCATCTGAAGGATTGCGAGAGAAAGCTGATCCAACCCACCGTCGGCGATTTTCTCGGAAGCATCGTCAAGAAGATGGGAGATGGATACCTCGTTGAATTTCCGAGCGTTGTTTCAGCCGTGCAATGCGCGATTGAATGGCAGGAGCAAATGGAAGGCCCGCTGGTGTTTCGCATAGGCATTAACTTGGGTGACGTAATTGTCGAAGATAATGACTTGTTTGGTGAAGGGATCAACGTCGCTGCCCGCCTGGAGGCACTTGCGGAACCGGGTGGAATTTGTCTTTCCGAGGATGCATGGCGTCAATCGAAAGGAAAAGTTGAGGCACAGTTTGAGGATCTTGGTTCCAAGCACCTAAAAAATATAGCTGAACCGGTGCGTGTGTATCGCTTGACAACCGGTGCACGCGCTTTCCCCGATGAACTGCAAAAAGCAGCACGACGCAACGATTCAAATTCGACCTGGAAGCCTCCCACCGTTCTCCTTTCACCGTTTCGACACCAGGGTGCCAGCATTGACGCAGAAAGCCTGGCCTCAGGGCTGACTGAAACCCTGGGCTCGGCGCTTGCCCATTTTGAGGAGTTCGAACTCATAGATCCCAGTAGCGCTAAGCAGGCCATCGCAAACTCCGGAGCTCTCGAAGCCGGTCGTCGGCTTGGAGCCGAATTCGCGCTAGAAGGCATGGTACAGGTTGCTGTTCAAAAGGCACGCATAAGTGTGCAGCTTGTGAAAGTCTCCAATGGTCAACGGGTTTGGTCCGACACACTCGACCGCAGCCTTGATGATGTCTTTGAGCTTCAGGATGGCATCACCGCGTTGGTCGCATCCACAATGAGCGATGCGGTCGGTGAGGAGCAGGCGAAGGCGATTGCCGAGAAACCGGATTCCGAGCTCTCGCCTCATGAGCAGGTTGTGCGCGGTCTTCAGCTCCTTCACCGGGTCAATCCCAAAGACAACGAAGTCGCCAGAGGCCACTTCGAGAACGTATTGCAATCAGATCCCAAGGGGCTTTGGCCCAAGCTCTGCCTTTGCTGGACATATGCCATAGAACTGGCCGGCGGCTGGCCGTCAACGCGAGCAGATGCACTCGAGTTCACCCTCAACGAAATGATCGATCTAATGCGCCGCTATCCGCGTTCTGCTCACATTCACCGGCTTATGAGCCGCCTGCGCTATTTCGAAAGCGATTACGCAAAAGGCGTGGCCCATGCCGAACGGGCCTACGAATTAAACCCATATCATAGCGACATGATGATCGCACTTGGCCTTGCGCGATTGTGGAATGGTGAGCCGGAACAGGCCTTGGTCCATCTTGAACGTGCATTTGCAACAAATCAGTATGCGCCTGATGTCTTCAAAAATTACTTATCGCTTGCCTATTTCCTACACGATCGCAGTGACGACGCACTCAAGATCCTGGCAAGCAGCGAGGGCGGGCAGACGATCACAAGACTTTACCGGATACTCAACTTGGTAGGATCCGATCAGGTTGAGGAAGCAAAGACAGAGGCACAGTCGTTGCTTGGCGAATACCCAGACTTTCGCCTCGACCGCACACAACTAATAAATTCGTTTCGGCGTGGTGAGGATCGCACGCGTGTCGTTGAAGCCTTGCGGACGGCAGGTCTGCCGGGATGAGCCATTGGGGCCAGGGCGGAAACCATCCTCAGACAAAGAAAGGAGATCAAACACCAGACAATCCAGAAATGCCGCTTGCTGCATCAAAACAACGCGGCATAGATTGAAACTACAGCGAGCTTGATCCTCCAAAACCAATCAAACGCTCGTGTTCCAAATCATTCGATGACGGACAGGGGAGAAGTGCTCTTCGAAATTGAGGCGGAACCCCTTCTGTGATCAGCGATAGAATTCTGGTGCTTTTTTCAGTTCAGGCCATTGCTCTGGACAATGTCCATAAATCACGAAGGCATCCCGCTGGGATGCCAGACGCATGAGTCGGTCCGCGCTTGCAATCGCGCCCTGCTCATCCCATGACCCCGCGAACTTCTCGTCGATCTCCGCGGGCCGGGAGATTGCATCGCTGGTCAGCAAGAATACACCCGATGGAAGATCAACCATTATGGCGATCTGACCCGGTGCGTGTCCGGGGGCTACCAGCACTGTAAGACCAGGTCCGATTCCAACATCGCCTTCAACCTCAAAATAATTCCGATTGGGCCATTCCAAGGGTTGGACATCGCCCCAATAAAGCGGTCGCGGTAAGGCCCGTTCTGTGGCTGATATTAGGATAACTGAGATACGTTTGCTCGGCATGCAACTGGCTTGGTTGTGCAGTTGGCGGATCGCATCCGATCGGAGTACGGTCCGCGACAAAGGCGACCCGTTGAATCGCCTAAAATCCCTTGTCGGAATCAACGATCTCGAATGTCATTTCTGACGGCTCAACTGCCCATTGTGCATTCTGGCGCAGCCAGGCGGTGCCCCCGATGTTAAAACCTGAGATGTGCAGAATTGTATTTCTGGTCGCACTTGGCTGACCAACGATCTCGACTCCGCGCGTGACTAGTGTCTCGCCGCTTGTGAAGCGGAAGACTTGCACAGTCGATATCCTGAGCCCCTTGTTGGCTTGCATGCCATCGGTGATATACCAACCGCTTGCTAACCATGTGCCGATCACCTTGTCGGCAAAGACCGGTTGACCGCTGGCGGAGAAGCCATTGCGGTCATCTACAATTGTGCCAGCGGGATATATGACTCCGTGATCAACAAAGCTGTGGAGTTGACCTGCACCATTCTTCAACTCTTTCGGAGCTGCAAACGCAGGCCCCGCCGGTTCCTCTACGACTTGAAAAACTGTGGGAGGATCGGCGTTCGCCTGTGTGAGGAACGCGGTGGCAAGTGCTGCCGCGATTGGCAATTTCCCTGATCTAAACACGATATTTCCTTTCCATTTTGAACGACTGGTCGCCCTAGGCAATGGCAGCAGTGATTTCTTGGACATGGCGGTGATCGGTGCCGCAGCATCCGCCGACCACGTTGAGATTGGGTAGGAGTTCCTTCAATTCGACATAGAGACCTGCCAATTCGCGTGCATCGCCCTCATCAAGCTCTTCTGCCTCATCCAATTCGGCATGACTCAAGCGCGACGCATTGGCCCGGACTGAATGGATACGCGACAGCCAATCGTCGTTGCCGCGCAGCTTGTCCGAGAAATGGTCGGGATGGGCGCAATTGACCATGTAATAAACGGGCGGTGTGTCGCAGGCGGCGTCGACGGATTCGATGGCTTCGCCCAGCGGTGTGCCGTCCGGCAGACGACCGTCGGTTTCTACCGTAAAGCCGATGACGCAGGGCAACCCAGCCTTGGCTGCGGCCCGTGCGATGCCTATGGCTTCGTTCGGGTTGGTCATGGTAATCGCCGACACCATATCGGCGTTTGACGTTGCGAATGCCCCGATCTGAACGGCGTGATAGGCCTCGGCCTCTTCCATAGTCATTGTTTCGCCGGGCACATAGCCATCACCGCGTGGCCCGATATTGCCGCTGACAACGACAGGGACAGAGGCGTTCGCGTTGGCGCGCAGGTCCGACAGTAGTGCGATGGCTTCGCGGTTGATCTCGACGATGTCCGACGCCGAATAGCCAAGGCGTGCGCCCCATTCCGGGCTTGCCCTCCAGGTCGGGCTTTCAAGAATGACGCCCATGTCGCGTTCCTCGCCGAGTGCGATGAAGGGTTTGAAATAATCGGCCAGGGCCTGGCGGCCCGCATCCGAACGAACGGTTTCGAAGGAAGCGAATTCCCGCAGCTCGGTTCCATTCTTGAAGATCAGCCAGGTCTCAAGACCGGCATCGGTCAGAAAGGTCTGACCATTGAGTTGCGGCAGGTTGTTGCGGAACATGTTTCTCTCCTGAATTGCTCGACGGGCGGTTGCCCGGCGTGATGCGAGAGAAATTGCAGAAGATGCGTGACCTGACCGGTAGGAATGGCGTGACAGAACCGTAAAAGCGGTCTTTCGAATTATTCGTCAAACAATTCTGGCCAGAAGCCGCTGAGATGTGCTGCAGTCAAATCCTTGCGCAACGCAGCGACCTCGGTCTGGTCCGGGTTGGCTTCAGCCCGAAGCAGAGTTGTTCGGATCGAGAGTTCAGCGAATCCAGTCAGTTCCGCCCCGGATCGTTCCCTGAGTTTGTGCGCGTAGCTTATTGCGACATCGGGCATATCGCGGGTAGCCTGTGCCGCGAAATGGTGAAAGAAAATCAGCGCGTGCGACATGCTCGCCTGCGCGAATAGCGCTTCCCCTCTTTCAAGCCAACTCATGCGTTCGTCGCGATCATCCAACGAACAGGCGTGGAGCGCGGCAAAGGCTGGCCACATATAAGGTGTTGGTCGTTCTCTGACATATCGACCGGATATCTCGCCCAGCGTCTCCTTATCACCTAGTAACAGCGCCCGCGTGCACTTGGCGCCGTCGATATCGCTTTGGAACCGGTTCTCGCCAATCCTGTCCAGGAGTGCCGAGATTGCTTTAAGTTGTTCTTCGAACCCATCGAAATTCCGGTCCAGAACAAGGTAATCCAAAAAATCTACCCGTGCGGCAAATTCGTTGCGGGCATTTCCCTCGGCAACGGCGCGTTCGATTGCAACCGTCGCAAGGGACATCGCCTCGTCGCCGGGATCGACAAAGAAACTTGTGTAAGACAGCATGTGGCGATGGGCATTGGCGACCATTCCTAGGTTGTTCTGTTCTGCGAAGGCAACGCATTCTCGAAAACGTTCGCGGGCCGAGATCAGCTCGAATGCCGCATAATGTGCATCGCCCAGCCCGCCGAGGGATCGCGCAATTTGGGTGTCGTGGCCACCCTGCCGGGCAAGCAGCAAACCCTCGCTATGTGCGGAGAAGGCTGCTTGAGCATCGCCTGCAATGAAAGCGCGATTTCCAAGCTCGGTCAGAAAATCGCAGCGCGACAGATCGGAAATGTCATGGGTCGTCGTCAGCCTTTCGGCTTTGGCGAACGCTGTGTTGGCCTCGTCGATTGCGCCTTGAAATCGCAGCATCCAGGCCTGACCCACCAGGGCGCGCAGCCGGGCGCTGGCACTTTCCGCCGTGTCCGTCGCCTCGCGGTAAAGGGCGATGGCTTCGTCGATCTGTCCCTGATCGCGCCGGATATCTGCCAGCGACCGTTGTAATTCGGCCTTGTTGTCGCCGGTGCAAGCGGAAGACAGGCCCGAAGTGACGAAACGTTCCGCGACTGTGAAACGGTTCTGCGCCACTGCCTCGATCGCTGCAGCAACCGAGGCGGTCGTGGCTTGTTCGGCGTCGCCACTTGCAACTGCGTGTTCAGCCCACTTGAATGCATCCCGTGACATGTAATGCATCGCGGCTGCCGTATGGGCGGCCCGGCGTTGTTGGTCGGGTGTAGCTTCGTAGATGGCTTGCTGGATCAGCGCGTGGTCAAACTCGATTTGCGACCCGCGCGTGTTCAGAAACCCGGACGTCAAGACTTCCGAGGCAAATGCGGGGCCAAATATCTGTGCAGCATCCGACCTTGGGAAACTGCGCCCAAGCACTGCAGCATTCTGGCAAAGGTGTCTGATTTGCTCGTCCAGGCGATCCAACTGAAGCTGGGCCAACGCAATCACCGAGTTTGGAATCGTATCGCCCAGTTCGTTGCTGGCCTCGGTTAGTCGGATAGTGAACAACGGGTTTCCAGCCGCGTGCTCAACGATCCGTGTCGCGTCCTCTTCGGCGTTTACAGATACGGTGCGCGCCAGGGCCATGGCCTCGCTTTTTCGAAGCGGCGACAACATCGTGACGTGGACAGGTGTTTCCATCGATTGTGCCTGAAGCACAGGGCGCAGCCTTTCTTCATTCGCGCGCTCAGTCGCCACCACAAACACCCGATATAAGTAGAGGCGACTGGATAGCAACGCCAGAAAGGCGATTTCCTCACTCGTGGCCCAATGGCAATCGTCAAGAACCATCGTCAGGCCCGTTTCGGGAACATAGTCAAGCATGGCGCATATGGCATCCACCGCCATGCCCGACAGAACGGAGGGGCCTATGCCGGAGAGGTTAGATCGGTGATTGTCGAACAGGGTAAACAGGAAAGGGTTCCGGTCCGCTTCCGCCACGTGCAGATCTTCGGGTGAGCGCAGGTTCAAGAGACCGGCCAGTCTTGTGGCAATCCGCGAACGCAGGGGATCCTTATTCCCGGTGGTGGGATTGAATTCCATTCGCAACACAAGACCGCCAACCTCCTTGGTGCGGCTTTCTAGTTCCTCGGTAAGCCGGGTTTTCCCCATGCCGGCGTTGCCCGCCAGGATCGACACCGATCCTCTGCCGTCCATCGCCTCGTCTTGTAAAATGCCAAGCTGCAACAGCTCGATCTTGCGTCCGACAAATGGCAGCCGGGGTCTAAGGGGGCCTCGCTCAACGCTGACCAGGCGCCAGAATTTTCTGCCGCGAAAATCTTCCTCGACGAATTCGGCCCAGCCTCGCGTCTGGTTGCGCAAGAACGATCCTGAAAGGACTTCGCCTGGTGCAGCCATGAACGACAACGCTTCGGCCCGGCGCAGGGGTTCGCCGTGAATATTGCCCCCATCCCTTGTCACCAATCCCAAAGCCATGCCCGCCGCAAGGTCCGGCAGCTCGGAAATCGCCTGCGATGCTGCCTCCAACGCGTGCAATGCATCGTCTTCGCGAGAGGTTTCAAGGCCGAACAGGAAGCAGAGGTCATTGGCAGTGGCGTGCAGTTTCTCACCACCGAAGCCTTTCACAATCGTCGTCAAAGATTCGACCGTATCTTTCCGGGCATCCAACCGCAGGCACAGGACCGTGACCAGGCGCATGGTCGGGAACGTATCCTCGACCTGGGTTTCTGGTGGTGTGGTATTATCGTCGCGGGGTATCTGCGCTCTTTCATTTCGAATGCGGTGGTATAGCTCCGTGGTTTCCTTCTCGGGCGCCACGTCGAGTTCGCCACGCAAGAGTGCCTGTAACGTCTGATATTGTTCCATTGCCCGAGACGACCGCCGACTATTGGAAAACGCCTCCATGAGTCGTCGGTGGGCGGCCTCGTTGAGCGGGTCCAGAGTGATCTGGCGCAGCGCCAGCCGGATTACGTTTTCGTGGTTGCCATCTTTCGCTTCGGCCTCGGCGCGCGTGGCAAGCGTGGTTATCAACCGTTCTGATTGGTGGCGTCGTTGGGCTTCCAACCATTCCTGCAATGTGGGGTCACCGACGTGTACGCCTTCCAGGAATTCGCCAAGCCGACAGAGTAGGGCCACCGGAAGATCGACCGACAAACTATCCAGGTCGTATTCCATTCGCGCATCATCCAGCCAGACGCTGGCCACATCCGATTGAAGAAGTGATGCCGCCGGTCCCATCACATCGCGCAGCCTGGACAGGGCTTGGCGCAAAGACGCGCGCGCTTGAGCTGGGCCGTGGTCGGGCCAGAGAAAGGCCGCCAGTTGCGGACGCGTCATCGTCCGGCCCCGTTCGGTGGCCAGCCGCGCCAGCAGCAACTGCCCCTTTCTTGAAGAAACCTTGGCCGCCTGTCCGTGTACTTTCAGCTCAAAGGCGCCGAGCAGGTTCAGCGCAGAAGTCGCTCCTTCGCCTAACCTGTCACCGTAGGTCTCTGTCATACCGTCCTCCACGTACCCAACTTTCACCGAGTATGTGCCCAAGGCAACGAAAGATTGGGAGGCCGACCAGTGAGAGGCGTCTTTTACGGCTTTGTCACGCGCTGAATTGCAGCCTGGTTACGGTGGATCGGGATTGGTGACCGAACAACGCAATCCAATATCGAAAGGATTCCAAAATGACCAAAGATCTCATCTTTGCCGTCGCCGCTATAGCGCGCTTGGCACCCAGGTGGATGCAGGCAAGCGTCTGGTCGCAATCGACGTCGCTGAAACCCATACAGCCGTCGTCTTCGCGCCCGCTGGGTTTCACCGCGTTCATAGGAGCCAGCGCCACGTTTGAGATCCTGAAAAGCGTCACGAACTAGGGCTGAGCGATCCCGCAATCCACGCTCCAGGACTGCCTGTCTCGGGCGTGCCCGCAATGACAACCGAAATCCACGAGGCCGCCATGACAGCTGCAGACATCACAACCGAAACCTTCCGTCCGCGCCGCCGCCGTTTAGCGCGCTATATTGATACCTGCGAGATGCGTAAGATCTCGCGTTTGGCCACACCTATCGCGTTGGTGGCGATGGTCAACATGGCCATGAGCATCACCGATACCTTCATGGTGGCCGCGCTTGGGTCACAGGCGATGGCAGCGGTGGCGATTGGCAGCGATTTCTATTCGATTCTATTCTATCTCGCGACCGGGCTGCTGGCGGGATTGTCCCCGGCCTATGCGGAAGCCTGGGCCAAAAGAGACTATGCACGGTTAGCCCGGCTGAGAACCGTTGGTTGGATGTTGTTGGCGGCCGCCGCCGTTCCAGTCATCCCTGCCATTTGGTTTGCGCCGAATTATCTTGGGGCGCTCGGGATCGACCAGGGTCTCTTGCTGGAAGGCACCGGCTATACACGGGCCATGGCCCTGACGCTGTTGCCCATGCTGGCGGTGACCTTCTACCGCAACCGCCTTACGGCATTGGAGAAACCTGGGTTGATCCTCAAAATCACCCTTGGGATCGTTCCGCTTAATGCGGGTCTGAACTGGGTCTTCATTTATGGTGCCGCCGGGTTCGACGGGATGGGTGCCACTGGCGCAGGCGTGGCCTCTTGCCTGTCCGCCATCTGCATTGCCATGGGGTTGGCCTGGCTGGCCTGGCGAGCGGAGGATCGCGGCCTAGCGTGTTGGATCGACTTCGCTGAGTTCAGGTCCGCGGTGCGGATCGGCTGGCCCATCGGCATCGCGACGCTCGCTGAAGTCGGCATCTTTTTGGGTGCCACATTGTTCATTGCCGCCATAGCCCCCCAGGACACTGCGGCGCATGCTATTGTCTTGCGGCTGGCGGGCTTCACATATGCCATCCCAGTAGGGCTTCTTCAGGCCGCGATGGTACGCATGGCGCGCCTTGGGGTCGATGCGCGGCGCGCGCACCGACGACGTGTCATCGCCAGCGCGACCGTGATCGCACTGGTCTCGGGTGGCGCATTGTTCCTGGCCCTTGCAGCTTTGGCGCTCCCCTTGTCGGAGGTGGTTATGGGCAATCAACCCGATGCTGCCGTGCTGACACGAACTTTGGTGATGCTGATTCTGATCCTGGCAGCAATTGAGATTGCGGAGCCCTTGGGCACGACCTCAGCGGGACTCCTGCGTGGCTGCGACGACACGTGTGTTCCCATGATCATCAGCCTGTTCGGAAACTGGGGTGTCTCATTGCCGCTTGGGCTGGTGCTTTGCCTTGGATTTGAAACAGGCGCAATCGGTGTCTGGGTCGGCATGGGAATCGGCAACATCACTGCATCGCTGTTTATGTTTGTGCGTGTCAGGCACTACTGGCAGCGTTGAAACTCCGGGAGTGGGTGCATTCGATATGCGCTCACGGCAACTACCAGAAATGACGAGATGTGCTGCCGCTCCATGAAAACCTGGCGAAGGTCTGGGAGAGATTTCACTTGATCGATCGCGGGTTCACTTTCGGTAATCTGACAATCCGAGCTCGTCCCACATCCAGCTGAAATCATAGTCTGCAACAGGAGAGCCGGTCTGGCGCGCGCTGCGGTTTTCGATTGTCTTCAGCCAGTCTATGACTTTCTTCCTGCCCGCCGTGGTGCGAGCGGCCTGGCGCGGGGTCTTGCCATCCAGGGCCGGGATCGGCTGATCAAGCGTGTCGCGGTAGTGATGGTCGAGATGTTCGTGGGCAATCTGATGGGCAAGGGCAGGGGGGATGTCCTCTTCTTCTGCCACTTCGCTCTCCAGGCTGTCATCCGCCATCATCTGTTCGGCGGTCTGGATTGATGTCAGCGGAGATTTCACCAGGTCGCCCAGGAGGTCCCGGACCAGGGCTTCGCCGCGTTCAGCGCGCGCTGCAGAGTTCACAGAAAGTGTGAGTGTCCGACCTTTCAGATCTAGGGACCCAAGCACGGAGGCCCCTGACATTGATTTGTCCAACACGAGGCCGGTGCCGTGCTTGGTGCCTGACGGGGTGTCGAGGTCAAGCCAGGTCCAATCCTTCTGGCCTGAGATCACGAGCTCTGCGGACTGTGTTAGCTTTTCAGATACCTGGCTTTGCGTCACTTTGCTGGCGAGGGGGAAGCGCATGTCGTGAAAGAGCAGGTTGTCGCCATCGCTGTTGCTGATTTGTGGTGGTTCCGGATCCAGTAGGTTCGGCAGATGTGCGAAGAGCCAGGCATTGGTGAAGAGGGGTGCGGAACGGTGTAGCTGATCCTGTGTCAGCCTCAGTTCAACGTCGGGGTTCAATTTCAACACGGAGCGGAGCCCGTCTTCAAAAAACGCGACGGTGTCGGGGTCGAAGGGGAGCAGCGCCCCCGAGATCACGTTATATTCCCCCTGTGCGACAACCCGAGCTGCGATGCGATCCCATCGCTGCAGCATCTGCGTCGCGCTGTGTTCCCGGACGGTAACCGGCTCTGCGTCCGAAAGCATGTTGCGCAAGACCATGGATCTGCCGGGGTCTACCTCGCTCACCTCATAAAGGCTGACCGACGCGTCCCGCAAACCCTCGATATAGGCGCGGGTCTGCGCACTCTCTTTGGAACCGCTCCCTTTCAGATAGGCATCTACAGCGTTTTCGGCGTCCGGTCCGAATGTCCTGCCCAGCAAGTCTTCCAGGCCACCGCCCCACAGAACCATTGGCCAATCCTCGCCCAGCAGGTCGCCCAGATCCTCGAAATCGAGATCAAAGGCTTCGAGACTTGGCAGAAAATGCTCGTCCAACACGTCCGCGAGCCGCTCGTGCCAAATCTCGTCACGGGTGATAAACCGAATGAGCCCACCAAGATCGTTCCCCGTTGTCATCTTCAGCTTCTCCCTGTTCGCCAGACAGAGGCGATCTAGCGCAGATTGCAACCGCCAGCCAGATCACAGGCTTGTGCAGATCTGCGTTGCATGGATGGTCTTGTCGTGGCGAATGCTATGTCTTTGGCTCCCGCTCAAAAAGCTCTGCGAAAAGTTCTTTGGATCGATGCAGGCCTTGATCGGTCAACACCACCGATTTTGCCTTTCCAACCGGATCCAGGATCAACCCCTTCCGGTGCAAGCGGTCAAGCGCGTCCCAGTCAAAGCCTTTCCATGCGCGGCGCTCGTCATGCAGCGTCAACCAGAGCAGCGCCAGGACTGCCTCATCCACTTTGTTTTCATCTACGTCCATAACCACAGCGGACGCGACAAGGGTCGGGCTCGTCAACCCTGATCCGGGGAATGGAGGGACTGCAAAGATCTTCAACTCGCATATGGTGCGACCAGAATGATAAGGCCGGGTGAAACCCGTGCCGCCTCACATCACGGGTATGAATCGCTCCCGGCGAATAGATATCGCATTGTCATTGGACAGCTGGGCTGTGCCAAGAAATACTGGGCGCATGGAGCTGACAGACACCACACCTGTCCACCTGATCCATGTAGACCCTGACGTCAACATGGCACGGTTCTACGGAATAGAGTTGCAGCCGACGCTGTTTGGTGAAGTTTCCGTTCTTCGCACCTGGGGACGTATTGGCACAAACGGGCAAGCCATGATGGTGACGTACGATGACGAAGCCCAGGCTGCTGACGCGCTCCATATACTTGAAAGACAAAAACGTCGCCGAGGCTATGTTCCGGTTGGAGCATAGGCGATTGATCCCATGGTTAGATGATGCGGCTTATTCAATGGAACGGTACGCAGCAAGGCATGTGTGAAAGCACCGCATCTGAGGTTCTTCCAACGTGGCAAGGCAACGCCAAAGGTGCCAAACCAACGCGATATTGTTCAAGGTTTGTTGCTATCGATCCAGCGGGACATCAGAGTGCGATCCCGAAAGCACTCGTCCGGAACAGGACTGCGCTTGATCCGGGCGATGCGTTCCGCAAATGCCACCTGCTTCGAGCTTGGCCTTGTATCGCGAACGCGAGGTGCTGATCTCTGCGTGTCGATCCATTGGCTCATCGCGCGCCGATCTTGCTGGATTTCCCAGGGCAAAACGACGTTTTGTTGCTCTGCCAACTTGCGTGCATAAGCAAGTTGCTTTGCCGTTGCTGGCAGTGCTGTCTGTGTCTCTGAAATGGCAGTTTCGGGCATCAGTTTTTCCCCTTGGCAGCTTAGCAAAAGAATAGAACAAAAGGGGTTCAAAAGCAATCATATTGTGGGTGCTTAACGTAAGTATACTAAATATAGTGTTTCCGTCGAGGCAGGATAACACGCGTGCTTTTGTTTTCTGACAAGACCACGCAAACGGTGAATTGAGACCCGCGCGCGGCGCGCGGTTCACATTGATCAATTGACAGGGCTGAGGATCGACGCGCTAAAGCGCGCTCACCCCGGCCCTGGCATTGTCCAATAGTGGGGCTGCTGTGACCGGCAGGCCGGTCCCATCATCCCGATCCGCCCGCATCCTGCGTCGGGCCGGTCAAGGGGCAAGCGCCGCGCGGTGCGCGTCGTCTCCATGTCAAAAAACCGGTTCCTCCCACGCGCGAGCGCGCGGTTCCCTCCCATTTTTTTGCCACTCCGACCCCGTGACAGTCCCGCCCCAGGCCACAGGCAGGGCTTCGCCCTCCTGTTCTGCCAGCCGATAGATGTGGTCCATCTATCAGCTAACAGATCAGAAGGCCGCGCCCATTGGCGGAAAGCTGGGAAACACCGGCAACCGCATCGCCACGATAAGGAGACGCCACGAATGGCTGATTTTGATATTAATATCAGTGCAACTTACTCCCCCGAGGACAATAAGATCCGTTTGTATGCCTCGGAGCGATTGGACGCCGACACATACGAGCGCGTCAAAGCCGCAGGCTTCAAGTGGGCACCTAAACAGGAATTGTTCGTTGCCCCAATGTGGACCGTTGCCCGCGAAAACCTTGCGCTTGAACTGGCAGGCGAGATTGAACCCGAAGAAACCACAATGGCCGAACGGGCGCAGATCACAGCGGATCGCCTGGACGGGATCGCACAGAAACGCGCCGAACAGGCAAACGCATTTCACCGGGCCGCTGATGAACTGTCCCGTGCATTCGAATTTGGTCAGCCTATCCTTGTCGGGCATCACTCCGAGCGCAAAGCCCGCAAGACACAAGAGCGGATGCACAACGCAATGGACAAAGCCGTTAAGGCTCATGGCGCTATCGGTTATTGGCAATATCGCGCGGCAGGTGTCGAGCGTCATGCAAACCGGAAGAATGACCCCAAGGTGCGCGCGCGTCGGATCAAGAAACTACTGGCCGAGCTGCGCGACCTTCAGCGCCGGTTGAACGCTGCGCATAAAGCCTTGGCAATGTGGGAAAGCGCGACCACTGACGCGCAAATCAGTTTCATTCTGGGCCGCAGCCCTTCGGTGCCTTGTGGCCTCTATTCGGCAGTTACAGACGGCAAGACCACACCGGCAGAAGCCCGCGCGCAGTGCATCGAGGCCGCAAAACGCACCATCGAAAGCGACCACCTGTCCCGCTGGATCACTCACACCTTGAACCGCCTTTCATATGAACGCGAAATGCTGGGCGATGTGCCACGTTTTGAAGGTGAGATTACGCCGACTCTGTTGCAAATGTTTGTCCGCGAACACGGCGCAGACAAACCGAAGGGGAAAAAGGTCGATGACGATCTGTTTTCTGTGGAATGTGACGCCCCGTTGCCCGCTCATGTGGCCGATGGCAGCACCGTTGAGCTATCCGCCGACGAGTGGCGCGACTTGATGCAGTCTTGCGGGTACGTGCCGCCCGAAAAGAAACCGGCAAAGCCGCCTATTCTGAATTTCAAAGCGCAGAGCGGCAAATTTTTGGTTCGCAACCCGTGGAATAGAACAGTCGAGTTTGTTCCACAGGTGGAAATGACCAAGGCCGAATTTGCCAAAATTGGCACCGACTACAGGGGAACGCGGCTTTCAGCTTGCGGCGCTTTCCGGGTGCGGATCGCACCGAACCCGAACCACGAAGGGCCGCGTTTCTCGGCTGGATGGGCTGCTATCCTGATCACCGATCAAAAGCAGCATGACGCCCCTGCAGATTTTGACGAGGAAATTGCACAATGACCCGTCATTGGGAAACCCACCTTTACACCTACGCTGTCGCGCTCACTCAGGGCGCGGCAATCCTGCCCGAGAATTTGCAGGGGAGGCGGCAAAAGGCAATCAGCCACGGTCACACGGAGGGAGAATGCCAGATCGTTGAAGCCGACCCGATGGAATACGTTCAGGAGGGTTTTTCGCGCCTGACCGTTCTGGGCAAGGCGGTCACAATGCGCCGTTTGATGGAGACCGGAATCGAGGCAAACACGGCGCAACGGATAGTCAACCAAGCCACGAACGCCCTTGAAGTTGAAAGGCTAGGACGATGACTCAGAAACGGCCAAGCATCTACTACCGCCCGAACAGGCCCCTAACCATTCCGGTTAGGGTGCGGCATGACGCGCCCCAACTGGACGAGCTGAAGGCCCCCGAGGTTATCGCCGTTGACAAGTTCACCGAATGCCACGTGACGCCCGATCCTGTAGCCGCGCGGATGGTTGGTTATCTCGGGCCGCAAGGTGACTATCTGACATTGGAGCCAAGCGCCGGGACCGGCCAGCTCGCAAAGGCGCTGATTGCATCAGGTCACAGCACTTGCGAATTGACTATGATCGAGCGCCACAACACGCTTGCGGCAAAACTGCGCGCCATTGGCCCCACGATCAACCGTTGTTTTCTTGAGTATGCGGAGGAAGTCAGAGGCCGCGCGCAGTTTCCCCGTATCATCATGAACCCGCCTTTTAAGCAGGTACGCGCCCACATCGAGGCGGCTTTGTCCCTGCTAGGGCAGGGTGGGCATGACGAACCGGCAACCCTTGTTGCCCTGGTCCCTGTCACATTCCACCACGACGAGGCCGAAGAACTCGAAACCTTGCCGCCAAACACTTTTTCGACGGCCAGCGTTCACACGAAAATCATCAGAATCCGCCGCTGAGGGAAAGCCGATGTCTACAAAACCAATTGTCAGGATCGCTTGCGATGCAATGCAGTTTTTCGAAATCGACTTGCCGGATGGAACGGACCCGGAAACCTACGCCGATTCAGACGAAGCCCGTGCCCATTTTGCCGATCTGGTTTCGTTTGGCTTCATAGATTTTCAGCTTGTCCGCCGGTTTGACAGCGACGGAAAGGAGGTTTGACCACTGCTTGCGCGCCGCCATGCGTGGCGCGCGGCTTTCTTAGGTCGGCCAACACGCCTACCATTCCACAGTCTCAGATCAGAGGTCGCCTATGAATCAAATTCTTCACCGCATCTATTTGTCAGGGTATGGCGGTTGGACAATGCCCCGGCCACTTCGCCGCATACTTGCGCGTTCGTCATTTCATCGCGCATGGCTGAGTGGCCGCAACGGCTGCTTTGTCGAGGCTGGCACACGTTACAGCCCAGCAAACCCCTATCCGGGCTAACCAGCTCATTCGGTTGTGGCGTCCCGGCGAACCGGGGCCACCGCCCCGATTAGCCAGGACTGTGCGCTTCCAGCGCACGGGGCCGCATGGCGGCCGGAACGGATCGGCTTTAACGTCCGCTGTTGCCGTGCTAATCTCACTAAGCCGACGGCAATCGGCAAAAACGCTCTTTTGAGCCAGTCGGCCCGATCGTTGCCGCGAGTCTGGGCCGACTGCCTTTCCCTCAAAACTCTAAGTTCTGCACACACCGCACCAGGTCGCCGGTTCCACTGCGAACCTCTGTTTTTTGCGCGCCTGCCTTAGATCCGTCCCGATGAAAATGAGCGGCCAAGATACACGCCGCGCAGACCCGTAAACACCAAGCCCTACGATGCGCTGCGCGCGTGTTGACTGGTCTGCTTTCCCGGCGTGTTCGGGAGCCGCGAATTTTCAACAGGAGACAGACATGAAATACATTCGCAAAAAATCAAAACAGCTTCGCAAACTAGCAGCTCGCCGCCTAAAAGCCGTGAGAAAACAGCTTCAGAAAATCGACTTGAGCCTCAGCATCGAGGTCAACTTGATCTTCATTAAAATCACTTTCACTGCCAAACGCCGGGAGCCTTAGCTGTAATGACCTGCAAACATAATCAGTTCGGCTTGCAATCATCCTGATTTTCGGCCTGAATTATTTGCATCTATCGGAGGGGCCAAACCCGGATTATCTGCGAATGAACCCAGATTATTTGCAACCAGCCTGCAATCATCCGCTCCGGCTCACATTAAATGCGAACAGGGTTTTCCCCGCGTTTTCAAGTATCTGCCTTCTCATCAAATTATCCAGCCACTGAACGTAGATTGTTGGACGCGATTTCGAGACAATATTATTCAGCGGTTGTGGCGTCGTGGATGGCCATGCTCTGCTGTCTGGAAATCCCCCGTTTCCCAGATCCGCCGTTCGGACAAAGCGCGGCGAAGGCGTTGGGAGAGCCCAACCCGTAAATCCGATTTTCCCGCTACGCGCGCACGCGTCACAAAATAATACGGCATGAGCGAAAAATTCGGTGCCGCCCCGCGGCGCGACTACCCGTCATTCATGCAGACCGCGGCTTCGATCATGAATGCTGAATAACAAGCCCACGCAACTTGCATCATTCGAAGCACTCGTTCTAAAGCGCCGAAGGAGCCAGCGATAAGCGTTTCTTCCGATAGGCCGATGCAGGCATGCCCACATATCTCCGAAACGCATTTCGGAAACTTGATGGCTCTGTATATCCAACCTCGGCAGCTATATCGTCGATGGGCATATCGGTCGTTTCCAGCATCTGTTTAGCCTCTTCGACCCTGAGCGTCTGAATGTACTCAACCGGGGTCTGCCCGGTGGCTTTGCGAAACCGCCGCAACAGACTTCGCTCGGTCAGACCGCTTCGGGCGGCCATGGCGGCAACTGGGGTTGGCAGGGCATAGTTATCCGCGGCCCAAACCTGGGCATCTGCAACCAGCGCATCCTCATGTTGTGCTCCCGCAATCAAAGAAGCGTAGTGCAACTGTCCTTCAGTGTGAGGCTGGAGCAAGTAAATCTTGGCGAGGCGTCGGGCCTCATCCTGTCCAGCAATTCGGCCGACCAGATACAGAACCAGATCACCCCACGCAGACGCTCCACCAGCGGTCACAATCCGATGCCCGTCACCCGCAGGTATCAGAATTCGTTCTCGGCGCACGCGGACATCCGGGAATTTCCGGGCGATGACATCACAGAAACTCCAATGACTGGTGGCATCAAGGCCATCCAACAAGCCCGCCGCCGCGAGTAAGAGCGCACCAGAACAAACAGACGTGATGATTGCGCCGTCAGCGTACGCCTTGACAAGCCACGGGATCACCACGGCGAATTCATCTGGCAACGGTGCGTCAGGCGCAAGATGCAGATCAGGAACGATTACCAGGTCAGGTTGACCATAATCGGCCAGTGATCCGTCCGGCGTGATACGTCGTCCGTTGATGTCGACATAAGGTGCTCCATCTACCGACAACATCTTGGCGTCAAAGATCTTCGCCTTGGGACGGGCCCCATGTAGCATTTCCCAATCCCGGCCGACCGAGGCAAGTGCATCGAGAATACTGTAAGCCGTCGAGGTTCCGACGCAGGGCAAAGTCACAACCGTTGTACGACAAGGGGCTTTGAATGTTTGCATCGCTATGTCCGATATTCACCGTTTTGGTCAATCTTGGGCATATCACGACTCGCAACCTTGCGGCAATACCGATGCAGAAACAGACGATATGAACGCCAAAAACATCGGAGAAGCCCCATGAACGACCAAACAACAGTTACTTTTGATGAGGCCAAGGCAGAGCGCTTTGGAGAGCAGATGGTCGACACATTGAATAGTGCCGCGCTCGCGTTGATGACGTCGATTGGCCACCGTACCAACCTATTTGACGCGCTCGCCGGTTTACCCAACGCGACCTCGAAAACTCTGGCCGAGAAGGCTGGTTTAGCCGAGCGTTACATTCGTGAATGGCTGGCTGTGATGGTGACGTCAGGCGTGGTCGATTACGACCCCGGAGCCGGAACCTACAATCTTCCGCCTGAACACGCGGCGCTGCTTACTCGCGCGGCGGAACCCGACAACATGGCTGTAACCTGCCAGTTCATTGGTGTCATGGCCTCGGTCGAGGAGGACATGGTCGCACGGTTTCGAGATGGGGCTGGCACCCATTACCATGACTACTGTCGCTTTCATGAAGTCATGGCAGAAGACAGCGCTCAGCTGGTGGTATCGGCCCTGATAGAGCACATCCTTCCTGTGGAACCCGGTCTGATCGAGCGTCTTGAACACGGGATTGATGTTCTGGACGTGGGCTGTGGCGCAGGCCGCGCGATGATGGAACTGGCCCAAGCCTTTCCTGCAAGCCGCTTTATGGGGATCGATCTGTGTGAGGACGCCTTTACTGAAACGCAAGTCTCAGCGGCACGCATGGGTCTGAAGAACCTGACGTTTCGTGCGCAGGACCTTTCCAAGGTCAAGTCTCTGGGACGTTTCGATCTGATCACAGCGTTTGATGCGGTGCACGATCAGAAAGACCCGCAGGGATTGCTGGACCTTGTCTACCGCTCACTCGCCGAGGACGGATTGCTTCTGATGCAAGATATAGGCGGATCCCGGAATCTAGAAACCAACATCCAAAATCCGTTTGCACCCCTGCTTTATTCCCTGTCGCTGATGCACTGCACGCCAGTGTCAATTGGGCAAGGCGGGCCAGGCCTCGGAGCAATGTGGGGCATTGAGACAGCACAGGAATACCTCGCCAATGCAGGCTTCGGGCAGGTCGAGACCCATCACCTGCCTCATGATCAACTCAACGCATATTTCTTCGCGCGCCGTTAAGCGCACTGTTTTTGGAGTTCTCAAATGACATTTCCCCATTCAACAACCGCCATCATTATCGGAGCCGGTCTTTCCGGGTTGGCTGCGGCCTCTGAACTGCGCGCCCGGAACATTCCGTTCACCATTCTGGAAGCGTCCGACAGGGTGGCCGATCCGTGGCGCGCACGGCATCCGAAGTTGCGGCTGAACATTCATCGCCATTTCGCCAGCCTTCCCGGATATCACGCACCTCGTAACTCGGACACCTTTTTGCCCCGAGATGCTGTTGTCGATTACCTGAGCGAGTATGCGCGTCAGTTTGCTTCCGATATCCACTTCGAGACCCGCGTCCTGTCAATCCTCCACGAAGACGACATCTGGCAGATTGAAACCAACAGGGGCACCTATTTCAGCGCTCACCTGATTGTCGCAACGGGGCGGGAGAAAGTGCCTGATATGCCCGTTTGGCCGGGCATGGAGGAGTTTGGCGGTCAAATCATCCACGCCGCCGACTTCGATGACCCCAGTGAATACGACGGGAAGAAAGTCCTTGTCATCGGGGCCGGCAACTCGGGCACAGATGTGTTGAATCATTTGTCTCGCTGTAACCCGGCGCAGGTCTGGGTTTCGGTCAGGCACGGGCCATCGATCCTGCCATCCCGCGTCTTCGGCTTTTCGCTACAGCGGCTGGCCAACCTCTTCACGCTATTCCCCAAATGGTCGCTCGATCCGATCTTTTCGATCATGCAGCGCGCCTTCTTTGGGAACCTGCGCCGCTATGGCTTGCGCCGCCATGTCATGGGCGGTGGTTCCCGGATGCTGAAAGACGGAGTAACCTTCGCTCTGGATGATGGTTTTGTCTCTGCGCTGAAGTCTGGTCGGTTTGCGGCCGTCAGCGAAACCGTCGGCTTTTCACCCCACGCCGTTGAACTGGCAAGTGGTCGAAAAATCTACCCTGACGTAGTGATCTGCGCCACTGGTTATCGAGCAGATCTGGATGAACTCTTCGGGCACATGGGTGCGTTGGACAACAAAGGTTACCCACTTCATCCGATGGGTCAGGAAGATCCCCGAAATCCCGGTCTTTGGTTCACAGGGTACGGATTGTTGTTTCAGGGATTTTTCCACGCGGCGGGTATCAGCGCAAATCGCATCGCGACCCACATCGAAGCGTGTGCCAACGCGTCGTCCCAAGCTCAATCATCAAGGCACCTTTCACAAGGTGTAAATCAAGGCGTTCGGTCTTTGGAAGAAGCAGCGCGATGAACTTTTCAAACTCCGCACTGATGCAGCCGCCACCAAAGGGCTGGTGGCTGCATATCACAAGCATCTGTCAACTCTTTGGGAACCTCCTGCGCCGGAAACGGAAGGTTTATTGCTTGGACGAATTGCCTAACCATCTGTTGCGTGACGTAGGTCTTGAGCGCCTCATCGAATTGAAACCCAAGGCCAATTTCCAACACCGTCTGCTATAGCGTTTCTCGGGTCGGCTGTTTCCTGTAACTTAGGGTCAATTGCGGGAGAGCCTGAAATCCAAAGCTGCATGAGTTGCGGTCGTTCAAGGACGGCGCGGCGAATGTTGCCGATGAGCCCAAAGGTGACGTTAAAAGGCGACCTTGTCGGGCTGACAGAAGTCGAGTGTCGCGTTAAGTTCCTTAAAACAGGGGGAACGAATGGACAGACGTCTTACGACGGTGCTTGCGGCGGACATTGTCGGCTACTCAGCACTGATGGATTATGACCGGGAAGGTACGATTAGTGCGCTCCGATCATTTCGTGAAGATACGCTCCAATTGCTTCTGAAAGCCCATGGCGGGACAATGATCAAAAGCTTGGGCGATGGTTGGATCGCCGAGTTTAAGTCCACATCAGACGCTGTAGATTGCGCTATCGCAATACAGTCTGCTCAGAAACCAGACAGTATCAAGCTTCGAATTGGCATTCATACCGGCGAGGTTGTCACCGAAGGCGACGACATTTTTGGTGATGGAATAAATGTCGCCGCTCGTCTCGAAGCAATGGCCGAGCCAGATCAGGTATTGTTGTCGGATACATCTCACAACAGTCTTGACCGAGGCGATGCATCCAAGTTCGACGGCGGTGAGCAGACGGAACTCAAAAACATCACGCGCCGCATTGGTGTTTGGTGCTGGCCTAAGGGCACTTCAGCCAACCTATCTCAAAAAACGGATGCTAGACCTGGGATTGCAGTGCTTCCATTCGACAATATGTCTGATGATCCCGAACAGGAATTCTTTGCGGACGGAATCACAGAAGACATCATCACAGAGTTGTCTCGTTTCCGCTGGCTGATGGTCGTGGCCCGAAATTCGTCCTTCACTTTTAAAGGCAAAAGCACGGATATTCGCGAAGTTGGTCGCATACTTGGAGTGCGCTATGTTCTCGAGGGCTCGGTCAGACGAGCAGGTCAACGCGTCCGCATTACTGGGCAATTGATTGATGCGGAAAACGGCAGTCATCTCTGGGCAGAACGCTTTGACGGCGTACTTGATGATATTTTCGACCTTCAAGACAAAGTCACGCTGGAAGTCATTACAGCGATTGAGCCATCGCTACGGCACGCCGAAACAAACCGCGCGCGCGCGAAACCCACGGATAATTTGGAAGCCTATGAACTTTACCTGCGAGCGCAATCGCACTTCCACCTATTGACGGATGAAGACAATCGAGAGGCCATAAGGCTGACGACCCTCGCACTGGGTCGCGACCCGGAATATGCGTCAGCATCAGGTTTGTTGGCTTGGTTGCATATTCAACGCATGGTCCAAGGGCTTGAGCCTATTGGCGAAGGGCCGAAAGAGGCCGTAAAAGCAGCCGAACGGGTGCTGCTTAGCGATCGTGCAGACGGGATCGCACTGGCGTATGCTGCGCATTCAATCTCAATGCTGGCGCGGGATTTACCACGCGCGCGGGTTGCGTTTAAACAAGCTCTCGAGCAGAACCCAAACGCCGCAACAGTTCACATGCTGGCGTCCATCAACCTGTTTCTGCTTAATCGCCCAGAGGAGGCACTCAGCCACGCAACTCAATCTGTGGACTTCAGCCCGCACGATCCATTGCGCCATGCTGCTTATCTCGCTCAAGCAAGTGCACTATTCCATCTTGGGCGCTATGAAGAATCCATTAAGGCTTGCCGAAATGCCTTATCTGTGCGTTCAAACTTCGTAATGAGTCATCTCATGCTGATCGCTGCTCTGGGCCACCTCACCGATGGTGATGCTGCTCGCGAAGCGGTTGCAAATCTTCAGGCTTTGCGCCCAGGGCTGACCGTAACCTCGGCGCAGACTCAATTACCAATATTCACTGTCCCATCTTGTGCAAACAATTGGCGTGAAGGTTGGTTAAAAGCAGGGTTACCGCAATAGGTGACTGGTATAGTTGGTGAACATAGATTAACGCCACTCGACGCGAAGTTAGCGAAACCTCAGAAATTTGAAACCAAGAAAACTGAATCCCCGCAGTAAAGTCTTTATTACATTTTGCCACACTCAAAATCCTTACTGTCCGCTACTTTCCGGTTCGTCAGCGGTTCAGCAAAAGGTAGTTCGTCCCGGACCTGTCGCTCGTGGATAGCGCGGCGAAAGCGTCGGGAGAGCCCGAAAGTGAGCTATGCCGCGCGTTCAACGAAGGTCAGCTTGACGAAACGAAGCGCCAAACGTTTGCCAGACGAAATTTGAGCATAGGCGCGAAGCCTTCCACCTGCTATTTTTAGGAAGGGTTTGCAGGACGGGAAGCTGTTGGATCGCCAGCATTCAAAAGAGATTGACCGTGTCTTGAGCGGGTTCGATACAGGGCGAGACCGACTTGTCGCGGACAGCTGGCAGCGCTGTGTTGAGACCTATGGTATGGATCCCTCACGACAGGAACCAGCGTACATACTGCCTGACACCAAATTCCGTGAACATCTGGAACAATCCGAACGTCTGATCGCAACGGCGCGCTCGGGGCTGCAATCGCTGTTTGCGCAGGTGGCAGGGCAGAACTATGTCCTGCTGCTTGCGGATGCAGATGGCGTCTGCGTCGATTTCTTTGGCGACCGGAACTTCGAGGACGAACTCAGAACTGCCGGTCTTCATCTGGGATTCAAGTGGACGGAAGAGTTGGCAGGAACGAACGGGGTAGGGTCGTGTATCGTTACAGGTCAGCCGGTGACGATCCATCAGGGGGATCATTTTTCGATCACGCATACGCCGCTGTCTTGTACGGCAGCGCCTATTTTCGATACCAAAGGTGGTCTTGCGGCTGTTTTGGATGTTTCGTTGTTGCGTGGCCCTTCGCCTAAGGCGTCGCAGAATCTGGCCATGACATTGGTGACGAATTCCGCCCGTCGCGTCGAGATGGCAAACCTGATGGCATCGACCAGGCGCGATTGGGTCCTGCGCTTTTCAGCAAGCCCCGAATTTCTCGAGGTCGATCCTGAAGCGGCGGTTGCAGTGGACGGAAGCGGCAAGATCATTGGTATGACCTCGGGGGCCCGACGCGCACTGGACCCGGACGGTTCGGGCCACCTGATCGGGTCGCAATTGCAGGACTGGCTTGAAATCAGTGTTGATGACATGCCGGAGTTCATGCGCGGCAGACCGTCCGAAGACCGCGTTCTACACCTCAAGGACGGGCGAGCGCTCTATGGTCATGCCGTTGCGCCACAGACGTCGCAGATGACGGCGGCCCTGCGCAAGCGAGAACAGGTTCTGCCCGGAGCCCTTGGCAGTTTTGCGGGGCCGGATGCGGACCTTCAGCAGCTTTTGAACAATGCTGCGCGTCTTGCACCGACCAGCCTGCCGCTTTTGCTGACTGGTGAAAGCGGCACGGGCAAGACCAAACTGGCGCGTGCGATCCACATGGCCGATCCTGCGAGACAGGATTTCCACACAGTGATCTGTTGCGATACCGAGACATTCGATTTCTGCCAAACCATCGACCCCGGCACGCTGTTCCTGAGCGGTGTCGAAGACCTGAGCGAGCCTGCACAGGCCTCTCTTTTAGCAGTGCTTGAGCGGCGGGCTGATCTGAGGATCATTGCCTCATGTCGGCAGCCCCCGGCGGGATTGCAGGGCGGTCTGCGTGAAGATCTGCTGCACCGGATTGCGGGGGCCACATTTTCTCTGCCGCCTTTGCGCCACCGAGCGGATCTGGATTGGCTAATTGATCGCCTGCTTCGACGGTTTGCAAGCCATGATATTCACCTGTCGACAGTCGCGCGCGCCGATCTGAAATCACGACTATGGAGCGGCAATATTCGTGAACTGGAACATCTGCTGCACAGCGCGGTCGCCCTGTGTCAGGACAACATCATCGACTTGACGGATTTGCCAGCCCCGGCGCTCGCCCCTGCGCAAAAGCTGGACTCAGATGATCTGGAAGCACTGCTGCGTGCTTGCGATTGGAATATGTCTCAAGTGGCGCGACGCCTTGGCGTGAACCGGTCGACAATCCTGCGCCGTGTGCGAAAGGCCGGGCTTATTCCACCTGCATAAACGCACATGCCTTCGTGTTGCGCCCTTGTTGCGCGCGCAACAAGTCTTGGGATTTTTGGCCGAGGTCAAGCGTTGAGCCGCCAAATCGACTTGCCCGAAGGGACGCGGATTTGCCAGCCTTTTGCTCCGTGGAGATAGGGAGGATGACATGCTCGACACAACACTCTCGGATCAGGTGCAGGGGTTCCTGGATGACTTCGGTACGGCTTTATCCCAAGGCGATATCGATGCCGCCTGCGATATGTTCCAGGACGATTGCTATTGGCGCGATCTGGTCAGCTTTACCTGGAATATCAAAACGGTCGAAGGCAAGGCGCAGGTGGCAGATATGCTCGCGCATCAGTTGGCCACAACAAAGCCGAGCGGTTGGAAAATAGCCGAAGGTGAAGTACCCACTGAAGATGGCGGAATAACCACCGCATGGATCGAGTTCGAAACCGAAGTGGCACGCGGCTTTGGGTTAATCCGCCTCAAGGATGGCAAGATATGGACCTTGCTGACCACGATGGTCGAGCTGAAAGGTCATGAAGAGCCTAAAGGGTTCAACCGCCCACTTGGGGCCAAGCATGGTGCGGGTAAACACAGGACCACATGGGCGGAAGAACGGGCCCAAGAAGAGGCTGAACTGGGCAACAAAACACAGCCCTACTGCGTCATCATCGGAGGTGGTCAGGGTGGGATCGCCATGGGTGCGCGGCTGCGACAGCTCGGCGTCCCGACGATCATCGTTGAACGGAATGACCGGCCTGGCGATAGTTGGCGCAATCGCTACAAATCCCTCTGCCTGCATGATCCGGTCTGGTATGACCATCTGCCTTACATCAAGTTCCCGGAAAACTGGCCCGTGTTCTCGCCCAAGGACAAGATCGGCGACTGGCTTGAGATGTACACCAAAGTGATGGAGCTGAATTATTGGACGCGCACGACGGCCAAATCCGCCACCTTCGATGAAGACAAGGGCGAATGGACTATCACGGTGGACCGGGATGGCGAAGAGGTGGTGTTGCGGCCCAAGCAGCTGATCATGGCGACGGGTATGTCCGGCAAGAAACGCATGCCTGATTTTCCGGGTATGGATGTTTTTAAGGGTGAGCAGGCACATTCTTCGGAACACGACGGGCCGGCCAGATGGGCAGGCAAGAAAGTTGTCGTGGTGGGGTCCAACAACTCGGCCCATGACATCTGCGCCGCGCTTTGGGAAAACGATGCCGATGTGACAATGGTGCAGCGGTCCTCAACCCATATTGTCCGCTCGGACACCCTTATGGAAATCGGACTGGGCGATCTTTATTCTGAACGTGCGGTGCGGTCTGGCATGACGACCGAAAAGGCCGATCTGATCTTTGCATCACTGCCTTATCGCATTCTGCATGAATTCCAGATTCCGGCCTATGCCGCGATGAAAGAGCAGGACAAAGAGTTTTATGACGGTTTGGAAAAGGCCGGGTTCTGGCTGGATTGGGGCGATGACGAAAGCGGGCTGTTCATGAAATACCTGCGCCGCGGATCAGGCTATTACATCGATATTGGGGCCAGCCAGTTGATCATTGATGGTGAGATCAAGCTGAAACGCGGTCAGGTTACAGCCCTTGATGAAACCGGAGTCATCCTTGATGACAGAACGCATCTGGATGCTGATCTGGTGGTCTATGCGACCGGGTATAATTCGATGAACGGCTGGGTTGCTGACCTGATGGGTCAGGATATGGCGGATCGGCTTGGGAAATGTTGGGGTCTGGGCTCTGACACAACCAAGGACCCGGGGCCTTGGGAAGGCGAGCAACGCAATATGTGGAAGCCGACACAGGTTCCAAACCTTTGGATGCATGGTGGAAACCTGCATCAGTCCCGGCATTATTCACAGTTTCTCTCGCTGCAGATAAAGGCTCGGATGGAGGGCATCCTGACGCCGGTCTATGGCCTTCAAGAAGTGCATCACCTCAGTTAAAGCATGCGCTACAACCAAGAAGCGGACTTTCAATTTATTCGATTGAAAGTCTGCTTTGTCCCGTTACGCGAAGTGCTTCGCACCGGCCACGCAAATCACGACGAAAACCGTTACCCCGATCATCGAAGGCGCGACCGGTTCCGCTAGTAAGGCCGCTGCAAGGATCAAGCCGAAAAATGGCTGAAGCAGTTGTAGCTGCCCAACACCTGCTGTGCCCCCGCGAGCCAGACCGCGATACCAAAACACAAATCCAACCAGCATCGAAAAAATGGAGACGTATCCCAAACTGAGCCAGACAGGCATGCTCAAATCGGCAAATGTGTCAGGCCATGTGAAGATTGCGAGAATGACCATGAACGGTGATGACAAGACAAGCGCCCAGGAAATCACCTGCCAGCCGCCCAATCGACGCGAGAGCAGCGCCCCTTCGGCGTAGCCCAATCCGCAGGCGAGGATGGCCGCCAGCATAAACAGGTCTCCAATCAGGGACACTTCTGCACTTTGCGTGAGGGCAAAACCAACGACGGCCGCACTCCCCAAGACGGAAAACAACCAGAACATTCCGGCCGGACGTTCGCCGCCGCGCAACGCGCCAAATGCAGCGGTACTCAAGGGCAAAAGCCCGATGAAGACGATTGAATGCGCAGCCGTGATGTGCTGAAGGGCCAAGGCTGTCAGCAGAGGAAAGCCGATCACGACGCCCAAAGCCACTGTTATGAGGGATCCCAGATCCGCCAGCGAAGGTTTAAGCTGTTTGAATAAGACCAGCAAACACAGTGCTAGAGCTGTCGCCAGCACGGCACGAGCCGAGGTCAGAAAAAGAGGGTCAAATCCATTTATGGCCACTCGTGTCGCGGGCAAGGATCCACTGAAGATCAGCACACCGATCAATCCACTGCCCCAACCCGAAAATGAAGACGTCATCGCCACACAATCCTTTTTGGATCTTGTAGTGGAAGCGCTGTAGTAAATGCAGATACAGAACAGTACAGTTCACTCGAACTGTAACGGTAGATGAACCCAAACAGATTGATTGTACCATGGCCAAAGCGACCCGTCGCACACTCGTGATGGACCATATCACACGCAGGATACGGTCTCGTACATATAGCACAGGAACCAAGCTGCCGTCTGTCCGGGTGCTCGCACGTAGATTGGGCGTCTCACCCTCGACCGTAGTTGAGGCCTACGACGTCTTGGCCGCTGAGGGCGTTATCTTTGCCCGACGCGGTTCTGGTTTCTTTGTTTCCGACCGCGTTCAGCCCTTTGTCGTGTCGCAAACCGGGCCACAGCTTGAGCGAGAGATTGATCCGCTTTGGGTCGCTCGGCAATCCATTGATGCAGAAGACAGCATGGAGAAGCCCGGATGCGGGTGGATGCCGTCAGACTGGATGCCTCTGGCGTCACTGCGTCGGGCCATGCGTAATGTGGCACGGGGCAACAGCAATGTGTTGACCGATTATAGCAATGCAAAGGGGCACGCGGGCCTGCGCCAACACGTGGCACGCATGTTGGGCGATCAAAACATAGACGTCGACCCAAACACCGTTTTGCTTACAAATTCTGGGTCACAAGCGCTGGATTTGATCTGCAGATTGCTGCTCAAGCCGGGTGATACAGTTCTGGTGGACGATCCGTGCTATTTCAATTTTCAAGCCCTCTTGCGTGCGCATCAGGTCGCACTTGTTAGTGTGCCCTACACGCCCAATGGTCCCGATCTCACGATATTCGAAAGCGTTCTACGCAAAGAGCGTCCCCGACTCTATCTGACCAACTCGGCATTGCACAATCCAACTGGCGCGACGCTCTCAGCAGCGACCGCGCATCGCGTGTTATCTCTGGCCGAGACCCATGATCTGCTTATCGTGGAAGACGCTATCTTTGCTGAGTTCGAGCCGGGCCTGTCTCCGCGTCTAGCCGCGTTGGATGGGCTGGACCGTGTTCTTACGATTGGCAGCTTCTCCAAGACGCTTTCGGCGTCGCTACGATGCGGATACATAGCTGCCAGGCCTAGCTGGATTGCCGCCCTGATCGACCTTCAGGTCGCAATCAGCTTTGGTGGGCCGAGCCCGATGGTGTCAGAATTGCTGCACGCAGCCCTCACCGATGGGAGCTACCGCAAACATATGGACACGCTGAGGGCCAAACTGGATCGCGCCCGCGCGCGTTCTATCGATGAGTTGGGCACCCTAAACATCAAGCCCTTCGTGTATCCCAAGGGCGGATTTTACCTATGGTGTGAGCTGCCAGACGGAAGGGATTCGGCCCTGCTGGCACGGGAAGCTCTCAAACAAGGCGTTGTGCTTGCCCCGGGAAATGTCTTCAGTCCGACCCGGTCCAAGAACTCGTTTATGCGCTTCAACGTGAGCCAGATGACGGGAGTGACGCATAAAAGGCTGCTTCGTGAGCTGATGAGTGCGGCCGAGCCACAATGACCGCTTTGCGGAAGCCGCATTGCAGCGTTGTTTGATGAAGCAAATGTCGGCATTGGGCCGTCAGCCGGGCGTATACCAGATCGGGGCCGTATAGGCGCGTTCGGTTGTAACCATCGGCACTTCGGGTGGCATTTCGACGCCAAAGCGCTTGGCTTCATAGGCGGTCCAGCGCGGCGTGGGGATTTCAATGACCCGTGCGTAATAGAAGGACCGCAGTTCCGGATCAAAGTCGGGATCCGTCCAGATACCGATCAGTTCCGGGGCCCCGATGGTATTGGTCCAGGTGGCATTGGTCACGTCGACCGTATTGCCGACATCACCCACTGTTCCATCTTCGTTTGGTTCCCGATCCCCGGACCAGACCACGTCATAGATCTTTTCCTGTCCGTTTCCATCGGAGTCGATCCAGCCCTTGATGATCTGAATGCGGTCCAGATTGCCCGAGAGGGGATCGCGCAGGGCAGCCACCAAAAAGGACGGCACCTGGCCCTCCCGAGGTTGCGCTAGATCCCCTCCCATCGGCACGCCCTTGGCGTAACCGATATCCGCCGGCAGACGGCTGAGTGTGTCTTCCCCGGAGAATTCATAGCCCCCAAAGAATCGAACCAGCATGCGAGAGCCGGTTGTGCCATAGACCTCGCGCCGCTTCATCGCATCGAAAATGGCTTCGCGCGTGTTTTCGACAGCCCAGACCGCCGCATAGCCGCCTGCTGCCTGCTGCCAGCCAAGGATCGACAGATCCGGGTCAGGCGCCTCAATCACAGTATGCTTCCAGCGATGCGGTTCTGGCTCGACGCCGGAATGCTTGCCGAAAAAATTATTCTCTTCGACTGCGGTCAGTCCATTATGGGCGTCGGTGCTGCCGATCTGACCAAACTTGAACGGGTTCACTCCAAACTGGGCCTCCAGCTTCATGCCGTTCTTCAGGGCTTCACGGGTGTACTCATACTGAAGCATGTCCGGCTCTTTCAGCTCTGTACCGTCCAGATTGGACCGGTCCCAGATGTCTTGATCCGCAAAGGCATCGTCAGGCGACAGCATCGGATGTGCCTCGCCTGTGCCTTTGATCTGGGTGACCTCGTAGAGCCGTTCGAACCGGTTGCGCAGCCGAATAATTTCGTCGGTCAAAGGGCCGCCGTCAAAGCTTTCCACATCGAACATGCGCCCGTTGCTGAGGTTTCCGTTATGCGGAATGGCAATGACATCGCCGCCGGTGCGCTCTTCGAACGCGGCCAGATGGCGCCACAGGTCTTCGGGGTTCTTGCTGTCATATTGTGAAAATGGCAGCGTCTGATTGGCTTCGTTCGCATCTCCACGAAAGATCACGTTGCGATGCAGGTTGTTGCCACCATTGGTGGTGTATTCGTACCCGATCACAGCCGAGAAACGGCCCGGTTCGTTGTAACGGTCTGCCAGTGCGGTGTATTCTCGCCAGGCATTCTTGACAGCCGCGCCACTCTCAATCGGAGGTTCGTCATCGGACAATGTGCCGACAATTTCCATCGCAGTGTCAAAGGCCCTTTGGTCATCACCGCTGGTCAGCGCATCGTACCATCGCTTACCGGTCTCTGTCGCCAGAATCTCCCGATCACCCTTCAATAGTTGTGGCATCAGCCCGTACATTTCGGCGTGATCGGCAATGACCACGAAATCCAGCGGACGCGACAGCTTGGCGCGCAATCCATGAGTGGTGATCACCTCTTCACCGCGCGCAAAGCGAAAAGCATCTTCCTGTGTCAAACGGGTCATGGTTCCCGCATCAACGGAGACGATGGTGTGCAGATGCGTATCACCCCACATGGGTAGCGTTGGGAAATTGCGCCCGGCATAGGGGGAGAATTCCTCGGTCCCCAATACCTCCTTTACACTGTCTTCGTGCAGAGTGTGATCTTGGGCGACAACCGGACCTGACGCGATCGCGGTAACGAGAAGGAAACAGGTTAAGCGGTTTATCCGGGACCATATCATGATCATACCTCGTGCACGAAAAACGCTGTGATGATAAAATGATGAGGTAGTTTGCAATATGCGATTCTGGCCTGACCGACGGGATCCCGGTCCGCCCGAGGGGACGCAATGACGGAAAACACCACGAACATGATGGCCGATACCGTTCGGGTTTTGCCCGTGAACGGCATAGAAGCCATGCAGGAAGGCGTCAAAGGCGCGTCGGTTGAACCTACACAACTTGGCAAGGGTGCGGTCAGGGGAAAGCTGACCTTTGCGGACCTTGGAGGTTCAGATCTGACCATCGGGCGACTTAGCGGGTCGCTGGCTATCAACGGACCGCTGTCGCAGGACCGACTTGTGCTTGGCGTATTACTGGAGGCCAACGACACATCGCGGCAGTGGTCAACCTCCACCCGTACAGGCGATGTCGGAGTGTTCCCGGCTATGACAGAGCATGCATCAAGGTATTCAGGCCAGTCCGGCTATCTGACAATATCAGCCGATCTGGACGACATTCGTGAACGTGCCAAATTCCACGAAATACGGCTGCCGCGGAAGTTCTGGCGCAGGGGGCAAATGTATCGGGGATCGATTAACGCGATGCGACATCTTTTGAAGACCAGCCAATCAATCGAAGCGGCGTTGACAGATTCACGACATTCGATCTCCATTCCGTCAGCCGCAGCATCTGCAAGGCGTGAGATTATTGATGCGTTTCTGTATAATTTCGATGGCGCCGTCGGCCTGGAACAACTACGCCATGTCGCTTTCAGGGACCCTCAGCGGGTTGTCCGGCAAGCACAGGAGTACATCTGGCAACACTCGCATCGCGCCGTCAGCCTGGAGGAGATCTGCGGGGACCTGCGCCTGTCAGGGCGTAGTTTGCATCGCGCCTTTCATTCGGTTCTGGATATCTCTCCGGCGGCATATGCGCGAAACTGGCGGTTGACGCAGGTCAGACGCCATCTGGCACAATCGAATGGTGCGGATGTAAGCGTAACTGAAATTGCTACCAGATTTGGCTTTTGGGAGCTCGGTCGGTTTTCCGCGCAATTCAGGGCATTGTTTGGAGAGCTTCCCAGCCAGGTTCTGGCGCGCCAGTAGAAGTTGATCGGTTGTCATTATTGCCTTTCTACAACTCCAAAAGTTGATGATGCGCGAACGTCTGTTATGGGGAAGCTGCACTGCGGCGTTTAATGACTTGGCCGAGGGCGGCTTTGGGCCGGTTGTTTATGTCCTTGAGAATAGGGCGGGGATGTATGCTGAGACGGTTCCAAGTTCTGCGCTCGAGTCTACAAGGGAAGTCGGCTGTGGCAGCATGCATTTGTATAAAGGTCGTGCTAAAATCTGTTCGTCTGTTTGGACGGGGGAAATCATGCCGACAGCCATTCTGAACGGCGCGAAAATTTACTACGAAGATACTGGTGGCGAAGGCGAAGCGGTCTTATTCTCGCATGGCCTTCTGTTCAGCGGGGCCATGTTTGAAACGCAGGTCGCTCACTTGAGGGACCGCTTTCGCTGCATCACGTACGACCATAGGCGTCAGGGACAAAGCAGTGTGACCGAAAGTGGTTATGATATCGACTCGCTGACCGCCGATGCCGCAGAACTAATCAGAAGCCTGGACGCGGCACCTTGCCATTTTGTCGGCCTGAGCATGGGTGGGTTCGTGGGCATGAGACTGGCAGCTCGTGAACCAAGCCTTTTGAAATCGCTGACGTTGCTTGAAACCAGTGCTGATCCTGAAGAGCCAAAAAATGCTCCCAAATATCGAATTTTGAACTTTGTGGCGCGATGGATCGGATTATGGGCCGCCATCAATCAGGTCATGCCAATAATGTTCGGTCGCTCTTTTCTTGCCGATCCAGAACGAGCGGAAGAAAGGAAAAGGTGGTCAAAGGCAATTGTGAGCAGCCATCGGATCGGGATCACACGGGCGGTCAAAGGTGTGATTTCCAGAGAAGGCTGCGCCTCAACGAGAGTGAGAACCGTCACCTGCTCACCTACCTCTATGGCCCGGACGGCTATCTCCCTGCTGATCCATCGGTTTACGAAGGCGTACGCGAGACTGCGCGGCGGTATGGGTTTCTGAAATGAACCCTGTGATTTCACTCAACGCGGTATCGCAGCACTTTGCCAGTGCGGCAGCTCTTGCAGATGTTTCACTGTCGGTGCAGCCGGGTGAAAGTGTCGCGCTACTCGGTCCTTCGGGAGCGGGCAAATCAACGTTGCTGGCGTTGTTGGATGGTCGTTCGAGCGGTTGGCAGGGCGAGGCCCAGGTGCTGGGCAAGTCACTTTTGGCAACAGGAATTCCATCCCGCGAGGACCGTGCCAATATCGGCTTTGTCTTCCAGGAATTCGCATTGGTTGATCGGCAGAGTGTCTATCAGAATGTGATGAACGGTCGGATGGGCCGGATGAATATCTGGTCCTCACTCTGGGGGCGGTTCCGGGAAGAGGACCATATGTGCGTGACACGGGCGCTTCAGGATACGGGGCTGTCCGATCTGGCAAGCCGCCGTGCCGATCAGTTGTCGGGTGGACAACGGCAGCGCGTTGCGATTGCCAGATGTCTGGCACAAGAACCCGAGTTGATCCTTGCGGATGAGCCCGTCAGCAATTTGGACCCTGCTCACGCAGAACGCATTCTGAGCCTGATCACCAGCTCTGCACGTAGCCGCGAAATCGGCGTCATTTTCAGCTCGCATCAGCCCGACCTGTCACGCCGCTTTGCTGAGCGCATCATAGGCCTGCGAGATGGCGTGGTATTGTTCGACAAACCGTCGGCTCAGTTGACCAGCGGGGACATCGATGAACTGTATCACGGTGCCGGTGTCACATCGGGGCTGCGTGTAGTCAGTTGATGGGTCGATCCGTCATTTGGGTCATGCTGGTGCTGGCGATCCTGTGGTCGCTGACCAGCGGAGATATGGGATTGGGCAAGCTGCCAGGCGCGGGACCCCGTCTGGCAGAGTTTTTGGGGCGTATGATCCCACCTGACCTGTCCGTTTGGCGCGAGGTTCTGACCGGGCTGGCGGAGACTCTGAGGATCGCCATTCTGGGAACATTGTTCGCCGTGATCCTGTCGGTGGGACTGGCCGTTTTGGCCTCTGAAACTATGGTACCACCAGCGATCTGGCGTCCCGTCCGTGCCTTGCTTGCGGTTATCCGGTCGATCCCGCTGATCCTGGTCGCTATGCTAATGGTGGGCGCTGTTGGGTTGGGTCCGCTTCCCGGTATACTGGCAATCACATTTCACGCGACCGGCATGTTGGCAAAGTTCTATGCAGAAGCCATCGACAATGTTGCCACCGCTCCTGTGGCGGCGCTTGAAAGCGCAGGGGCCAACAGAATTCAACAGTTGCGTTGGGCAATCTGGCCGCAGATGGCGCCTGTGATCATGCGCGATACCGTATTTCGGTTTGAGCTAAATCTGCGCGAAAGCCTGATACTGGGCATTGTCGGTGCAGGTGGCATTGGGTTGTATGTGCAAACCTATGTACGGTCGTTTCAGTATGAAAAGGCTGCGACCGTGACGTTGGCAATCATTGTTCTGGTTTTATTGTCAGAGGCGCTGAATATGGCCTTGCAAAAACGGTTCAACTAAGCCGGAATTTCCCAATTCTCTAAAGAAAAGGCTCGTGTCTTTCCTTTTCTTCCATCGCGGTTGAAGGTTGGATGCTTCGCTTGAAACCGGGCCGGTGTAGCCTGCTACACACGCCCTCGCGCTGGTTTGTTAAGGCCTCAAGCTTGCTAGATTGAAAATCGCCTGCGTTGAGGAAAATTCTTGGTGCCAATCTAGCGTTCAAACGGATTCACCAGAGTTGCCATGGGAATGTGTTGCCGAAACATTTGCCACCAGCCTGCCAGTGCGTAGTGCTCTTACACGTGCGTTCATCCAATGCCTCACGACGACTCGGTACATCAGTTCACGAAAAAAGCCAAAGTTCTGCCTGTGACGGACATAAAAGGAGTCAGGTGAGTCAAAGTCCCCAAAATCCTGCACGATGCCGTTTCTTTGAATGTATGTGTCACGGCCTTCCCATTCGACCTGGGGATCGCTCAGGCAATCCGTCCCCACACCATACCCACACAGGCTTTCTGTTTTGGGAAATGTCTGCTGCAACACGCGTAAGAAAAGCTCATCCAGAATAAAGCCTTCCAGCTTTAGCCACGTACCCTCTGCTTCGACTTCAACCCATGAATGCACAATCTCCGTCGGCGCCATCGGATAGAAAAGCTCGGGAACCACACCCCTCTGCAACTCTTTGTGGATCGTAAAGCCATGCAAACGGCATCGGATACCGCTGCCGCGAAACAGTGCCATCAGAAGAGTGCCCTTGGTATTGCATTGCCCATAGCCATTGGCGAGTACCTCTGATGCCGGGATATCGTCTGCACGGTTGTAACCAAAGGCAATCTCGTTACGCACGAAATCATAAATAGCGCCAATTCGATCCAAGACAGGCAGATCGGGCCAGCGCCGTTCCGTTATGAGTCCCAAAATTGCGGGTGTTTCAAAATCAAGCAGAGGTGTGGCGGTTAGCAACGGGTCTCGGTTCAGCATTTGGTCTCTCGTCGAATCAACTCAGAAAGACTTGTAATTGCTACAGTGACTATAGCTTCAAGGGGCTAATTCCAGTTCGCAACGACGCTGCCCAGGGTTACGCGCCGATTTCTTCGTGATCAGTAAGACATTCGGAATGATCGCGCAGAACTTCGAGTACACGACAATCCGAGGTGTTGCCGCCACTGCATTCATGCACCATGCGCTCCAGCTCGGTCCGCAACGCTTCCAGCCGCGCCATTCTTTGCTCAATCTGTTTGAGTTGCCGGCGCGCGATACTGTCGGCTTCATGACAGGGGCGATCCGGATCGTCGGACAAATCAAGCAGTTCGCGTATCGCCTCAAGCGAAAACCCCAGTTGGCGGGCGTGACGGATAAAAGCCAGGCGATCCAATTCGGTATGGCCATAACGCCGCTGGCCACCTTCGGTGCGCCCCGGTTCCGGCATAAGTCCGATCTGCTCGTAGTAGCGGATCGTCTGAACCTTGGTTCCGGTCTTTTTTCCAAGCGTTCCGATCGTCAGCATCTGGGTCTCCTTGCAAAGTTACAGCTTATGTAGGTTCAGGTCAGCACCGCACAATAGCACCTTCCAGCCGGTGGACCTGTGACACCCAGCCGCAGGCTCGAAATCACCTTTGAACCTCTAGCAGGTAGAGGGTGTACACGCCGTTCTGAACCAAGAATCGCAGGCGGACGGCTAACTTTGAAACTGACTGTATTTCAGAAAATCTTATGGGTGCTGGCTGGTGTCGCAACGGCGGCATTTGCCTATCTGATGTTGTGGTCAGATAACAGATCCGTACGGACCGAAGAAGGTTCTGTCCCGTTCGAGGCCAGGTTCGAACTGACAGATCACTCTGGTGTTGTCCGTACTCAGAACGACTTTGCGGGCAAGTGGATGTTGGTGTTTTTTGGGTTCACCAACTGCCCGGACGTTTGCCCTACAACACTGTCCGAGGTGGCAGCAGTGCAGGAAGGCCTGGGAACCCAATCAAACCAAGTGCAACCCATCTTCATTTCAATTGACCCCGAACGCGACACTCCGGCCGTCTTGGCCGAGTATGTACCACTTTTCGATGCGGGGATCATTGGACTTACAGGCACGTCAGAACAGATAGCGCAAACGTCCAAGACTTTTCCGATATTCTACGAACGGATCGAACAAGCCGCTGCACCGGACGGATACACGATGGGGCATACCTCTCATCTGTTTCTGTTCAATGAGGACGCTGGATTCGTTCAGTCCTGGTCATATGGCACGCCTCCCGAAGAAATTCTTGCGGATCTGAAACAGAGACTCTGAGCACCATGTCCTGGTTTTCCAAAGATACACTTCTCGGCCTGGCCTGGGCGATTGCCCTGGTTGCTTCTCTTTCTGTTCTGTTCATTGGAGAGATCCTGGGGCAGACGCCCTGTGTGCTTTGCTGGTTCCAGCGCGCGTTCATGTTCCCATTGGCGATCGTACTGGGGCTTGGCCTGTGGTGGCAGGACCAGAACGTGGGCCGTTACGGGATAGCACTGGCATTGGGGGGCGCTGCTGTCGCCTTGTGGCACATGGGCCTGTATGCCGGTCTGATCCCCGAAAAAATCCAACCATGCTCAGCTAGCGGTCCGTCCTGCACGGACGCAAATCAAACTGTTTTGGGCGTCCCGATTCCGCTGATGGCGCTCGTTTCATTCGCGCTAATCGGCGTTCTGTGCGCCCTTTCACTCAAGGAGAAACAAGTATGAACAGACGAGGCCTGATTTTGTCCGTTCTCGCATTTGGTGGCGCTGGTTTTGGAGCCGCCTCCTGGTACGTGAACCGCCCGGCTGCTTCAGGCAACACCGAGCCTGTCGCACCCGAAATCGCTGAAACACTTATCCGTTCTTACTCGCCTGTTCTCGGCCCTAAAGACGCACCGGTTACAATTGTCGAATTTTTCGATCCGGCTTGTGAAGCCTGCCGTGCCTTTCATCCGGTCGTGAAGGACATCATGGCACAGCATGGAGACGCCGTGCGCGTTGTGATCCGGTACACCCCTTTCCATGGCGAAGGCTCAGAGGAGGCGATCCGCGTGCTTGAAGCGGCACGCATGCAGGGGGTCTTTGAACCGGTCCTGGAAGCCGTGCTGCGAGAGCAGCCCAAATGGGCCGCGCATGGTGCGCCTGAGCCTGGTCTTATTATTCGAATTGCAGCAGCGGCGGGACTGGATGCCGATGCAGCGCAGGCACAAATGCTCGCGCCCCAGACAGTCGGTGTTCTTAATCAGGATCGCGCTGATGTCGAAGCGGTCGGTATACGGCAAACTCCGACATTCTTCGTCAATGGCAAATCTCTGGATCCGTTTGGTGAGGCTGAATTGAGACGTCTGGTCGCTGCAGAAGTTGCAGCACTGCAAAGCTGAGCAGTAGCGAGAGGTACTATGAGACTCACTACAAAAAATACACTTCTGGCAGGTGTGCTTGCCGCATTCGGCACCACTGCCATTCTATCGGCACCGGTACTGGCAGGGGGCGACGATGTTGTCGTTGAAGATGCCTGGTCGCGGGCCTCTATCGGCACCAACCGGCCGGGTGCCGCGTACATGACGATCCGCAACACCAGTGATGAGGTCGTCACACTGACCTCTATCCGCACCGATCTTGCGATGATGCCCGAGATCCACCAGACATCGACCAATGCAGAGGGCGTCAGTTCCATGGCACCAGCTGGCGAGCTGGAAATTGCGCCCGGTGGTTCCGTCGCGCTTGAGCCCGGCGGGCTGCATGCAATGCTTATGCGGCTGCAACGCCCGATGACTGAAGGCGAGAGTTTTGCGCTGACCCTGATCTTTGCCGATGGAGCAGAAAAGACCGTCAACATACCGATATTCGGTATTGCTGCACGAGGCCCAGAGAACTGATGCAGCGGCGACGTGTTCTCACATTTGGGGCTGCTGGAATTGGCGCAATCGGCCTGACACTCTTTGTCGGATGGTGGCAAGTGGATGGGCCGGGAGCGGCTCAATCAGTTCGCCTTCGTCCCCTTGCGTTGTCGGGCATGAACTTTCGCATGGTTGATCACGAAGGGACCCCCGTCACCCCGCAATCGCTGGTCGGACGTGCAACAATGGTGTTCTTCGGCTTTACCTACTGCCCGGATGTTTGCCCGACGACTCTTTCGGATATTTCCCTCTGGCTGGATGATCTGGGCAATGACGCGGACGAATTGAACGTCGTGTTCATAACCGTAGACCCTGAAAGGGACACGGTCGATGCCATGACCGATTATGTCAGCTACTTTCATCCAGCTATTCGCGGTTGGGTCGGCGTTTCGGACCAAATCGCGCAAGCCGCAGACGACTTTCGCGCCACTTATGAAAAAGTTCCTATGGAAGATGGCGACTACACAATGAACCACACCGCAAGTGTTTTTCTGTTTAACCCCACAGGCGAATTTGTCAGCACCATCGACTATCATGAGCAGAGAGAGTTTGCTGTACCCAAGATCCGCCGCGCTTTGAAAAGTGGAGCGGATACAACATCATGAGCGCACGGTTTCTAGCAACCTCGGCGATCGCGATCAGCAGCGTCTCGATTGCTGCGATCATGTTCATTGCCTCGAACAGGTCTGAAATGACGGTGCCTGCGCCCACGGTCTTTCAGGTGCCCAAACTTCCTGCGGAACCGCAGACCACATCGGCTCTGTTGCTGAACGTACCATCGGCAGAACTCGCTCCAAGCCCCGTTTCGTTTCGACCTGTTCAGCCGGAACCCATTCAGGCAGAGGAACCTTTGCCTCCTGTTGAACCACCTTCACGAACATGGACGCGCGAGCTTGCGGTGGGTGACACACTCGACAGTATGCTGTCTGACGCGGGGATTGACGCAACCGATCGCGCTGAAATCGCACTTGCACTTGGCGCTGAATACGACTTGCGGCGCTTGCGGCCGGGTCACTCGATAACAGTCGTTGCAACGGCAGCGGATCAACTGCGGAGTGTGGAGCTCGCCGTGGAAGATGGCGTGAGAATTGAAGTGACACTTAGCGAGACATTGTCCACGCGCGTGGTCTCACCGGAACCCGACACTGTCATTCTGGCCCGCAAAACAGAGATCGAAACTTCGATCTCAAATGCTCTGAGCACCGCAAAGATCCCGGTTCGTTTTGCGGTGGATCTCGCTCAGATGCTGAGCGGCACAGTGGATTTTCGACGCGATCTGACCGGTGGCGAAAAACTCCGTCTTCTCTGGCGCGAAGAAAGTATCGACGGCGAGAAGGTAGGCCAGCCGCAACTCATTTTTGCAGCACTGGAAGTGGATGACCAACTTTACGAAATAGCATGGCCAGACGCCGAAATTGGCCGCGCCGCAATCTATGTCGATGGTGAGCTTCTTCGCGTCTTCTCGCAACCAGTTGAGGGCGCGCGCCTGAGTTCTGTCTTTGGTCGGCGGAAACATCCGGTCTACGGCAATGTGCGGATGCACACCGGTGTCGATTTCGCTGCCGCACGTGGTACTCCGGTACATGCGACGGCTCCGGGGCGCGTGTCTTATGTAGGTTGGCGCGGGGGGTATGGGCGTGTGGTGGAAATCGCTCATGGATCGGACACGGTCACGCGATATACGCATCTTAGCGCAACCGCCGATGGTCTGGCCAAAGGTCAGCGCGTGGAGGCTGGCGAGGTGGTTGGTCGTGTCGGGTCGAGCGGCACCGCGACCGGCCCCAATCTTCATTATGAAGTATTGGTCGACGGGCGACCAACGGACCCGCTTTCTGACGACCGACTTGCTGCCGCTGCGAACAACGAGGTTGAAAACGAAGCAGCGCGAAAACGCTTAAGAAATGCTCGAGCACAGCTTGAGAAACAGCTGGGCAATCCCGTCGCCAAAAAACGCGAATCTAGTTCGTGAGAGTTTCTTAAAACGGCTTCAGGTGCGCGGCTATCAGTTTGCGGGTATGCGCGCCTGAAGCGGACTGCACTCCAGAAGAACCAAATCAGAGGATGTAAAATGATGGCAATCGCGGGGGCCTTGGTTGGCGCCGTTTGGGGTGGGGTCTTGGCAAAGCGCCGGAATGGCAACAGCCTTGATATTCTTCAATACGCTAAAGGATATGCCATCGCTTTTGGCCTGGTGGCGTTTTTTCTTTCAATCGCAGTTGTGCGCCTGATGTAACGCGCCAGTAAGCAAGGCGAAAGCCGGACACCTTGAAGTCCGGCTTCCACTCTTATGTGGTCGCAGCGCCTATTCCTTGCGAGCCAAGGGTATTTGCCTTAGTCTGGGCGCTATGATCTTCCGGAGCTTTCAGAAGCCGTAAGGCATTGGCCACGACCAGCAAGGACACTCCGACATCCGCGGCGATTGCACCCCACATGGATGCCAGCCCAAAACCCGTCAGAGTGACAAACAATGCTTTGGTCGCAAGTGAGAAGCCGATGTTCTGACGGATGATCGACATGGTTCGACGTGAATGGTCGATCAGCCAGGGTACTTTACCGATGTCGTCGGTCATCAGAGCAATATCTGCGGTCTCGATAGCAGCGTCGGACCCAACTGCACCCATCGCAACCGCATAATGTGCCCGAGCCATCGCAGGTGCGTCGTTGACGCCATCGCCGATCATCGCAACCATCTCGTGCTGTTCTGCCAGTTCCTCAATCGCAGCGACTTTGTCTTCCGGCAGAAGCTGGGCCCGGACTTCGTCGATACCGACTTCGGCTGCTACCGCTCTCGCGGTTTGTTCGTTGTCACCCGTCAGCATGATGATCGACTTCACGCCCTGCGCGTGAAGCCGGGCAACGATGCTTCGGGCTTCGGGTCGAATGCGGTCCCGCAGCTCAAGCAAACCGGCGACTCCGTTCTCATCCCCGACAACCACAAGTGTGCTTCCCGCGCTCTCGATTTGGTTGCGCAATTCGGCAGGGATGGACGCGCCAAAGCCCTTTTCTTCAGCGAAGCGGTCGGAGCCAAGCCAGATATCTCCGCGCTCGATGCGGCCTTCAAGACCCCGACCGGGAACGGTTCGGATGTCTTCAGCCGCAGATATCGAAATGTCGGTCTGTTCTGCCCGGGTCAAAATGGCGCGGGCCAGCGGGTGTGAAGACCGAACCTCGAGGCTGGCAGCGCTCGCCAACAGCTCCTGCTCGGATGGGTCGCCCAGCGGATACACATTGGCGACTTCAGGCTCTCCCATGGTGATCGTGCCGGTCTTGTCCATGGCCAGTGCGGTGGTACGCCCGGGAGCCTCGATATATGCGCCGCCCTTAATCAGAACCCCAGCCCGGGCCGAAGCGGTCAAAGCCGCAACGATTGAAACCGGTGTGGAAATGACGAGCGCACAGGGGCAGGCGATAACCAGAAGAACAAGTGCATTGTAAAACCAGAAACCCGACGATGCGCCAAATGCAAGCGGCGGGATCAGGGCGATAGCCACTGCGACGACCATAACGATGGGCGTAAAGATCCGCGCAAATTTTGTAACCCACTGCTCAACCGGCGCACGGCGAGCATGAGCATCACCGACCATCCGGATGATCTTGGCAAGCACGGTATCGGACGCTGTTTTCGTCGCACGTATTTTGAGGGTGCCTTCACCATTGATTGTGCCGGCATAGACCTCATCATCCAGCTCTTTGGGAATCAACGCGCTTTCACCTGTGATTGGAGCCTGGTCAACGGCACCGGCCCCTTCGATGACTTCCCCGTCAAGTGGAATGCGATCCCCACCCCGAACGATGAAGCTGTCACCGACAAAGACATCCGCCGCCGGGACCGTTGCCTCTGAGCCGTCAGCACGAACCAGCCGAACCGTCGGGGGGGCCAGATCAAGCAGCGCGGATACCGCGTTCCGAGCCCGTCCGACACTCCAGCTTTCCAGATAAAGCGAGAGCGAAAAGAAGAATGCCACCGTTGCCGCTTCGAAGAACTCGCCCAAAGCGATAGCGCCACAGACGGCAACCACCATCAGCAGGTTCATATCCGGTGAAAGGCGTCGCGCCGAAGACCAGGCCTTGGGCGCCACCAGCCAGACGCCAAACAAGATCGCGACCGCGAACAAAGCTGCCTCGGGCAAAGGCATCGGAACCTCACCATGTCCCGAAAACAGCCCGAGCGCACCGCCCATGCCTGTTTCGAAAATGTGCCAGCCAAAACCCGCTGCCCAAAACCCTCCGCTGAGGATGGTGAACCGCCGCTGACGTGCAATATGCGCCGCCTGGTCCTGAGCGGCATTTCCGTCATCCCATGGTTTGGCGGTCATACCAGTACTGGCAACCAGCAGCATGACATCTTCGTCAGACATCTTGGCAGCACTTTCAAGAAGCGTCATTCGACCGTTGATGACATCAAAAGCGAGATGCTCTTCACCACCAACTTTCGGGCCGATAACCCGGTTCAGGATCGCAACCTCTTCGGCGCAATCAAGGCCAGAGACCTGAAAGCTTCTGCCACCTTCGGGAATCGGACCGACGGGCGCGATGTCACCACACCCGCTACTGCCGCACGCGTTGTGACCTTGTCTATTTTCGTGGTCATGGTCGTGGTTGTGGGTATCGGATGACATAGTTAGACCTCAAGAATCTCTGCGGTCCTTTGCAAATAGTTCCTACAGCAACTAGAGCTTCAATACCTTTTTCAATTTTTTTTCAATCCGGTTCGTTGCCCGCGATATTGATGCTTCATTCCTTCTTGCGGGCTGGCCGCGTGAATGCAATCTAGTCGCAGAAGACGTAAAAAATTTGGAACAGGTCAATGCAGAAACGGATCGCAATTACCATCACGTTAGTCTCGATTACTGCCGGTTGCTCAGCCCAGTTCACAGGGGGCAAAAGCAAAGCATTCGAACCAGGTAACCTGCCAGATTCGGTCGTTGCACTGGCAGGGCCGGGGCAGGATCTGGCTACGGCACGCCTTTTACCAGATGACAATTGCTTCTGGTATGAGCACAGCGGACCTGTCGAGACGACATTGGTACCATTGCGCGCGACGAATGGCGCTCCGATCTGCGCCGCGCGCGACGCCTGATAAAAAAAGAGGGCAGCGACGTCCACCTACGCTGCCCAAAATTTATGAGCGGGCTGTGACGCTATCTTCGGCCGAGTATAAGTATGCGGTCGAGCCGATTTTTACATGTGGGTAGAGATCATTGATATGGGCCATGATCATTCTAACACATCCAGAACTTGCGCGACCACCGATGCTTCTGGGCTGAGGTGTACCGTGGATTCTGAGATAAGTATCTCGATCCCCAACGTATAGATAAAGGGCTCGAGAGCCGAGAGCATTACTTGGCCCGGGTTCCATGCCATCCCGAAATTCCGCGTATTCGGGGTTGCGCTCGATCATTGAAGCCGTTGGTGTCCAATGTGGCCACTCGACCTTGCGCCGGATAGCATAGGTACCGGGCTCGTAAAGGTTCCCACGCGCGATCGCTACGCCATAGCGCATTGCTGTCCCGCCTTCCTCGATATGGTAAAGATAGCGCGCGACGGCATCGACATGGATGTCACCAGGAACCAAACCATCATTTGCTACGACACGTCGTGGTAAAAAACGGTCATGAACGCCCCATGGATTTGAGGTCGCTGGATCGTAATCAAATGGCGTGACCTGGCTGTCCCAATAGGTCTTTTGCGACGAGGTTGGCCATGTTTTGGCGATCAATGGACTGGCCGCAGACGCGGAGAACAGCGCAGTGGTTGATTGAATGAAATGGCGCCTTGTCAGCATAGATCTCGTCCTGGTTCACAAGTTTAATGTATTTGCATCGCATTTTCGCGATCAAATTCGAGTCTTAAAGCCTCTAGCAGCTAGAGCTTCAAGAGGCTTCAGGTAACACTTGGTTTACCTAGTCGACCATGTCGCCGGTTGCGTGAACCCTACTTCGGTCGAGTCTACTTCGGACTAGGTCGCAAAGACAATTGACAGAAACGAAGCCGCCATTGTAGCGGTGAATTGTTTTCGGTTCCTGATGGCGGAAGCCAAAAGGATTAAATGGGAATACGGTTCGGTGTTTTTAACGGCGCCAATTCCGTAACTGCCCCCGCAACTGTGAGCGGAGAGCGATGCCAAGACACCACTGGTTCGTAATGGAACCGGGAAGGTTGGCGGAGCGAGCACCCGCGAGTCAGGAGACCTGCCGTAAAACGCCGGGCTATGCCCAGACTGTATCTGTCGGCCTTACGGCCGATTCAACCTGACAAGCCGCCGGGTGAGGCGGTAGGGAGAAATAAAATGCACATCGAACCGGGCATCGTGAATGGTGCCAAAATCGCGCTTTCCTATGTTACCGCCGCAGGCGCGGCTACTTACGCAGCGAAAGAAACGTTTTCCACATTGCGTGCGAATGGACCTGCATCTTTTGTCATGCGCTCGGTGCTCGCCACCGTTGGTGTCTTCCTTTTCTTTGAAGTCCTGCCACACTTCCCGGTTGGTGTCTCTGAAGTCCACTTCATTCTGGGGTCGACGCTGTTCCTGCTTCTCGGTGCTGCACCCGCGGCTTTTGGATTGGCAGCCGGTCTGCTGATTCAGGGGGTGTTTTTTGCCCCGTTCGATCTTCCGCAGTACTTCATCAACCTAACCACTCTGCTGGTGCCGCTATTTGCGCTACAAGCATTGGCCAGCCGCATCATTGCACCCGGTACAGCATATGTTGACCTCAAATATGGCCAAGCTCTTGCCCTGAGTGCGATGTATCAGGGGGGAGTAGTCGCATGGGTTGCGTTCTGGGCTTTCTACGGCCAGGGATTTGGTGCTGAAACTATGGCGTCGGTTCTGTCCTTTGGCGGTGCCTATATGCTGGTAATAGTCATCGAGCCGATTGCTGATCTAGCAGTGCTTGCGGCAGCCAAGGCGATGCGCGGTTTGAACAGCACAGGTCTGGTGACTCCGCGCTTGTACAACGCTGCGGAAGCTTGACCAAAGTTTGAAGCGGTGCCCTAAACTGGGGTTGCCGCGAAACAACTGGTAGTCGCAGGACCAAAGCTTATCGTGGCGCGTCTCGAGGGCGCGCCACATTTGCTTTTAGCCGCTAAAAACCTGCACCCAACGGTCAGGGTGTAGTGGGTCCTGTATTCTTAGGAATAGATACCTGGTTTCCTTCCACGTTTTGATCCTGTTGGTAACATTGTCCAGAACCAAGTCGCCTTCACTCGAGCGATAGACAAGAACAGCATGGCCATTGCGATTGGTGTCCAAGACAGTCGCAATTAGTAGCTTCGTAGGATCCAAACCATTCTGCACAAGTTCAAACTTCTTTTGCAAAGCGAAGTCTTCGCAATCTCCTGACCCTTGCGTCGGCAGTGTCCAGTACTCCTTTGTCCCATATTGGCTTTGATCCGAAACGGCACGAATCCTTCGATTGACGCGCGTGTTGATCGTTTTAACGATCTGATTTTCTTGCGCCACGGAGAGACCAGAACTACGAGCGCTCGCGCACGCCCACGAATAATCTTTGCATAGTGTTTTGGCACCCGATGGCGCTTCAATCTTTCTATCAAGACCGATCGAGGGAAGCTCAGATGCTTGCGACGCAGCGGCAGACACAAAAAAGCTGCATATAAAACAGACCATTGGGAGATAACCCAGCAGGTTTTTCGATAACACTCCCTGAACTAAAGTGGGATTTGTCATATCTGCCTTCTCCATGCTCGTTCCTCTAAAGTATCCAAACTTCCCCGGCCAATGTGTTTTATTCCAAGCCTTCATGTGCTTAGGGGAATTGCAACAGCTTCTTAGCCTCTAGGGGTAAAGCGGCAAAAATTTGCAGATTCTTTGGTATTTCTTCCTTAGTTGACAGCATCAGAGCATCCACGCCATCACCAGCCCGGCATAGCTAACAGAGCGAATTAGAGGGTAAGCTGATCGCAATTCTCTCATTCAACAAAAATACAACAGAGATCGGCCGTCATCGCTGAGGGTTACGGAATACCGGGACAATGAAGCCGCTCCTCCGCAAGCTGAGATAGCCAGTTTCGGTTTTCCAGGCGCTGCAATTAGTGGCCGCTAATGACATCTTTGACGAAAGGCTCGTTGAGCAACGCCGTTAGCAGGGGGCATGAGGCCGCACCCTCGGTGCAGGTCTGCACAAGTTCTGCCAGTGCTTGCTCCAACCGTTGGAGGGCGGCGATTTTTGACCTGACGTTGTCGAGATGTCTTGTTGCAACGTCTTCGACGTCACGACAAGCTTGCTCGGGCGCTTTGGACAATTCGCGAAGTGCGCATGCATCCTGAATGGTAAAGCCAAGATCGCGGCAGCGTTTGATGAATCTGAGCTCGGAGATTTCCCGTTCCGTGTATGCGCGGCGTCCCGAGGCGGTTCGACCGGCTTTCTCGACTATGCCTTCCCGTTCGTAATAGCGGATCGTCTCGACCGACAGACCGATCAATCTCGCCGCTTCGCCAATCGCAATCATGTGATGACCTTTCCCTTGAACCTGTAGCTACTACAGGATGCATGTTGTCGGTCATGATGTCGAATTTCACAAACCGCGCGAAGCAAGAATCGAGGAAGTCGAACCGGCTTCCGTTCGAGTTCGTCAAAGCCGGAGAAAGCTGACCATGAGCAAGTTTGTTGGCGCGAGTTTTATTGGATCGTTTACCGCACTTGGCGTTGCGACCTGCTGCATCTTGCCGATGGCCTTGATTTTACTTGGCTTGGGAGGGAGCTGGCTGGCCGTATTCGGCAAGATCGCCGCCGCGAGTTATTACGTGCTCGGCGGTTCGACGGCCCTGCTGTTTCTCTCTGGCATCGTCGCGTATCGCCGTGGTTCGCTCGACCGCCTCAAATGGTGGCTGACAGGCAGTTTTGCGTTGACGGCCATCGCTTGGGTTATCGTGCTCAACGAAATCCGAATAAATGATTTCCTGATAACCTTGATGTGACGCCATGAGTGAAAAGCGCCCGAACCTTGTCAGCACGATCATCTGCCCGGAATGTGGACATTCAAGGCCTGAAACGATGCCAACAGACGCGTGCCAGTGGTTCTACGAATGCACATCTTGCGGAAAAGTCCTGAAGCCACTTCCCGGCGATTGCTGCGTCTACTGTTCCTACGGATCGGCTCCATGCCCGCCAATTCAGGCGGGCTACAAATGCTGCGGTTGATACGGCGGCCGGGATGTCGGTTTTGTCCGCAAAGCCGGTCATCAGGCTTTGCGGACGCGGGTATTTTTTCACCGTAAGCTGGAACTTGCCCGGTAGGACAAGGCAGGCGTGAAGTCACGGATCAACTGGTTTGCCGTGAAGAATGTCACGTAAACCGGGCAGAAGAAGCGAGCGCCGCGTTTTTCAGGATCTTGCCAGCGCCATCGGAACTTCATGCGGCCGGGTATCTGGCGAACACCTCTGTGGTTCCATCCTTGCGGATCAGGAAGACGTCAAAAGCTTCGCGTTCGCTTTCCGGCCCCATGCCTGGCGAGCCGAAAGGCATTCCCGGAACCGACAGTCCGACGGCATCCGGGTGTTCGCCCAGCAGGCGCCGAATGTCAGCGGGCGGGACGTGTCCTTCGATCATGTAGCCCTCCACGCGGCCCGTGTGGCATGACATCATGCCCTCCGGAATCCCATTGGCAGTTTTGTAAGCGTTCAAGGCCTCCCAAGCACTGTTTTCCACGCCTACTTCAAAACCTTCCGCCCGCATGATTTTGATCCACGATCCGCAGCACCCGCAATTCGGATCCTTCAGGACATGGATTGAGGGACCGATTTTCGCTAAGGCGGGAAGCGCCGCGCTGCACGCAATTGCCGCGGCTCCTTGCATCAAGCGGCGGCGGCTCAGGTTATTCATTGTCATGTTCCCTCTTGGGTAAACTTGTTTTAAACCGACATAAAATCGCACCGGTAGGATTAAAGCTGGACCGCATTTACAGGGCCGACTTGTCCGTCACCCTCCGATACTCATCAGATATGGCTTTCTGGGCGACGCAGGGATTTCTCACAATGATCTGACGCAAACTCTGCTCGGAAACGGAACCCTCGCTCTCCTTTTTTCGCTGCACCTGCCGCTCTGGGTCCTGCTTGGCAATAACCCGGTTCGCAAGCAACTCCGCTACCCTCCGTTCAAGGCCGGAATTGCGCCTATTTCTCACTGCTGCGTTCTATGGCACCCACGATCGAACAGTTCTGAATTCCACCACGCCCCGGACACGCCGCGATCAGCTCGTCCAGATTGTTCCTCAACCGTGCAAGCCCGTCGATCCGTTCCTGAATTTCGTCCCGCTTTTTGCGCGCTCTGGCCTGCATCGCGACGCACTCGGTATTTGGTGCCGTGCGCAACTCCAGAATTTCCGCGATTTCTGCCAGCGAAAATCCGAGCTTCTTAGCGCCGGATATGAATTTCAGCCGCCAAAGCGTGTCACCACCATAGTCCCGCGCGCCGCCGTCAATTGGGCGCGGCGGCTGAGTGACAAGGCCCTTCCTTTCATAAAATCGGATCGTCTCGACGCCTATCCCGGTCTCGCGCGCGGCCTGGCCGATCTTGAGTGGTTGCATCGCGGTCTCCCTCCGTCACCGTCATCTTGACACCGTATCATGATACGGAGGTTAAAACATTGGGGTCTTGGTAGTTGCGAGGATGTCAAATGCGGACCTTCCTGAAACGGTGGCTGCTGCCGATATTCGGCTCCGCCCTGGCGCTCTATCTGGTGTTTGCGCTCTACGGCAGCCTCGATTTTGCGCTGTTTCTGCAGGGCCTGCGCGGAGCCAACATGTTCTGGATCGCGATTCTTGCCGCCACCATCCTGCTGGAGCAGCTGATGAGCGGCTGGAAGTGGCGGCAGATCCTGTTCGACGTGAAACCGGTCGGCACCCTGCGGCTGACGGGGGCGCTACTGGCAGGTTATGGCGCAAATGTCCTTGTCCCGCTCGGCATCAGCCCGCTGGTCCGGGCCTGGCTGGTTGCCCGGCTCGACCGCCTGAAGATGGCGACCGTGCTTGCAACCGCGATCATCGCCCGGTTCCTCGACGGCGTCGTTTTCGCCCTTTTTGCCGGAGCGGTGGCCGCCGCCGGCCAGATTCCACAGATCGAGGGTGACCTGCGGCTGGGATTGAGCGTTGCGGGCCTGTTGAACCTGATGCTTTTCGGCAGCCTGCTTTGGGTTCTGTTCCGGTTCCGCGCGTCACTTCTCAGCGAGGACCCTCTGGTCTGCCGACTCTTCGACTGGGCTGCCGCCCGCATCGGGGCCGATGGCGCGTATCTGCGCACCGCGCTCGGTGAAGGGATCGTCTGGCCACAGGCACGGGCCCGCCGCATCGCCGCCATTGCCGCAGCCATTGCGGGTAAGCTGGTGGCGACAACCCATTTCCTGTGGGCCGGGCTGGCGGTTGGCGTGGTGCTGAGCGCGTGGGATTACCTGTTCTTGATGGTGTTTGCCGGGTTCGCCATGGTTCTGGGTCGTTTCGTGCGCATCCCGGCGAGCTTTGTCTTTGGGGCGGGGTTCGCGCTCAAGGTGCTTGGCGTTCCGGACGAAACCGCCCTTCTGATGATCCTGTTCAACTATGTGCTGACGATCCTTCTGGTGGTCGGGATCGGCCTGACGGTGTTGTGGCAGAGCGGCATCGACATCCGCCGCGCCCGGGCGGAGGCAGAGGCGGCGAATGGCAAGGCGTAATCCCGAAGACACGAGATTTTGGCGCATCGCCGGTGCTGGTGCGGTGTTTCAGGGCGGGTCGGCGGCGGTGGACAGCGCGACGGTGGTGGCCAGTCTGGTGCATATGCTGACCGGTAGCGCGCTGGCCGTGGGCTATGCCAGCACGGTCCTGCGTCTTGGCTGGCTGCTGCCCCAGTTCGCGGTGGGCTACCTCGCCGAGCGCACCGATCGGCGCATGCCGTTCTACGCCCTTGGTGCCTATGGGCGGGCGATCACGGTCGCGATGATCGGTATGCTTCTGTGGTGGGGGGCCGACTGGCCGCAGGTCGATTGGCCTCCGGTTCCGCTGGCGCTCGGGATGCTGGGGCTGTGGACAATCTACGCCTTTGTCAGCGGCGTGGTCGCGGTGCCCTACAACGACATCGTCGGCCGGGCGATCCCGTCCGAGCGCCGCAGCCGTATGTTGGCCTGGCGCTTTTTCGGCGGCGGTGTTCTGGCGGTTCTGGTGGCGGGCGTTCTGCGACTTGCGCTCGACGTGATGCTGCCGCTCAGGGCCTATGCGCTGATCTTCTGGCTCGGCGCGGTGCTGATGATCGTCTCTGCGACGCTTTTTGTCGCCGCGGGTGAGCCCGCTACCGCTGCAAGGGCGCCACGGGACCGCCCGGCCAATCTGTCTGGATTTCTGCGCGAAGGGGTCTCGACACTACAACAGGATCGCCGGTTCCGGCTGTTCCTGATCTTCCAATGGCTTGGCGCAGCGACGCTGATGGCGTTGCCGTTCTATGTCGTTGCCGCCAGCCGCAGCGGCCTCGGGGCGGCGGATGTCGGAACGCTGTTGGCGGCGCAGACCGTCGGCGCGCTGGCCTCGAATCCGGTCTGGGGCCGTATCGGCGACCGGATGGGCAAATTGCGCCTGCTGGGGATAGTGGCACTGGTGCGTCTCGGACCTCCGGTGCTGGTGTTGCTGCTTGTGGTCTCGAGTTCGGGGCTGACCGGTTTCGCGGCGCTGTTCTTCCTGATCGGCGTGATGATGAACGGGGTGACCATCGGCTATCTCGGCTACCTGCTGGAGATCTCGCCCGACGACCGCCGTCCGGCCTATTCCGCGTGGTTTAACAGCTTTGCGGCCCCGGCGGCGCTGGCGCCACTTGTGGGCGGCGTGGTGGTCAGCATAATCGCCATCGAAGCCGTGTTCATCGCTGCGATCCTGGCCGCGCTGGGTCAGGTCGTGATCGCGGCGCGGCTGTCCCAAGTTTGATATAGCACTTTGTTTCACCACGGTCGCACAATTCGCTGTTCCTCTGTGGGGAACTTAAGATGGGTCAAGGCGAACTTTCTGTTTCTGGCCTAATATTTTGGCATCGTGAATGGAGGCAATAATGGCCAATGCAGAATCAACAGCGCGCGTGAAAACCAAGATTTCTGGTAGGGCCATGGCTGTGTTCGGTGTGACCTTTTCCTTTTTGGCCATGCTGGTCAGCGGAGGCATTTTGTTTTTCGCTCCAATAGGTAAAATCTCCAATGCCACCGACTGGCAGGTGTTGGGCCTTGACCGGCAAGGGTGGGATGACGTCCACATCGCCTTGGCGTTGCTGTTTGTCGGATTCTCCCTGTGGCACGCGGCGCTGCATATTCGAACCTTCAAAACGCTGATCCTCGGCAACAGGATGTGTCCACAGGGGCATCGGATCGAAGCGATGATCGGAGCCGCTTTCGTGATCGCTTTGGTCACATTGACGGTGTTTGGGCTTCCGCCCGCGAATTGGCTGCTCGATCTCAATGAGTTCTTCAAGCACGAGTTCTGGGCAGGCTGACCCAGAATGAACGCCCCCACAGCGAGGCTTCGCCGTGGGGGTCAAATCATCACAAGAAGTTTCGATTAGTCGTCGCCTTTCTCGCTGTAGTCGTCATTCGTATCGGACATGTGGGGAACCGGTTCGCCAGTCGCTGCGTCCAGGTAGGCTTCGACTTCGTATCCATATACGTCGCGCATTTCGACTTCGTAGTAGCGGTCGTCATCGCGCTCAATTTCCAGAATTTGGTAGCCCTGCGCTTCAAGCTTGGCGGCAACCTCGCCAACGGGCATCCAAGTGACGGTCTCAGGTGACGCCGACGTGACCGTATCGGTGGCGGCGTTGACAGCAAAGGCCGCAGCGGTGGCGGTAAGCAGGGTGGCGGCAAAGAGGATTACTTTCATGTAGGTCTCCAAGATGAATTGGGCGGGATTGCCCTGTCGATATTCCTTTTTCTCAAATGTCGCCTGATGCCGGTCTGACAGCCCGTGTCAGTGAACTGTCAGTGGAAAGACGGTAGTTTGCCTACATGAAACACGCTTTGATCGTTCTGATATGCACACTTGCCAGCACTGTCCTCGCATCCGAGGACCACGATGCGGCACGTGATGCAGTGCGCCAACATAAGGTCATTCCGCTCTCGAAGATTGTTCCGGACGTTTTAGAGAGATTCGATGCGTCGCTGCTCGAAGCAGAGTTCGAACGCGAGCATGGCGCGTATGTCTATGAACTGGAGTTGATCACGGGCTCGGGCCGAATGATCGAAGTCATGGTGGATGCCACCACGGGTGCGATACTCGAAGTTGAGCAGGAAGGCTGGCAGGAAAGGGACGAATAATGCGGCTTCTCGCGGTCGAAGACGACCCGATCATTCGCAAGGACGTGCAATCTGCTTTGGAAGCCTCTGGATTCCGCGTGGAAATCGGCGAGGACGGCGAGGACGCATGGTTTCTGGGGGATACCGAAGATTATGACCTCGTCGTTCTTGATCTCGGATTGCCGCACATGGACGGATTGAGCGTGTTGAAACGCTGGCGCGCCAACGGCCGGCAGATGCCCGTTCTGGTCCTGACAGCGCGCGGGGCTTGGCACGAACGGGTCGAAGGGATCGAAGCTGGGGCCGACGACTATCTGCCCAAACCGTTCCGGATGGAAGAACTTGTGACCAGGGCTCGGGCGCTGGTGCGCCGGTCTGCCGGGCATAGTGCTCCTGTGCAGACGTTGGGCGATTTGACCATCGACACGAACAGGATGTCCGTAGCTGTTCGAGGAGTGCCGATAACGGTGACCTCCCTGGAATACCGGCTTTTGTCCTACCTCATGCTGCACCGAGACCGCGTGGTGCCGCCAACCGAGCTCTTGGAGCATCTATATGGTGATGACGACGCCCGTGAGGCCAATGCGGTGGAGGCCATTCTCACCCGACTTCGCAAGAAGCTTGGGGCCGGCATTATCGGCACCAGACGCGGGTTTGGATACTTTCTGGAGGCAGTGGAGGGCGATGGGTGAAAACGGGCTCTCTCCGCTTTCGGTTGTTCGTAGCCACTGCGCTGTCGGTTTCCATCGCGCTGATGCTGGCGTTCTGGGGGCTGGGGCTGCTCTTTGCCTCGCATGTGGAACGGCGTGCAATTGATGACCTCTCCGTCCAGCTCGACCAGATACTCGCAGGAGTGGAGCGGGATGAAAAAGGGAAAATTCGGATTGGATCGGCTCCGGCAGATGCCCGTTTCTCAAAGCCTTTTGGGGGCCTCTACTGGCAGATCGAAGTTGAGGGGCTTCAGTTACGCTCAAGATCGCTATGGGATTTCGCTCTCGATCTTCCTCCGGATCATCTGAAGAGCGGGACCGTCCATGTGCACTATCTCTCCGGGCCCGGGGAAAACCAGCTGCTTGTCATGGAGCGGAGCATTGTGCTTTCCACACGCCTTGGAGGCGTTCCGATGCGCGCTGCCGTGGCCATGGATGCCTCTCAGCTTGAGAAAAGCACCGAAGAATTCCGGGAAGATCTTGTGCCTTTTACGCTTCTTCTGGCGCTTTTTATTGTCTTCGCTGGGGCGGTTCAAGTCATTGTCGGTCTTCGACCGCTAAATTCCGTCGAGCGGCGGATATCAAGGATCCGAACGGGAGACGTGAACCGGGTGGGCGAGGATTTCCCTACGGAAATTCGTCCCCTTGCAGCCGAAGTGGATGCCCTGCTCCTACAAAGGGAAAAGGACATCGAGCAGGCAAGGCACAGAGCGGGCGATCTCGCTCATGGCCTGAAAACCCCACTTCAAGCATTACTTGGAGATGCGCGCCGTGTTCGCGAGGCCGGATTGACTGATACCGCAGCGTCAATCGAAAGCACCGTCAAAAGCATGCATCGCCATGTCGAGCGTGAATTGAACAGGGTTCGTATTGCGACGCGAGCCGCCACGTCGAAGGCCGATCTCACCGAGGCTGCAAGTCGCGTTATTGCAGTAGTTCAGAAAGCCAGTTTGAACGACGCATTGAAATGGGATTTGGACGCGCCAGCGAATCTCGTGGTTGCGGCAGATATGGAAGATTTATCCGCAATTCTGGGTGCGATTACGGAAAACGCATCTCGCCATGCGAGGCGGCAAGTCAGGATATCAGCACGCAAACAGGCGACGCATGCAGTTCTGAGCGTTCTTGACGACGGTCCGGGCATTCCACCAGACAAGATCGATACTCTCATGCGCCGGGGCGTGCGCGAGGACGAAACAGGAACCGGGCTTGGCCTGGCGATCGCGCGGGAATTGACCGAGGCACTGGGCGGATCGCTGGAATTGATCTCCCGCGATCCGGGACTGATGGTTCGGATCACTTTGCCTCTGGCTGCTACCTGACAATCACCTGACAGTCCCCATCAGGCTGACATCAGTGCGCTTCTGACAAACTTCTGGTGAGATTGATGAGAGGCAGAAGCGATGAGAGAAGTTCCCGCGCCATTTGATGGGCTGGCCTATGACGGACATCTCGTCTGGGATCGATTCACTCGTGTATTTCATTGGGGGCTGGTAGCGTGCGTTTCCACCGCGTTGGTGTCTGGGTTCCTGCTGGACGCATCTTGGATTCGCCTACACCTGGTTTCCGGTTCCCTTGCCATTGCATTGGTTACTGCCAGAACTGTCTGGGGATTTACCGGCCCTACCTACGCGCGGTTTTCGCAGTTCTTACCAAGCTACCGGCAGGCTATCAGCCATCTGAGGGCCGGAGCGGCTCATGCGCGCCACATCGGGCACAATCCACTTGCTGCCTTGATGGTCTTTGTATTGCTTACCCTGATCGTCGGGCTTGGTTTGACAGGTGTCGCCAGCTTGGGCAGCGGTCTAAAATCAGGGCCGATGGCTGCCTTTTTGCCAGCATCACAGGGCCACATCTGGAGCAAAATTCACGAGTTGGCCGCTTTCGCGCTGTTGAGCTTCATTGCCCTGCATATCGGCGGTGTCGTTCTGGAAAGCCGCCGCAGCCGAGAGAACCTGGCCAGGTCGATGATAAACGGGCGCAAGGAGATGCGCGCCGGGGATTTGACTGCGCCGCCACGGCCTGCGCAGCGGGCGCTTGCCGCCCTTTTCATCTCGGGTCTTGTCATCATCGCCACCGGCGCGATCAACAGGATGTCACAGAGCCCACTGCCGCTCCCGCCGGTTGGGAGTATGGCACTGGTCTACAGCGATGAATGCGCCGCCTGCCACATGGCTTATCACCCGTCCCTGCGTCCTGCCGCATCCTGGCAATTGATGATGGACAAGCTGGACAGTCATTTCGGTGAGGACGCCACTCTGCCAAAGGAGACCGGTGACGAGATTACCGTTTGGCTGGTCAAGCACTCCGCGGAAACTGTGGACAGCAAGCCCGCGACCCTCTGGACGGGTTTGCAAGAAACCCTGCCGGTTGCCCTACCGAACACAGACATCTGGCAACGTCTTCACGGGTCGCTCGCCGATGGCACATTCACCCGCCGCACCATCCATAGCCGCTCGAACTGTTTCGCTTGTCACAGGGATGCCGAGAGCGGCTGGTTCAGCCCTTTTCAGATTTCCGTTCCGAAGGAGCCTAAGCAATGAAACCAGTTCTTGTTCTTTCCGCCATCCTGTTGTCCCAGCCTGTCTTGGCGCAAGACACTTCCCCGCAGGCCTTGGTCGATCAATACAGTGCCGAGGCGGGTGCTGCCCCATCACCGAAAAACGGACGGGCGCTGTTCACGGTCAACCATGCAAGCGGAAAACCCCATACGCCCTCCTGCGTCACCTGTCATTCGGCAGACCCTACAAAAGGCGGTCAGGCCCGCACCGGAAAGCCGATCGACCCCCTGGTTCCGCGCGTGAATTCAGAACGGTTCACCGACATGAAATTTGTCGAAAAATGGTTTGGGCGAAACTGCAACTCTGTTCTCGGCCGCGACTGCAGCGCGCAGGAAAAAGCCGACATCATTTCTTGGTTCATGAGCCTCTGAGGAAAGGACACCACCATGAAACGAATTCTTGCTGTAGCTGCAATAGCTCTGATTTCGGCGCCGGTTCTTGCCAGCGAAGGTGAGTTTATGCGGCCCGTAACTCACGCCGCAACCAAGGCCGAATGCAGCGAATGCCACATGGCCTATCCGGCAGGATTCCTGCCCAGCCGGTCGTGGACAAAGATCATGACCACGCTTGATGACCATTTTGGCGAAAACGCCATGCTGGACGACGCAACTCGCACAGAGATCGAGGCTTACCTGACCCAGAATGCCGCCGACGTCGGAGGGCGTTCGTCCAGCCTCCTCTACCGGATTGCGCCAGAGGATACGCCTCTGCGGATTTCCGAAATGCCCTGGTTCCGCTCGGAACATGACGGCGAGGTCTCGTCCCGAAAACTCCAGAAAGCAGGTTCCATGTCGAACTGCGCCGCATGTCATCGCGGCGCTGATCGAGGGATATTCGAGGACTGACAAACGAGCTTGGCGGGCATTTGCCTTTGGACAGAGTTAACCGCGCCGTCACCCAATTTTGACCCGCGTGTCGGTGACGAACTCGTAGGGGGGCAGATCGAGGTTGCGGGGCGCCGGGCCTTTCCGAATTCTGCCCGACGTGTCGTAATGTGAACCGTGACACGGACAGAACCAACCGTCCCAGTCTCCGGTGGGTTCGCTGCCGCCCTGCCCGAGTGGTATGCATCCCAGATGGGTGCAAACGCCAATAACTACCAGCCATTCCGGTCGCTGTACGCGCTCGGCGTCAGGTTGCGGGTCGATCATTGGTGCATCGTCTTCTGCTATCGCCAGCGCGATCCGCTCTTTAGTCCGGTGGTCTATAAAGATCGGCTTGCCTTTCCATTTGACAGTGATCCTCGTTCCTGGTCCGACACCTTCAAGATCTATGTCGACAACGGCTTGGGCGGAGATGTCTGCACTGGGGTTCATGCTGTTAACAAGTGGCCAGACCGCAGCACCCGTGGCCACTATGGCTGCACTGCCGGTGACATAATACAAGAAATCGCGCCGAGATTCGGGCTCTGAAGGTACCTTTCTTTCAGAAAAATCAGACATTTTGTTCCTCCCGTGCGTCAGTACCGGGCTCATCGAATGATAGGACTCGGACGAGGTGGATCAGTCGCCCTGGTCCTCTTCTTCTTCATCGCGATGCCCCATTCCCTATTCATCAGAGTGATCTTCGTCGGTGTCACCGTGCGAAGCCATTACAGGCAGTGCACCGGCCGTCAGGGGCAGTGCAATTGCGGCTATCCGTATTGGAGCTGCTAACATGGCAATTTCCCTTCCTTCTTGGATTACGTATTTGCTCTGCTCAGTTGGCCGTTCCTACTCCTTGTTGCGCAGTGTTCTTGCCGCAAAGCCGCCAGCTATACAGGGCGCCGTTCTCAGTGTTTGCCGTGGCCGCGATGCATTAAGAAATGCATGCCCACGCAGACCAGCAAGAACAGCAACGGAGAACTGAGCAAAGGATAGAGTGTCTCGCGGTATTCCCAGCCCAGAACAGCGGCGCCCAACGCGATCGCAATGACAACCGGGAGCCAATTACGCTTGGCACCGTTGGCCGTCTGATCTTCGGTTTTGGGCGCTTCGGGCGTTTCGTCAGAGCTGACCCTTTCGGTCGTCTCCTGTGTGGCGCGAGTTTCGTCGAAATTTGATTGGGTCATAGCTGATTTGCCTCCTTTTCGATGATCCATTGTTTGAGAAAGATGCGCTCGTAGGCGAAGACCAAGCCGACGCCAGCAAGGGCATATACCACGATCATCGGGTCGGAGCGCAGCTTGAGTATTGTGAACGCGGTCAGGACTACGCAGTCCAGCGCCAGGGCAGTTAACAAGACCCAACCCCGAGCGTTGATCTGACTGCGCAGCCGGTGCCAAACGCCCCAATGCACGGCCATATCCATCACCAGATAAAAGAAAGCACCAAGCGAGGCGATGCGCGACAGGTCGAACAACACCGCAAGCAGACCCGCAATCACGACCGTGTAGATCAGCGTGTGAGACTGGATGCTGCCCGTCATGCCGAAATGGCTGTGCGGGATCATTTTCATGTCGGTCAGCATTGCCAGCATCCGTGATACGGCGAACACACTGGCAATCAGTCCTGAGGCGGTGGCAACCATCGCCAGCGCAACGGTCAGGTAGAAACCACCCTGCCCCAAGACTGGTCGGGCGGCTTCTGCCAAGGCATAGTCCTGTGCGGCACGGATCTGGTCGGGTGGCAGGCTGGCACCCACGGCGAAGGCGACCAACAGATAGATCACTGCGCAGATCGCGATCGAGATCATGATGGTGCGCCCGACATTGCGGTGTGGGTCGACGATCTCGGCACCGCTATTAGTGATTGTGGTAAATCCCTTGAACGCAAGGATCGAAAGAGCCACGGACGCGATGAAACCCAGCGGCCCGGCGGGGGCGGTGCCTTGCGCCTGCCAGTCGCCGCCCGCGGCCCACAGCGCGGCAACGCCAAACACTGCGATCCCACCGATCTTGAGCACAGACATGACAATGGACCACAACCCCACCGAGCGGTTCCCCGACCGGTTGACCGCGTAGGCGAAGACGATCAGCGAAACCGCGACCATCGGCACCAACGGCCCATCTTCGATGTTGAATGGGCGGAGCGCGTAGGTTGCGAAGGTGCGTGCGACGAGGCTTTCGTTGATCACCATCGACAGCGCCATCAACAACGAAGCCGCTGCCGCTACAGCACCCGGACCATATGCTTTTGTCAGGATCATCGCGATCCCGCCCGAAGACGGCCAGGCGTTGGACATGGCAATATAGGTGTAGGCGCTGAACGCCGTCACGATGGCTCCGACTACGAAAGACAGCGGAAACCATGGCCCAGCAAGCCCAGCGATCTGGCCTGTCAGCGCAAATATCCCCGCACCGATCATGACACCGGTGCCCATGGCGACCGCACCCGTCAGCGATATCGAACCTGATTTCAAGTTGCCTACGCCCTCGTGCGTCATATGCTTGTGCGCGCTCATACCTTCGTCCCCCTCAGGCGCAGCGCATTCAACACCACTGAAATCGACGAAGCACTCATGGCGAAGGCGGCGAACATCGGACTTATCAAGATGCCGAAGAGCGGAAACAGAAGACCTGCCGCCACCGGAACGCCCGAGGCGTTGTAGACCAGGGCAAAGAATAGGTTCTGCCGGATATTGCGCATGGTAGCGCGGGCCAGCCTACGGGCGCGCACGATGCCATCGAGGCTACCGTTGACCAGCGTGAAGCCTGCGCTTTCGATCGCCACGTCGGCACCGGTCCCCATTGCAATGCCCACATCGGCCTGCGCTAATGCGGGTGCGTCGTTCACCCCGTCACCGGCCATGGCGACCTTGGCGCCTTTCTCCTGCAGTTCGCGAATTATGCGGGCCTTGTCCTCGGGTAGAACGTCGGCTCGAATCTCATCGATACCCAGACGTTCGGCCACCGCCTTTGCAGTGCGTTCGTTGTCACCAGTCGCCATGATGATTCGGAAACCCAGCTCGTGCAGCGCCTTGAGGGCGGCGGGTGTTGTTTCCTTGACCGGGTCGGCGACGCTGACCAACCCCGCCACTGAACCATCAAGCATCACGAACATCACCGTTTCGCCGTCATCCCGACGCGCATTGGCCTTGACCGTTAGTTCGGTCGCCTCGAGTCCGAGATCGGTGACCAGTTTCAGGTTGCCGAGCGCGACGGGGCGGCCATCCACCGTGCCTTTCACGCCTTTACCAGTCACCGCCTCGAAGTCACTGGCGTCGGACAGGGCCACGCCACGTTCCTCGGCTCCTGTGACGATTGCCTCAGCTAACGGGTGCTCCGAGCCCTTCTCCAGCGTTGCGGCCAGCCGCAGCACCTCGACTTCGTCATGGCCAGGTTCGGGTATTACGGCCACAAGCTTTGGCTTGCCCATGGTCAGGGTGCCGGTTTTGTCGACGATCAAAGTATCGATCTTCTCGAACCGCTCCAGCGCTTCGGCATTTTTGATCAGCACTCCGGCCTGCGCCCCGCGCCCCGTGGCCGTCATGATCGACATCGGAGTGGCCAGACCAAGCGCGCACGGGCAAGCTATGATCAGTACCGACACCGCTGCGATCAAGGCGTAGGAGAGTGCCGGAGCCGGTCCCCAAACCGCCCATGCAATGAAGGCCAATACAGCGATGCCAATGACCGCTGGCACGAACCATCCGGCAACTTTGTCGGCGTATTTCTGGATCGGTGCGCGCGAGCGTTGCGCGTTGGCCACCATTTCGACAATCTGGGACAGCATTGTGTCAGAGCCCACTCGGGTTGCTTCGATTACAAGACTACCGGTGCCGTTGATTGTGGCCCCTGTGACCGGCTCGCCTTGTACCTTTTCGACCGGAACCGGTTCGCCAGAGATCATGCTTTCGTCAACAGATGAGCGCCCGTCGAGTACAATGCCGTCTACTGGCACCTTGTCGCCGGGGCGTACGCGAAGGCGGTCACCTACCTGTACTTCTTCAAGCGGAATTTCCTCTTCACTGCTGTCAGGGCGGATAATGCGGGCGGTCTTTGCGGCCATGTCCAGCAAAGCGCGGATTGCCTTTCCTGTGCCTTCGCGTGCCCGCAGTTCCATCACCTGCCCGAGCAGAACAAGTGTAACGATAACTGCGGCAGCCTCGAAATAGACCCCAACATGGCCTTCTGAATCTCGAAAACCGTCCGGAAATATGTGGGGCATCAATACGGCGACAACGCTGAACAGCCACGCGGCCGAAACCCCCATGGCAATCAACGAGAACATGTTCAGGTTCATGGTGCGAAACGAATTCCACCCTCGTTCCAGAAATGGCCAACCGCACCAAAGAACGACCGGAGTGCCAAGTATCAGTTCAATCCATAGGGTTGTTCGCTCACCAAAAATCTCTCGCACACCAGACAGCCCAACGTAGGGGCCCATCGTGAAAACCAAAAGTGGAAGCGTCAGAACCGCACCTACCCATAGGCGCCGGGTGAAATCCACCAGTTCCGGGTTCGGCCCCTCGTCCACCATCGCCGCGCTTTCCAGCTCCAACCCCATGCCGCAGAGTGGACAGGACCCGGGATGGGTTTGCCGCACCTGCGGATGCATCGGGCAGGTATATACGGGTCCGTCATAGCCTGTCGGAACGATGTCATATTCACCGTTCTCGTCCGCCGCGCCATGATGCGCGGAATGGTGGTGATGCGCATGCGCATCCACCTCGCCCTCGGGCACAAGGTGCATCCCGCATTTGGGACAGTCGCCGGGCCCAGATTGACGCACGTCAGAATGCATGGGGCAGACGTAAGCGACCTCGGTCGGGCCGTTCGCGTGGATTCTGATGTCGTGGTCTTCTGTCATGTTCTGCTCCCTGGTTTAAGCTTTGGTCGTAGAGCCGTTTAATTACACAATGCCGGGCACAGTCCTTCAGGGCAGAACAACCATCTGGTGGCCCTCACCCAGTATCGGCATTTCGGTAATAGCCGTCAGGCTGACTTGATCGACGATCCAGACCTTCGGTTCGGTTCGGCTTGATACCATCACTTTGCCTGAGTTCGGTATGGTCGTCAGGTGATAAGGTGCCGGTGACAGGTTGGTCGAGCGCTGTTTGCCCGTAGCAAGATCAATCGACAACAACCGGTCGGTGCCTTTGGCGGCCACGAACAGTACGCCCTCGCGGTCGGACAGGCCGATCCCGTGCAACTCGCCTCCAATGTCATAGGTTTCGGTGACAGAACCGCTGGCAAGATCTACGCGGAAGGCCTTGCCACCATCACTGTCGGCTACGAAGGCGACGCTGCCGGTGGCGTTAAGTACAAGATGCTCAGGGCCTTCGCCGACGGGCATGTTGCGTACGACGAAGCCTTTGACGACATCCACTTCGCTAAGTGTACCATTGCCGGTATTGGTGACATAGACCCTGTCGCTGTCAGGCGCGAATACCGCATAGTTGGGCATTGGCCCGGTTGCTACGAAACCAAGGAAGCTGAGCTTATCGAGATCGACGATCGAAATACCGTCACCGCCCGGATGGGTCGCCACCGCGAACCGCCCGTCGGGCGACACCGCAGTGTGATGCACCGCACCTGGAACCTCGATCTGGCGGACGACCTCGCGTGTTTCCGCATCAAGGATCGTCAGCAGGCTCCGCCCCTTGTCTTTGGGCAACGCGGTGACATCGCGCTTGGCGTGGTGCGCAGCGTGTTCATCCTCGGACATACCTTCGGGTTTTGGTGGCGTTGTGGCCTCGGTTTCTGCGTAGCTGCCCGCGACCAGGTACTTAAAGCCGGGCGCGCCGGCCAGCCCATGGACCGCCACGAGCCTCGGCAGCCGCTCGACGGTCTTGCCGGTTTCGGAGTCGATCACCAGAACCGAGTCCGCGCTGCCTTCGGGAATGAACACGGTTGCCGCCAGCGTGAGCGAAGGCGCAGTCAAAGCTGCGACGGACAGGCCTGCGGCCAGATTGAACAGGGTCATTTAGGTTTCCTTTCGTCAACTGAAACGCGCACATTGGCGGGCACGTGCAGAAAAATCCGGTAGATGACGGCCATCAGGAAGGGCGTCAAAAGCAGGGTCAGAGCGATGGCCTTCATGGCTTTGTCCTTTCAATCAGTTGAGTTTTGTGCGAGCCGCAAAGACATTGAACAGTCCGCCGAACAGCAACGCGGCGTACCAGCCGTAGAGAAACGCCCATAACAGTCCCAACAGGAATGAGGGCAGGCTGAGCCAAGTCATTCCGGGCATCAGGCCGATCCAAGCCCGGTACATGGCAAAACTTGGAAAGATCAGGTCAAAGGCCACGCACAGCAGGTAGGTTGCGGCCAGAAACAGGCTGAGCGCCCAGCCAAGGGTTGTCACCGGAACACCGGGATGATGTTCTTGTGTCCCCATCACACAGGGGCCACAGGTCAGGCGCAACAGTGCGAATAGCACCACGCCCGTGACGAAAAAGTACAGAATGGTAAGCATGGTAAGTGTCCTGAACTGAGTTGGGCCGCAATCAACGGCTTGGGGCAGACCCCGGAGCGATTCCGGAGCCATTGCCGGTCACGTTCAGGACAGGTTTGGCGGATGTGGTAGTGGTGCGACCGGCAGGCTTGCGCGTGGCCGGAACCGTTCTGGCGCCACGGGCGTAGCAATACGCATCGAGAGCAATTCAGGTGCTGCCATAACTGCCATCGCATAACAGCCCGGGTGCACTGAGCAGTCTAATTCTTCTGATGGATGAGACGCGGGATACCCACCGCTGTCATCGATAACGAGCTCGGCCTGGGTAGCGGCCTTCGCGATGTCATGCCCGGCATGGGACGGCACAACAGAGATCAGCATCGAAACCACCAACGCACAGATCAACAGGACCTGCAGCCGGCCCATGGCTCGGGCCGTCCGTGTCGCAGTTGATATCCATTGTGCGCGGATCACTTAGGGTTTCCTCCATTCTCCAACAGTTTAGGACCGCTTGGATCGGTCGCATTGATCTGGCTCAATTCGTGGTCTGAAGAGCCAACGGGCATCTTGCGTTTCCAAGCCAACCAAATAAGTGGCGCCCCCGTCAACAGCCCAATCCCGATAACCGCAAGGCTGGTGCCGCCTGTCGCGGTTTCGGTAATCTGGCTGCCCAGATGGGCCAAAACGAAACTGGCCGGCAAGAGTCCAGCCAAGGTGGCCAGTGCGAACCGCCAAAATTGAAGTCGGGTCAGACCGGCGGCGTAGCTGAGCATGTCGAAAGAAACGAAAGGCATCAGGCGGCTGGTGAACACGGTCAACATCAGGGCATTCTGCGATCCAAGCAACCCTATGTCCAGCTTGTCGCCGAACCACCGGCGCAGCGCGTCGCGCCCCAACCAACGGGCTATCAGGAACGCCAGCAGCGCCCCCAACTCCGCCCCGATAGCAACCAATGCGGTTCCCAGCCCATGCCCATATGCCACCCCGGCAGCGACAGCGATCGGAGCGCTGGGGATTGGGCTGGCAACCACTGCGGCTGTCATGAAGCCGATGATGACAATGGGTCCGAACGGGCCGGCCCAATCCACCCACGCAGTAATGACTTCGCGCGATAGTCCTGCGTCCAACGCGCCAGACAGCCACAACCAGATGGTGGCGATCAGCAACGCGATCAAAGCCGCGATGAAAACCAAACGGCTATTGCTGTGCAGGCCTTCCAGCTTTCGTTCCTCCTATGACATAGCCCTCCACCCCTATACGGGAGTGACGGATTCCGAGGTCACTTAGCGATGTATTTGACCAGTGCCACGATCGCCAGAACGATCAACACTGCAATCAGCAACATCCAGATCATGCCAAACCCCATTCCAGCGCCATACCCCATCATCGCTTTGTTCCTCAGTGGTTTGTGGCCGAGTGCGATAACCCGGCTACACGGTTGCGTTTCAGTTGTTGGTTTCAGAAGACTTTGTCACAGGTTTCGAGGACTTCATGCCGTGTTTCGGCGACATCGTCTTTGCGCCTTTCTCGATTTCCCCTGTGGTCACCGCGCCATCGCCATTGGCATCCAGATGCTGAAATCGGTCCACCATGGTTTCGCGGATCAGCCCGGAATGCAGCGCTTCGAACTCATCAATCGACAGGTTGCCATCTCCATTGACGTCATGCGCCTGCATCCGGGCCTTCAGACCTTCGGCGATCTCAGATTCGCTCGGGCGACCGTCCTCGTCCATGTCCAGAACCGCCAGCCAGTTGCCGCCCATCATACCCTTGCCATGCATACCACCCATCATCTGGCCATGCATTTTCACCATCATTTGCATCATGCCTGCGTGATCGCCCATCATGCCGCCGGGCGCACCCTGCATCATGCCGCCCTGATGGCCCTGCATCTGCGCGCTGCTGCCATGCTGACCGGCGGCAAACGCGGGCAGCGCCATCAAAGTCGCGGCAATGGCTCCAGCGGCCAGCGTGAACGTGCGTTTCATGAATCTCACCTCTCGGTTTTTTGTTGCGACACCAATCATATGGCTCCTGACAGACCCACCACTACCCCCCTGCCCAGCCTGGTTTGTATCGCTTTGTCGCAATCCACCTGCATGATACAAAGCGATACAAAAAAGCCGGGATTTGCTCAGAGCCGGGGCTTATGATTGAACCATGACAGAAACACCGCATATCTTGATTGTCGACGACCACCGCGAAATCCGCGATGCGGTCAGCCGCTACCTTGAAAAGAACGGATTACGGGCCAGCACTGCGGGCGACGCTGTCGAGATGGACGCGCGATTGGCCGCCGGACGGTACGACTTGATCGTGCTGGATGTCATGATGCCGGGCGAAGACGGGATTTCAGTTTGCCGCCGCCTATCCGCTACCGGAGGACCACCGATCCTGATGCTGACCGCATTGGGTGAAGACACCGACCGTATCGTAGGGTTGGAAATCGGGGCCGACGACTATCTGCCCAAGCCGTTCAACCCTCGTGAATTGCTGGCTCGGATCAAGGCCATCCTGCGACGCACCGAAACCGACGCGCGCCCAGTTAGAGGTCTGGCGGGCAAACGGATCGCATTTGGGGACTGGGTTTTAGATACCGACCGTCGCACCTTAACTGCAGCGGATGGAACCGAAGAAATTCTGACAACTGCCGACCTTAAGCTGTTGGCCGAGTTCCTTCAACGGCCGCGCAAGGTGATGTCGCGAGATGCTCTACTGGACTTGACCGCAGGTCGCAGCCCGCATCTATTCGATCGTACAATCGACAACCAGGTTAGCCGCCTACGTCGTAAGATCGAAGCTAATCCAGCGCGGCCGAAACTCATCACCACCGTAAGGGGTGGCGGTTATTGCTTGTCGACTGACGTACGCGAGCTTACGGGATGAAAGCCTTTGCGCAGAGTTTACGCGGTCAGCTTATCCTTTTGATCATCGCGGCGTTGGCTGCGGCGCAACTGGTCAGCCTGTGGCTCTTCGTTGATGAACGTTCGATGGCAGTACACATGGCCCTTGGACTGGAAACCGCTGGTCGCGCTGCAAATATCGCGCGACTGATCGAAGAAGCTCCGCCCGAGATGCACGATGCGATCTTGCGGGCGGCGAGCTCTCCGCTTGTGCGTTTCAGCCTTACAAATACACCAGCGGTCGACCACACTGGGCACAACGCTGATGGGACGGTCGAAAATACCATTCGCAGAATTCTGCCAGGCTATGAAAACCGACCGATTAGGGTCGAACTACATGAGTTCTCGCCTGATATGCTGCCGGTCGAAGGATTTCCGTCTACGATGGCTGAAATGCACATGGCAATGATGCGTGATGACGTATCCGCAGTAGAAATGCAGCTGTCGATCGCTCTGTCGACTGATCAATGGCTCAACGTGGATACCCGGTTCCACAACCCACCATTGCAATGGCCTTGGCAATCCTTTGTCAGCTTCGGTTTCACAGCAACTCTGATTCTGGGTGCTACCATTTGGTTTCTACTGACACGGCTGACCGGCCCGTTGCGCCGCCTGTCACTGGCTGCAGACCAGTTTGGTCGCGGTGAAGACGTCCAGGAACTGAAGGTTTCTGGTCCGACCGAGGTGCGAGATTTGACACAGGCGTTCAACCATATGCGTGACAGGCTGACTCGCTATGTTGCCGATCGGACCAGGCTATTGGGGGCGCTGGGTCACGATTTGCGGTCGCCACTGACGGGATTGCGGGTTCGCGCCGAACTGGTGGAGGAAGAGGACACCCGTGACCATCTGATCGAGACCATCGAGGAAATGCAGGAGATGGTGGACTCCACCCTGTCATTTGCCAAGGGCGTAGCCACGCGCGAACCTTCCAGTACCGTCCCAATTGGTGAATTCGTAACCAAAACGACCGAAGACATTGTGCAAGCCGGTGACACGGTTGAGGTATCGGTCGCAGACAATCCGGCCGTCACGCTTCGGCCGATACTGATGAAGCGAGCTCTGCGCAATATCATTGAAAACGCCTGCCGGTATGGTGCCCGGGCCAACGTCTCGGTCATGCAAGAGGGGAATGAGGCAAAAATATTGATCCAGGATCAGGGGCCCGGCATCCCCGAGCATATGCTCGATGCGGTATTCGACCCATTCGTGCGGCTTGAAACATCCCGCTCGCGAGAGACTGGCGGAACCGGTTTGGGGCTGTCGATCGCACGTACGATCATCCAGTCGCACGGTGGCACGATAGAATTGCTAAACGGGGAAACTGGCGGCTTGTGCGCTAAGGTGGTTCTGCCAGTTTTTGAGGGCCAAACGTAACTTGTGAACACAATCGGCACGTTCTGAAAGCTTATTGGAAGCGCACCGCCTTGGGCCAGTTTCAGGTGTGGGCTCAATCGCAGCGGCGGAGAACACTGGCCTGGAAAGACTGACTTTCCCCCCAAGGGGTTTGGTGCAGGTGATGGCGATGCGCGACGAGTTCAAAGTGTTCCTCGAAAAGCATGGCGATATCGCTCGGACTATAGCGGGCGACCGGGAGACCACTGCAAGTCTCCGGCCCATCAAGTGCAAACGTAGCAATGATCACATGGCCGCCAATTTTTACCCCTCTCTTCACGCTTTCCAGATAGGCCGCGCGTTGCGATGTATCCACGAGAAAGTGAAAAACCGCCCTATCATGCCAGACGTCATATCTGCGATCGGGGACCCAAGAAGTTATATCTGCGGAAATCCAAGTGACTGTTTCAGCGGCGCGCCCCAACCTTTCCCGGGACGTGTCCAACGCGACCTGCGATAGATCGAGAACTGTCACGTCATGGAGCCCCTTCGCAAGCAACGCTCCAGCAAGACGAGATGTACCTCCACCAATGTCGATGACGGATGAAGGCTTAGACACTCTGATCAACTCGATGAGTTCAAGCGATATCTCTGGATCATCCTCGAGCCAACTCAATTGGGTGTCAAACTTCTCGCCATAGACATCGTCCCAGTGCTCTCTTGTGTTAGCTGTCATGTCGTATCGTTTTCCCAAGTCGTCGCCCTGGAGATATCCTCATTTTGACCGCTCCGCGCTGCGTTTTCGACTGAAGCAAAAACCAACAAGGCAACGCCCCAGACAATTCGACGCTGGTCCGTTGAATGGCCGCGTGAAGTCATCTCTGCGACAATGTAGTACACACATTCCAATTGTGAAATGTTTTATGTGGGATTTGCTTGTCGGTCAGACTTCCACTGGGCTGCGCAAGCAACTCCAGAATTTAGCGCAAGTTTAACTGCAGTGGCGCGGGGCGGAGATACCGAAGCGTTGGCAGTTTGTGTACTGCTTGCCTGGATTGCTCTGTTCCTTCAGAACAGCCGGAAGATTTTCTGAGCTTTGGAGCTTCAATCAGTCAACGAATTGCTTATAGCGCCTTTAACCGACAATGGACTGATAACTTATGAGCAGAGCCACAGATCGTTAAAATACGATTTGGTTCTTGAGTGGCTCCTACTCCATTTCTCTTAGTTCATAGAATTTCCTACGGTCCTTGAAACGGCGAACAATCACATCATTGGTGAATAGCTGCCGCATCAACAGACTCAGTTTTTCATGATTGCGCCGATCGCATACATACCACCATCGCTTTTGACCAACATCAGTGTGACTTCGTCACCGGCGCTAATCTCACCCATCATCTGGGCATTCTCAAGAAGCTGCAAATCCATCGTCATCGCGGGCCACCCGATCTCGGGGATCGGATCATGGCTGACGTTGGCGGTTTCGTCGCCAATTGAGTTCACCAAAGCTTTTGCGTGAACCGCCCCTTCCATCTGTTCGGACGACATGGACATGTTGGAATGGTCCATGTCGTGGTTCGTTTGCGCGAAGCTGGTTGTCGTAGACACGGCCAATAGGGCCACAATAGCAGTCAAAGTTCTCATCAGATGCTCCTGTTTCAAGGTTGTGAGTATTATTCTGCCGGAAGCGCAGGGGGCACTTCCTGGATCGTGTGGGAGATCTCTCGGTTCACGCGATTGAGCGCGAGCCGTTTCCAAATCACGAATATTGCGGGAATGACGAAAAGCGTAAGAAGGGTCGCTGTCACCATGCCCCCAATCATCGGCGCAGCGATCCGCTGCATGATTTCAGAGCCTGTACCGGTGCCGTACATGATGGGTATCAATGCTGCAAAGATCGTGGCTACAGTCATTACCTTCGGCCGAACCCGAAGAACGGCTCCTTCGAACACCGCGTCTTCGATATCGTCACGTGTCAGCTTTCGCTGTTCCGATTGCGCCAGCCCTCGACGTTTCTCCCAAGCAAGATTGAGGTACAACAACATGACAATCGCTGTTTCCACCGCAACTCCCGCCAGCGCGATGAAACCCACGAGTACAGCTATCGAAATATCGAAGTTAAGATACCACAGGAACCAAACCCCACCTGCCAATGCGACCGGAAGCGCCGCAAGAATTATCCCGACCTCAATCACCCGATTGAACGCCAAGAAAAGCATGAGCGTGATAATTAGTAGGGTTGCAGGAGCAACGATCGTCAGCCTGTCCTGCATTCTCTCTATGTACTCATACTGCCCCGACCAAGTCAGCGAATAACCTGGAGGCAGGTTGACCTTTTCTGCAACCGCCTCTTGTGCTTCGGCTACATATCCGCCCAGGTCGCGCCCCGCTATGTCGATGAACACGAACCCGGTTCGTCGAGCGTTCTCCGATCGTATCATTCCCGGCCCGTCAACTATTCGAATATCGGCGAGAGCGGACAGTGGCACATGAGCACCCGACGGTGTGACGACAGGAAGATTTTCGAGCCGTTCCGGGCTGTCTCGCCATGCTTGAGGGTACCGTAGGTTTATCGGAAACCTCTCCAGCCCCTCCACAGATTCCGACACTTGCATACCGCCAATTGCAGTCTGAACTACGTCCTGAACTTCTCGAACACTCATCATGTATCGGGAGGCGGCATCTCGTTTGACGTCGATTTCGATGAAACGCCCGCCAACAGGTCGCTCTGCGTAGGCGGAAGCCGTTCCATCAATATCAGCGACCGCACGTTCTACTTCGATCCCGATATCTGTAATGACCTCCAAGTCGGTGCCGGAAATTTTGACACCGACAGGAGTACGGATACCTGTCGCAAGCATATCGATGCGGTTCTTGATAGGTTGGATCCAAACATTTGTAACGCCCGGAACCTGAACGATACGATCGAGCTCATTCCGGATTTTCTCCATTGTCATGCCCGGTCGCCATTCTTTTTCTGGCTTGAGTTGGATAGTGGTCTCCACCATTGTTAGTGGTGCTGGATCGGTTGCAGTCTCCGCACGCCCAACTTTACCGTGAACAGTTTCGACTTCAGGCACGGTCGCGATCAGGCGGTTGGTCTGCTGCAGCACCTCACGGGCTTTTCCCGTCGAGATCCCGGGGTAGAAGCTCGGCATGTAGAGAAAATCGCCTTCGTTCAACTCGGGCATGAATTCAGAGCCGATTCTCTGGTACGGGTACCACATGGACGTCACCAGAACGCCAGCCAACAGTGTTGTTGCCCATGGCCAGGCAATTGCCGCATCCAGAAATGGGCGGTACAGGAACACGACCAAGCGATTAAGCGGATTTTTTCGCTCCGGTAGAATACGCCCCCTTACAAAGTAACCCATTAAAACCGGAACCAGCGTTATTGAAAGGATGGCGGCTGCAGCCATGGCGTAGGTCTTGGTATAAGCGAGTGGCGAGAAGAGCCTACCTTCCTGATTTTCCAGCACGAAAACAGGCAAAAAACTAACCGTGATAATCGCCAGAGAATAAAAAAGGGCTGGTCCCACCTCAGAAGCGCACTCTTGCACAATCCGCCATCGGTTCTCTGCTGTGAGCTTTTCTTTTTCCAACCGCCTGTGCATCGCCTCGATCATCACAATCGATGCGTCGACCATCGCACCAATAGCGATGGCTATGCCGCCGAGCGACATGATGTTTGCGTTTACTCCTTGCGCCTTCATCAGAATAAATGCGGCAAAGATTCCCAGAGGGAGCGACAGAAGAATTACGAGGGATGACCGCAGATGAAGTAGAAAAGCCGCGCACACAAGAACAACGACGATGAATTCCTGCGTCAGTTTCTTCTGGAGGTTATCGATAGCGCGCTCGATCACACCAGATCGGTCGTAGGTCGTTATGATTTCGACCCCTTCCGGCAGGTTTGAGCGCAACTCTTCGATGCGCGCTTCCACCGCTTTGATCGTCGCCAACGCATTCCCACCCCATCGCAGAATGACTACTCCGCCAACCGCGTCTCCTTGCCCGTCGAGTTCTCCGACACCGCGCCGCATTTCAGGCCCCAGACGGATTTCAGCGACGTCTCCAAGCGTCAGAGCGGCGCCACGGTCGTTGACCATCAATGGTGCGCTTGCGAGGTCTGACAATTCGTCAATGTAGCCCGAGGACCTGACCATGAATTCGGCTTCACCCATCTCAATGACGCTGCCGCCCGTCTCGCGGTTGGCCGCCTGAATAGCCGTCCTCAATTGTGCAAGTGTTATGTCATAGGCTCGTAGTTTGTTTGGGTCGACGACGACCTGGTACTGTTTGACCATTCCACCGATGGTGGCGACTTCTGAGACGCCTTCCACGGCTTGTAATTCATATTTCAGAAACCAATCCTGCAGAGTCCTGAGCTGAGCCAGATCATGATTTCCGGTTCTGTCAACCAGCGCATACTGATAAATCCACCCGACCCCTGTCGCATCGGGGCCAAGTTGTGGAGACACGCCCTCAGGTAAGCTACCGGTAATCTGGCCCAAGTATTCGAGCACACGCGACCGAGCCCAGTAGAGGTCCGTCCCGTCCTCAAAGACGACATATACAAAGCTGTCTCCAAAGAACGAGAACCCGCGAACGTCTTTTGCACCGGGTACGGCCAATAGGGCTGTCGCAAGTGGGTATGTGATTTGGTTTTCGACAACTTGAGGTGCTTGCCCGGGATATGGCGTGCGAACAATTACCTGGACATCCGACAGATCCGGGATTGCATCAACCGGCGTCTCACGAATGGCCCAAATACCCGCAACTCCTATCATGAATGCGAGGGCCAAGATGACGAACCTGTTGGCGAGCGAAGAACGAATGATGGCCGTGATCACTGCGTAACACTCCCATCAAGCGCGACCTCTAACAGCGTCATCGAAAAGTCGGGATTGCGGCGAAGGATCAAAGAAACATCAACCCCTACAGGCAAGTTAGAAACCTCAATCCCCTCCGCAACCGGGAAATCCATGGTCATGCCCGGCATGCCGATCTCAGTCATCGGACCGTGTGTTACGTTCGCAGTACGCGCGTTCGGGTCGATACTGTTAATCCGGCCAGAAACCTGAAGCGGCGGCGCAATAGGCGTTGCCGCGGCCAAGATCATTGTCATGCCATCTGCACGCGCGAAAGTCAGAGTCATTTCAGAACCGACTTCGAGCATGTTTGGGTCCAATGTTGGCTCTATTGGGAAATCCATGGTCATGCCCGGCATCCCAATCTCAGTCATCGGCCCGTGAGTGATGGTTGCAGTTCCTGCCTCAGCATTAACGAGGTTGATCGTGCCGGTGACTACAATCGGTGGAGCAGAAGGCGTGATGGTTTCTTCGGGTTCAACTGAATCCGTCGGCGGCGAGCCCTCTTCGCGAACTGCCACAATCGAGAACAGCCCCCCTTCTCCCTCAGCCAGATCAAACTCAATTGGCATGTCGATTGGCACGGTAGTGAGATCTACTCCCACAACAGGCAAATCCATTGTCATGGCGGGCCAACCGAGCTCGGGGATCGGTCCGTGCTCAAGCGTCAATTTGCCGTCTGAAGTGACGGCGCGCGCGATTCCGGCTCCAGTTCCGGCAATACCATCGTCTGGTGCAAGCTCCATCAAGCTCAGAAGCCCATCCGCACCCCGCGCGATCACGAAAGCAACCGCGTCGCCAGCATTCAAACGGTCGAGCGAAACACCAGACCTCACCGGAAACTGCGAAGTCATTGCGGGCCAATCAAGGCTTTCGAGAACGTCGTGACGAACAGTTGCCATACGATTTTGGGCATCGAGTGAAACCAGGGTACCTGCCCCGCGTGCTGGTTCGGTGTCCGTTGGTGCCATACGCGTGAAGCCGGCGCTCAAAGCACTTTCACTGTCGATTAGAAACTGTGCGGATGCGACAACTTCCTCGCCGGGTTCAAGCCCTTGTAGAACTTCTGTTCGTCCCCCCTCGCCGAAACTGTCTCGAAGACCTGTAGTCACCAGTCTCGGGCGAAAAGTACCATCGCCTGTTTTCAAGATGACGCGTTCCGCCGAACCAGTACGAATTAGCGCCTCTGAGGGAACAGTGAGAACATTCCGGCTTTCATCCGGTATAAGGCTAACACTGCCAAACATGCCCGGCCGCAGCACGCCGTCGGTGTTATCGAAACTCAGTCTGACGGGAAGAGTTCGGGTTTGCGGATCAAGCTCAGGGTAAACATAGTCGATTTCGCCTTCGAAGGTGCGACCGGGTAGGTGCTCGAACCTTGCTATTGCGCGCATGTCCTCCGACAAACGTGCAATATCTCGTTCGAAAACATCGACGATCAACCATACTTCGGAAAGATCGGTGACCGAAAACGCAAGCGTGCCTGGCTGCAGGTACATGCCATCGGCGGCATTCAGAGCTATGACGACACCGTTTTGAGGCGCCTCAATCTCCACATTTCGAACCAACTCACCGCCCGCCTCAATCTCAGCAACCTGACGAGCGGACATACCGTGGCTGATCAACTTATTGCGCGCCGCGTCCAAAATCCGCGGGTCACCAGCTTCGACTGCGCGTACAAGATCGCCGGTCGCAGCTGCGATCAGTGGTGAAAAGAGTTCAAATAAAACTTGCCCCTTCTCAACCCGATCACCGACCGCTCGAACTTTCAGTTGCTCAATCCAACCTTCAACACGCGTATGAACGTGATTGGTCAGGTGTTCGTCAAAGCCGACGAAACCCACCGTCTCGATGCGAGGTTCGATATCAGTCATGCGTGCAACCGCAGTTCGAACACCAATTGCGTTGATTTCCGCAGCGCTCAGGGTGACTTCTTCAGGGTCGCCGGTAGGTTCCTGCCCAGAATAAACCGGGATCAAGTCCATACCCATCGGCGATTTTCCAGGTCCAGGCTGCCGAAAATTCGGATCCATCGGTGCTACCCAATAAAGGACCTCTGGTTCGTTCGACTGGCCCTGATCAATTGGATTCAGGTACAGTCTTTCAAGAAAGACACCTCCACCCAGGCCAAACGCCAAGGCAAGTACTGATAGTGCCGCATATCTTCCACGCATAATAATCTCCTGACGGTCGCATTGCATGCTCGAACCGAAACAACATGAAAACCCGCGCTGACGGGCGTGTGGATGTTAGGAGATTTGTGGAGGACGATCGGGCGTCAGAGGCGCTTGAGAGTTGTGGATGTCGGAATCCATGTTACGGTTTTTCTGGCCAAAAGCTTCAGCCAAAACCGCAAGTCCTACGTGGGTCGGATATTCACCAACACAACAGATACCGGAATGACATTCCCCGCCATGGTTCACGTAGTCATCCGCGTGACGTTGATCAGTTGAAGAATGTAAACGGCTATGGTCGTGTTTGAATTCTGTTGCTTTTGAAGCGATCGAAACATCGTGTTGGTTGTGTGTGTCTGCGGTCTTAAAATCATTGTTTGCATAAGCAACCGTGCCGACGAATGCCACCGTCAAGCAGACGCTTGTCAAAAACGCCATTCTCAAAACAATGATCAGCTTCCGCACCATTAGGCTCAAGTAGTGCGATCGTGGCTATCGTGCAAGTCGGTAGTCGATAAAATTATGTGTTGTAGCCCGGTGCACATTAAAACAGGCGGATTGCTGTGAATGAGCTCTTTAGTGCGCCAATAATTGAGGCAAAAAAGTACAGCAAGCACCTAATGGGATGCTTTCAGAGAAACCATTTCTTTTTTGGGTAAGTGCTCTTTCGTCTTAACTTTGACTGAAGGACCAAAGCTTTGGACTATGCGTGCCATCAGCATTGTTGCTTCTAGAACTAAAGACAAAACTGATTGTTGCTGGGTTTCAATAACAAACGCAACACTCAAACAGCTTGACCTTCCATCGCGGGAAGGCGTTACCAGAGGTCTCAAATCCCAAATTTGGAGTTGAGCGTGAAAGACAATCAAACCGTAGATACGCCTCAGGCGGCAGCACCGCTTGCCGGTCGCAAGATCATGAAATGGGGCATGATGGCTTGCTGCATTGCCATGATAACGCCGATCGCTCTCTACTTGATCGCCGGCGGGACGGTTGGCGGGCTTTCTGAATCCTTGGGTCTTTTCGCACCGTTGATCCTGTGCCTCGGAGCCCATTTCTTTATGCACAAGGCGATGGGAAAATCCTGTCATTCGAACAAATCTGAATCGGAAAGACCAAAGGCAACAGACGCCGCGGTCGGACCGAACCCAGTACACCGGCAATAATCTTCAATCATGAAGCTTTGGTACTCAAGGTTGGCCGCCATGTCGCTGGCCGCTCTTTCGCTGGCGGCTTGCGCACCACGCCCTAAACTATGCCCGCTGCAACCGCCGCAGCCTGAATACGCCCTGCCCCAAGGTTGCCGGGTTCAATGGGAGGGCGCGGATGGCGGGGCCTATTTCATCTGCGAAGACGGGCGCGAAGGTTTCGTGAGCTGATCGTGGGGATGTGACATTCCGGCTCGTTGACCCTCCAGCGCTGGAATCTGGCAGAGACGGGTGCAAAACAACCGATGGCAACGCGCAATGGCGAGAACACTCCTAAATTTATGTATTAT
>NZ_CP102412.1 GCF_024628725.1 Ruegeria sp. YS9
CTGCCTTCGACAAAACGAAAGGCGGAATGATCCTGAACGGAAGACAGGTTTTGCAGCGATCCGGTGGACAGGTCATCCAGCACCGTCACCTCATGCCCATTGCCAATCAGACGCTCGGCCAGATGTGACCCGATAAAACCGGCCCCGCCCGTGATCAATATTTGCATGAAAAACCCTCGTACCAACAGAATCCACTCTAATGCCACAGGCTTAGCATAGGGATCGGTGGTCACCAAATGGTAGATACCGCTATGGTGCGCTGACAGGCCGGGCCTGCACAGTTTTGAGAAAAGGGCTGAATTGTTGCACAACGCATTAAGAATGTTGAACCTGCGGACATGACCGAAAAACACGTGGACCCCCGCCCCGGCGACGGGCTTGCAGGCCAGCGCGTGGTCGTGACCGGCGCGACCGGCTTTATCGGCCGGCGCCTGATCGATGCGCTGCTGAAACTGGAATGTGATGTGACCGCCTTGCTGCGCACGCGCCACGGGGCTGCCGCGTTGGAACAGGCCGGAGCAAAGGCACAGGTTTGCCCGCTGCACCCCGGCCCGGCTCTGACGCAGGCGCTGGACGGCGCGGCGGCTCTGTTTCATCTGGCTTACGATTTCCGGGCCCCCGGCGCGGAAAACCTTGCAGCCTTCGACGCGCTTGTCAAAGCCGCCGAAGACGGGTCTTGCAAACACATCGTGCATCTGAGTTCCGCCGTGGTCTATGACAGCTGGCCAAACGGGCCGATCACCGAGCGCAACCCGATCACGCCGGAAGATGTGCAAAGCTATCGCGGTTCCAAAATTGCGATGGAACAGAGACTGTTGCAGGGGAAATGCGACGCCGCCATCTTGCAGCCAACCATCGTCTACGGCCCCGGCAGCGCGCTCTGGACCAACGGGCCATTGGCGATGATGCGCCGGGGCGGCATCATCCTGCCCGACCCGCCCGGACAATGCCCGGCCGTGCATGTCGATGACGTGGTGCAGGCCGCCCTGCGCGCGGCGTCATCGCCCCGGGCCGGGGTCGAGCGATACCTGATCAGCGGGCCGGACATGTTGGGATGGAAGACGTTTTTCGAAGGCTACGCCCGCCTTGCCGGATGCGGAGAGGTTCGGATTGATCCGGTTGCAAACCCGGCCCCGCCCCCGCCGCCCAATGACAGTGCGCCCGCAGGCCCCTCTCTGGCGGGGCAGCTCAGCGCGCATCTGCGCCACCTTGTCGGGCGCCGCCGGGTCGAGGCCGCCGCGGACTGGGCACGGTCCGTTCAAGCCCGGCTGGCGAACCCCCGGCCCGTGCTGCCTGACATGGCCGGGCGCAGGCTTTTTGCCGGCCTGCCAGAGGTTTCAACCCGACATGCACAGGATCAGATCGGCTATGCACCTCGTGTTTTCTTCGATGAATGGATCGAGAGCATGCGAAAACAATCGGCACCCTGATTCAGGACTGCCTTGTTTTTGGAAACACCCAATCCGGGTCTTTGCCGGGAATGACAAATTAGTTGGCTTCGTTTCCGATCTGTCCTATCCGATGAAGAGAGAAGGTTTCCAATCTGCTAAGCTAATTTTAATTCAGTGTGACTTTGTACGATCAGGATAGATTATGAACTACGAAACCTCGCACCATCAGTCCCTCAAACAGCTTATCGCGGCGCGCGATGCGCGGGTTGCCGTGGTTGGGCTTGGCTATGTCGGGCTGCCGCTGGCGCTGACCGCCTATGATGAAGGGTTTGATACCACCGGCGTTGATCTGAACCCCGACCGGGTGGCGCGGATCAATCAGGGCGATCAGGTCATATCCTATCTGGCATCCGACCGGATCGCACAGGCGGTGGAGAGTGGGCGCTTTCGCGCAACGCAGGACGCCGCAGCACTGGCCGAGGCCGATATCATCCTGATCTGCGTGCCGACCCCGCTGACCGACGCACAAGATCCGGACATGCGCTTTGTCGCTGCCGCCGCGCAGACCATCGCGCAGCATCTGCGCCCCGGTCAGATGGTGGTGCTGGAAAGCAGCGTCTGGCCCGGCGCCACGACCACGCTGGTTCAGCCGATCCTCGAAGCGGGCGGTCTGCGGGCAGGTTCCGATTTCTTCCTGGCCTTCTCGCCCGAGCGCGAAGACCCCGGCAATGACAAATTCGACACGCACAGTATCCCCAAGGTGGTTGGCGCCGACGATCCGCTGTCGCGGCAACTGGTCGAGGATTTCTACCGCGCCATCGTCACCAGCGCCGTACCGGTCAGTTCGGCCGCCACGGCCGAAGCGGTGAAACTGGTCGAAAACAGCTTCCGTACCGTCAATATTGCGCTGGTCAACGAGTTGAAGACCGCGCTTGAAGCAATGGACGTGGATGTCTGGGAAGTGATCGAGGCGGCGGCGACCAAGCCGTTTGGCTTCATGCCCTTCTATCCCGGTCCTGGAATTGGTGGGGCCTGCATCCCGGTGTCTCCGGCCTATCTGGCCTGGCGCGCCGCGGATGCAGGATCTGATACGCCGCTGATCAATCTGGCCCGCTCCAGCAATGACGCGGTCCCTTCGATGCTGGCGGCACGGATGGCGGCGGAACTGGCCGCGCGCAACGGGTCTGCACTGGCGGAAACCGGGCAACCCCTGACCGGACAGCGCATTCTGTTGATGGGCATCGCCTATAAACGCGATGTCGAGGATACCCGCCGCAGCCCGGCGCTGGTGTTGCTGGACGAGCTTGAAAAGCTGGGGGCCGAGGTCGAGTATCACGACCCGTATTTCCCCCGCCTGCCCGAAGGTGGCGAATACCCGCAGCTTGCGGGCCGGACATCTCAGCCGCTGACAGCAGAAAATCTGAAACGCTATGCTGCGGTGGCCGTCATCACCGATCACAGCGCCCCGGATTATGGTCTGGTCGCGCGCGAGGCCGCGCTGGTCTTCGACACGCGCAACGTTTTTGAAAAGCAGGGGATCAGGGTGGCAGACGGACGGCTGGTAAAACTCTGAGCAGCGGCGGTTCCTGATCCCGCAAAACCGCACTGATCGGCAAACCTTCGCACGTTTTTGGGGGGATGCATTCTCATGCATTGCCGTCACAGCGAATTTACGAGACAATCTACCCGAGCATCCTAATGTTTAAAAAAGCATACGGTGTTGAACGAGTAGTGGGGCAAAGCCCCGTCAGGTAAAAATAACCAAATTTTAACCTCTGGTGGTCCAAAGTTTTGCCATGATTTCAGCGCGGAATCATACCGGGGCGCTCACCCCGGTGGCATAACCACAGCCACTTTGGAAACTGACGCAGCCAAGACCAATGCCGGAGGACCGGATAACATGATGGGAATTCTCGGAATAGCTGTCCTTGTTGGCTTGGGAGCCAGTGGATTTGCTTTATACTCCGGCATGTCCATCCTGATGGTCATAGGAGTCTACATGCTGGCGGGTTGGGCATTCATCCTTGCCGCCGCCATCGTGATCTTCGCCATCCGGTCATTCAGACCACAGGCACAGAAACAGGATCACGCCTATTCGGGCTGATCCTTTACAATGTACCGGAACATCTTCCATCAAATCAGCAAATGCGCAGCGGGATGCCCTAGTCCCGTCCGGCGACCCGCTTGGCCACATAACCCAGAAACGCCCGCTGCGGGTTTCTGATCTGTGGGCGGCCTGACGCGGCCCAATAGGCCAGCCAATCCGCTTCCAACGCATAGACATCGCGGCCGGGCACCATCGCCCTGGCCTCCTCCAGCGCCTGCGGCGGCAGGATCGGCTTGTCCGGTCCCTCGACCACCTGACCCCGGCGCGAGAACCGGATCAGGTCGCCCGGCTCTTCGGTCATCTCATAATCGGGCAGGTGGTCGGCTGCGATCATGTCGCGGATCATCTTGCGGAACACTCGCCGGGGTGAGGCCGAGCCGGACTTTTTCAACAACACCTCGACCGAGATCCGCCACTCGGGCTGACGGCCGCAATGTTTGCGCGCCAACTCATAGATCCGCCGCTCGAGCGGTTTGCGCAGGCGGAAGTAATCGCGGCTGAGGGTCAGCACCGATTTCGCCAGCACCGCGCGGAACAGCCAGTCCGACAGTTTCACGCTGACGCTGGCCATCCGTCCTGCCCTTGTGTGCCGCACGATTTCCCAGCTTTCGATCAGGCCGAACCCGGTGGTGGTTTCCTTTTCACCCGTCACAATGTTGGTGGTGATCCTTGTGCCGGCCAGCCGCTCGAACGCTTCGCGCAGACGCTTGTAACCGTCACCGCTGGTTTCGCGGTTGGTGGCCACCAGCAGATCATGCGCCTTCAGATGCAACACCCGGCTGACCGTGCGGCCCGCATTGATCGCTGCCATCAGCTGGCTGATGCAAAAAATCAGGATGTCCTTGTCGTGGATCGTCGCCAGACCGCGCACCGAAGGCGTCACCGTGATCTGGACCCCGTTATGTTCGTAATTGAGGATCCGCCGATCCGGCCGGGTCGAGAGCGAAAACATAGGATGCTCCATCGAACCCATATCTGTCTTGGGCAGCGCATCGAAGATATCGCATACAAAAAAATCGCCCGTTGGGTGCCGGTCAGGCAACAACGCCCCCGACCCGCTCATACTGCCCTGCCCATATGTCCTGCCCGAATCTTTGTTCGTGGTTTTATTGACGCTCACCGTAGAGTTATCCACAGGATGCGTAAAGCCGCCGGAACGTGGGTTCAGAGTCACTGCAACGTGGGATCAGAGTCACCCTATCGTGGGATCAGATTCAGTATGATCTGCAAGAAATACAAAAACCCCTTTTTTTTCTTACACTTAAGAGAATTCAAATTGACCCGTAACTAATAAGATAACAGGATTCTAACGGAACATTTTTTTGCTGTACGCTCAAAAGCAGCGTCTCGAAGGGTTTCTACCCCTTAATTTTGCTTAGAAAATCCGGTTTTGTGCTCATAATGCTTTCACATGCGTCCTTTTGTGGTATATTGGTGAAAACATAGCACATGGGCAGTATTTCAATGCGAGCAGCAACCTCCGAGGGGCTTCCCCCGTATTTCAATATCGATCCGGATCTGGCCTATGCTGAACTGGGTGATCCAACCGGAACACATGAGTTCTCACAGATCGCGGATGCCTGTGCACGGGGTCGTAGCGACCTGGCAAACCGGGGGCTGGAAGAAAACGGTCAGAAAAAGCTGCGCCTGTTTTCAACCTGGGAAATCACCAAATATCTGATCCCTGTGGCACCAGCCCATTTTCGCCGGGTCCTGAAAGGCAATCCGGATTTGCCCCAGGGACAGTCCGAAACCGAGGGCGGCGCGAAGTGGTTCACGCTGGATGAGGTTCTGCGGCTACGGGCGCATTTCGCCTCGGAAGGATCCAAGGCAAAAGAATACCGTCCCTACCGACCCGAGGGTCTGCCCGCCAAGATCGTCTCGGTAGCGAATTTCAAGGGTGGCGTCGGCAAAACCTCGACCTGCGCCCATCTGGCCATGTCGGCGGCTCTGGACGGCTACAAGGTTCTGGTCATCGACCTGGACAGCCAGGGTTCGATGACATCGATCTTCGGCGGCAAGGTGAGCGATGAATGGCAGACGGTGTTCCCCTTGCTCGCCCGTCATTACGCCACCCATCTGCGCCGCGACAATCAGGGGCGTCTTGACCGGGGAGAGGCCCCGCATCCGATCGACGACACCCTGTCCGAGGCGCTGAAGACCCGCAGCAGCGATCTGATCCAAACCACCCACTGGCCGAATATCGATCTGATCGGAGCTCAGCTGAACCTCTACTGGGCGGAATTCCAGATTCCCGTCTGGCGGATGCAGGGCCGCAGCTGGAAGCTGTGGGATGCACTGACCGATACGCTGGACGAAGATGGGGTGCTGGACGATTACGATATCATTTTCATCGATACCCCCCCTGCCCTTGGCTATCTGACGATCAACGGGCTGGCCGCATCGGATATCCTTCTGGTGCCCATGGGGGCCTCGTTCCTGGAGTTCGACTCCACGGGGCGGTTCTTTGACATGCTGCATTCCACCTTCCAGTCCATCGAGGATGGCGAGAACATGGCCGCGCGCGCCCTGGGGCGACCCGAGATGGCGTTTCAGTGGGATGCGGTGCGCACGATCATTACCCGCTATGACGGCAGCCAGCAGGCGGAACTGGCCGGGCTGATGCAGGCCTATCTGGGCCGGACCCTGTCGCCGCACTGGCAGGGCTACACGGCGCTGATCGGTCAGGCCGGGGAACAGGTCAACGGTATCTACGAGGCCGATTACCGAGATTTCAACCGCGAAACCTATGTGCGCGGGCGGGAAACTTTTGATGCCACCTATGCCTCGTTCAAGAAGCTGCTGATCGGCGTCTGGCGGGGCGAAGAACGGGCCCGGCAGGCCGAAGAGGCGGGAACACCGGAATTGTCGCTCTGAGCGCGATGTTTCGCGCGCGAAACACGCCTGCCATGTCCCGAAACAGAGTCTGATCCGCGCAGGAAAAGGAGAAACCAATGGCAAAACGCAAACGACTGACCCCTGCCCGGCCGGATTATCTGGAAGACAACCGCCCTGCCCCTGGGCTGAACCCCATGTTTCCCGCAGATACACCCCGCGCCGCGCCGCCGGTCGCGCAGGTGGCCGGGGCCACGGCGGCTCAGGCGGCGCTGGAAGAGCTGTCCGGAGAATTGCGTGCCGCGCGGGCCGAAGGGCGCTTGGTGCAGGATCTGCCGTTGGACGTCATCGAAGAAACCTATCTGGTGCGTGACCGCATGGCGGCAGATGACGCGGACATGGAGGCGCTGAGGGAAAGCCTGAAGACCCGCGGCCAGCAGACCCCGATCGAGGTCGTGGAACTGGACGGCGGGCGTTACGGGTTGATCTCGGGCTGGCGGCGCCTGACAGCGCTGCGGGCGCTGGCGCAGGAGACGGGTGAGGCCCGCTTTGAAACCGTACGCGCGTTCCTCAGACAGCCACAGAGTGCTTCGGATGCTTACGTAGCCATGGTCGAGGAAAACGAGATCCGCGTCGGGCTGAGCTATTACGAGCGTGCCCGGATTGTGGCGCGCGCGGCAGAGCAGGGCGTTTACCCGGATGAGGCGGCCGCTCTGCGTGGGCTTTTCGCGTCGGCCAGCCGGGCGAAGAGATCTAAGATCGGCTCGTTCATCGCGATCTATCACGCCCTGGATGACCATTTGCAGTTCCCTTCGGCGATTCCTGAACGGTTGGGGCTGTCGATTGCGAAAGTTCTGAAGGAGGAGGCAAAAGCCGCTTCCTTGATCACCACCGCTCTGCGGAAGGCCGCACCTCAGAGCGGGGAAGCCGAGATTTCCGCTCTGACCCGTGCAGTGAGCGGCCTGGGGTCGAATGGGAAAAACCCACCTGCTGCCAAGACCCCCCTGAAAGAGACATTCGGCGGCATTCAGTTGAAACAGAGTCGAAATGGTGCACAGGTCACCTTGTCCGGCGAGGGAATGTCCGAGACATTTCTTGCGGAGTTGAAAGCCTGGTTGCACGCGCGCGGTACATGATGTTTCGCGCGCGAAACAGATTCTTCCATCACCCCAGCAGATCCGCCGCCGGGTTTTCGGCGATATCGACGTCGTCATAGTATTTCTGCGCCTGCGCCACAGAGCGGTGCAGTGACAGGCGCATGGCGGCCTGGATCGGCGCACCGTCCAGCGCTGCCTGGGTCAGGAAGCCGGACCGCAGCCCGTGGGGCGAGGCAAAGTCATCGGGTAGCCCGGCCAATGTCAGTCGATGCTTTATGATCTGATAGATGGCGTCGGGGCTGAGGCGGCGGTTCAGCACCCGGTCCGCCTTGGAGATGGGGCGGAACAGCGGCCCGTCGGCAATCTCACCAACCTCGATCCAATGCACCAGCGCCTGCGCGGCGCGGCCTTTCAGGATCAGGCGCGGCGTCTCTCCCTTGGCCGTGGTCTTGGTTTCCAGCAGCGACAGCCAGGCGACGCCGGATGTGTCGAATTCCTTCAACGAGACATCTTCGCGCATCAACCCGGTGATCTCGGACCGGCGGCGCCCGCCGCTGGCCCAGCCCAGCATCAGGATCGCCCGGTCGCGGCAATCGCGCCGCGACCCGTGGCAGGTGGCCAGCAACTGTTCCAGCACGCCACGGGTGATGGGATGGGCGGATTTCGGGGCAGGGGGGCGGGCGGCCGCACGGCGCGCCTTGGCCCGGGCCTGTTTCACCTGCGGCGCAACAAACGGGCTGGTCAGGTTCTTCATCCGGTGAAAGGCCAGCCAGGACGCGATGCGCCGGTCCAGCGTCGACGGCGCCGGGCAGGCCAGCGATTTGCGTAGCCCCTGCGCAATCAGCACCTCCGCTGTTTGACGCGCAATATCCTCATCGGGCGCATCACCCAGATCGCGGGCATGATCGAGGATGAAGGCCAGCGCCGTAGCCTCAGATTCGGGCCAGTCCAGTGCCGCCCCGAAGCGCGACATTTTCCACGCCGTCACATAGATCAGATCGCGTTCATAGGCGCGCAGCGTGTTGGCGGGGGTGCCGCGGATATAAAGATCACTCAGCGCGTCCTGATCTGCCTGCGACAGGGCAGGGGCGGCGGCGGGGAGATATGGGGCAGGGGGCTTCATGGCAGCCACTCTGCGCGCATTTCGCGGCAAAATCAAATAAACCTGATAAGCGATACTTATCAGATGTGAATGGTCAATAAACTAGAAAATGCTGTAGTCGTCGTTTTTAGAACTTTTTGCGTTTTACTTGACATAAGCCTCAATATAAAAAGGCCAAATAATTCTGAATCTAAGGTCTTAGGCGCTGTAACAAGCGGGGTATCCAAAACCATCTTCATGAAGATGGCTTGGCGAAAGCCCATCGACGGGATGTCAGATACGTGATTGCCGGAACCGTTAAGATAATCACGCAAAGAGCCAGAAAATAGTTCACCCCACCCAGGTTGACCATGAGGTAGACGATCACCTGGTTGAGAAACAGACCAAAGCCCGCAATCGCTAGGAACCGCGGCATAGCCTGCCTGTGACCAGCCTCAGATTGAAAGCTGAATCGGTGATGACCGAAATAGGATACTATGAACCCTGCTCCAAAGCCAAATGCGTTGGCTGAGAATGGATGCAGGCTGCAGATTTCAATCAATGCAATCGCAACAAGAGCGTGAGTGACTGTAGCGAGGATACCAACAACCCCGAAGGACAGGATACTTCTTAGATCAAAGGGTTTCACGAGTGCTCGTCCGGACCTGAAACGACGCGCTCCACCACAAAGTGGGGGCGTCGTTTGCTTTGCAGATAGAGCCTGCCAATATATTCCCCAAGAATACCAATTGTCAGAAGCTGAACCGAGCTCACCAATAGTACCACCACCATCACCGAGGACCAGCCCGAGACGACATCCCCGGTAAACCATTGGAATAAGACCCATACGATCAAAGTCAGCCCTAGTACGGTGGTCAAAAGTGCCAGCCATGTTGCCAGCCGTAGCGGAACAATGGAAAATCCGGTGATAGCATCGACGGCCAGGCGCAGCATTTTTTTGAACGGGTACTTGGTTTCCCCGGCAAAGCGTTCTGCACGGTCATACGGCAATGGTATTTGCCGAAACCCTAGCCAGCTGACCATGCCGCGAATAAAACGGTCTTCTTCCGGCATAGTATTCAGGTAGTCGACTACAGTGCGGGACATCAGGCGGAAATCTCCGGTATCGAGCGGAATGTCGACATCGGTCAGTTGATCCAGCAGGCGATAAAACGCGGCTGCAGTTGTCCGCTTGGCTACCGTTTCACCCGCCCGCTGCCGACGTTGCCCATAAACGACATCAGCTCCGTCCTGCATCAGCTCCAGCATATCGGGTAGGAGCTCGGGCGGGTCTTGCAGATCCGCATCCAGCACCAGAATATTTGTCCCGCGCACATACGTCAGCCCGGCTGAAAGTGCCTTCTGGTGGCCGTGGTTTCGAGACAGGATAATTGCACGGATATTGAGCTTGGTTTCCGCAAGCTCCGTAATCATGTCTCGTGTGCGATCAGTGGATCCGTCATCAACCAGAATGAGTTCCCAGGATGATCCAACGCATGTTTCGGCCACGGCGCTGACCCGGCGAATGAGTTCCGGCAAAACCGCTTCTTCGTTGAAGCAGGGCACTACGATTGACAAGCTGACGATGGCCTGTTCCATCCCTTTTTCCGCATCCGCTTTTTGTACTTTGATCATCGTTACAACAACTCTTTCCGGTTCACGCGCCGATTAAGGTTTTTGATCTCAAATATTGGGTAAAATAACAATTCCCTGGTGATCATATACATTTTGGAAACGCCGCTTTCCCATATTACTCTTCTCCAGAGCATCGGATGACAACAGGTAAGAAATTCATTAATAACGAAGCCAGAATTCAAAGAAAGGTGCTGTAGGGTGACATTGGTTTGTGTGGTTCCTAATTGGACTTCGCCATGACCAATGTCAGGATACCGGCACGGGTTTTATTTTTCTCAGCGATCATTGCAGCCCTTTTTTTTCTACCCACTGCCGGGATAGGAATTGCGCGATCTGGCTTCAATCCGGATGAATGGCGGTTCGCAGCTGGTCTTGAGCGTGTATTCGCTGAAGTTCATGGCCGCTGGGCGACGCATTGGGCGCACGAGGTTCTTTTTGAACAGGGCGCGCCGATTGCCATCCTGATCTTCATCATTTTTGCGGCTTTGTTCGGGGTTTCCGTTCTGATTGCCCGTGGGGCTATTGCGATGACAGGGCCAGTCATGGTCGTCACTGCCATCCTGGCGGTTTTTCTGGCCGGGTCTTCGCATGTCTATCTGACGGAGCTTTTGCACTATCAGACGCTGGCACCGTGGTTTTGTCTTGGTCTTCTTGCATCCGTCGGGGCCATGGTACTGATTGAGCCCGCGGGCATGCGGTCGCGTTCTGGGCTGATCCTGCGAATGGCCGTCGCCGCAGAATTGATGGCCATATCCATTGGCTTTTATCAAAGTTATGTTTTGCTGGGGTTTATTATTCCGGCTCTGGTTCTGATCCGGGTTGATCGGTTTAACCACAGGCAATGCCTGTTCTGTCTGTTGAGGGTCCTAATCGTCTCAGGTGCAGCTCTGGTCCTGTATCAACTGCAGCGTGACATTACGATTTACGCCCTGAACCTCGATGCAAATTTCCGTTTCTCGGGTGGCATAGATGCTGCGGTACTTGCCGATAAGCTGTCGGCTTTCTACCGGATTGAGAAGCTCATACATAGCGGTGGGCTTCTGGGGGTGCCGTCCTTTTATCGCCGCCTGTTCCTGTTGACTTCAGCCACAGCCTGCATCTTGGTTTTTATAGCGGCGGCGGTAGCTGTTTTTGCTGCGCGCAGGCTTGTCGGAGGAGGGTGGATAGGCGGATTGCGCGTGCTCGTTGGGGGATTGGGCGCGTTTTTCATCTTGCCGGTTCTGATCTGGTTTCTTTATCCGGAACCCTATCTGATCGGGCGCAGCATCGGGTTTGTTGGGTTTATCCTTGCCGGGGTTGTTTTGGCTTCGGCCACGGTTATCGTGCAGGGGATGGAAGCGACGCCTGTGTCCCGCCCGGCGCCGGTTGTGGCGATGATGTTGATCCTTGTGTTTGGCGTAAGCCAGGCAGTTGCCTCATCACATATCTGGCCCCTGTTTAGTCAAACGGCGGAGCGGGACATTGAATTGGTGGACGCGATTGTCGAGCGAGCCCGGTTGCTGGATGGGTTCGACGTCATAACCACGCCGATCCGCTCCGTTGGCGGGCCTGTTTCACCGTCTCTAAAGTTCGGCAGTTTTCAAACGCCAAGCGTGTTTCATCGCGGGGTTGATATGAATGCTATTTTTCAGGTGCGGCATGGCGCGACTGACTATGCCGGGTCGGTTCTGACACCGCCGCAGGCATGTATGGGGTTCCCGGCAGAAGGGGCGGTTTTCATGGCTGGGGGCACACTCTTTGTTTGTTTTGAAGACCTGAAGCCCTTGCCTGCGCAATCTACCTGTTACCCATTGGGCGGTGATGTGACTGGCGCACTTTGTTATTCTCGCAGGATGGCCGTTCTGATCGGTCAGACCTGCGCTGATATCAACCTTGGTAAAGGTCAGATTGTTGCAACTCAATTGGATGAGGCAGGGAACTGGATCAGATCCAATCAATTTCACTGGCAGGCGAAAGCGACCGAGATGAACGGCCTTTGCTATCGGTTTGCTGAGACATCTGACCTGCCTTTTTTGGTCTTGCGGATCGAGCACAAGCTCTCAACGTCCGAAACGGCATGGGTGGTCAAATATGACGTCAAGGATGCACGCCCTTTGAAGGAAATATTCGATACAGTTAATTAACGGGAGTATGTCGTAGCGGAAAGTATGAGCGCATTTGGACTTGTTACTTTTTCCTGCAAGTGGTGCGATTCTTGCTTTTCTGGTGGGTGTTTCGGTCATGGTTCTGAATATGCCACCAACGGCTTTGCTCCGAGAGGCCAAGAATACGGCAGAGGAACTAATCCGCAGCCCGTGGTATCGCGACTCCCGATGGGGCTGCGCTGGTATGAAGGCGTTGACTTGGTAAAGCATGACCCTGAACGCAGTTGGGCCGGGCTTACGGTCATTCAAGGCATTGTCCGTAGTCAGAGTTTTTCGGAATGCTTGGGCGTTTTAGTAACGGAGACTCTGGTTCGGTTTCTGTTTCAGGTTAAGCGGCAGCGCCCTGGTTGCTTGCATCCCCGTGACGACGTGGCGCGGAATATCCGGTTTGCAAACAGGACGATACAGGTCGGGGTCGGATTGTCGCCCCAGTCTATAGTATAAGAAGCGTGTATGGTTGTCTGGCCGGCCTGGAACGCTTTCAAAGCAAGGGTCGCTTGGATTTATGACACATACCGGCTCTGAAGGGATGAGTGTTTCGTTTGCAAGCACAAAGGCCCCGCCCAGGATCTGTTTAAAGCCAGATAGTGAGTTAAGATTTTATTTTGTAACACAACCACCTTATCCTGTCATACGTCCTAAGAGCTAAACGAGGGAGGTTTGAGCAATACATCGTTCTCAGATTTCCATCGGATTAACTTTGTTCTTGATAGTTATTTAAACGGAAACCATTTTGCCCCGTTATCTCCAGCCAATGACCATTTTGAAGCTTTAAAGCCATGATTTCAGAGCTCAAAGATAAGCGCCTGCTCCTCAGGTTTCTCAGTATCAGCGTTCTGGGTACGATTGCGGATTACCTGTTGGCGCTTTTGCTCGTTCTGACTTTTGCAGCCCCTTATGTTTTTGCTTCGATATGCGGCTTTGTGCTGGGCTCATTTGTCAATTACTGCGGGCATAATATCTTCAGCTATGAGCACACCGACAAAGGTACAATCTCGCTCCTGGGGTATGGGAAATACCTTCTGGCGGTCCTGTCATCTTTGGTGGCCCGCCTCGCAGTAGTGGCAGGGCTGGGATATGCGACCACCCTGCCTTTCTGGTTTATCCTGTTGGTTGCGATCGGGGCATCTTTTGTTACCAGCTATGTGATTTCGACACTCTGGGTGTTTCGCAAACCGGATTAGGCATCGATGTAAAGCTCGTACCACATCATGTAGTTCAAAAGACCCCAGAGCGGGCGGCCATTGTCCCGTTTACCGCTCAGATGGTCGTTGATCAGTGTCTGCACCGCCTGAACCCGAAACAGGCCTGTACGCTGAATATTCTCGGGCCCGAGATAGCGCATCATCAGATCCTTGAGCTCGGTCTTGAGCCAGCGGGAATAGGGCATTTCAAGCCCGACCTTCTTTTTGTTGAGAATGCTGTCGGGCAGATCGTTTTCCATTGCACGCCGCATAAGATGCTTCTTGCGCCGGTTTTTCATTTTCAGATGTGAGGGGACTGTGGCCATGAACCCGGTCAGCTCCGGGTCGGTAAAGGGCACCCGGGCCTCAAGAGAATGCGCCATGGTCATCCGGTCATTCTTGATCATCAGATCGTCGGGCAGGAAGATGGTTGAATCGATATACATCAGACGTGACAGGGTCTCTTCCGCACCGCAATGTTCGTAGGCCGCTTGAAAATGCCGCACTGAAGGCTGCAAGGTTTCGGTTTCGGCCACACCATCTGCGTAAAGGTCCAGCTTTTCAGCTTCGCCCAGGACAATCCGCCACCAAAGATGGGCTTCTTCAGGGGGCAGGTCCAGCCCGCCCAGAAACCGCTTGGCCTTGAATTCGAAGCTGAGCTTCTTGTCTGACACGGGCAAACAGTTCACCAGCGGTTTCATCACGCCATTCCGAATGAACCCGGGTATCTTTCGGGCCTGTTTATACATGTTGTAAGCCGCATGGGTGTCATAGCCGGCGAAGACCTCGTCACCGCCTTCGCCCGATAGAACGACAACCACCTCATCCTTGGCCAGTTCGCTGATGAAATACGTCGGTATTGCAGACCCGTCGCCATATGGCTCATCGGTGAAGCTCAGGTATTTTGGTAGCATGTCCCGCACCATATCGGCGGTGACGGTTACTTCACGATGCTTGGTGTTGAACTTTTCGGCCACAATTCGGGCATAGGGCAGCTCATTGAAGCTTTGATCTTCGAAGCCGACGGAATAGGTGTGGATCGGCTCATCCACATGTTTGTGCATGAGTGCGACCAGGGTACTGGAATCCAGCCCTCCCGACAGGAACACGCCAATCGGAACATCCGCGACCAGACGGCGCTGCAAAGCCTTGTCCATGAGTTCATAAGACTTTTGAATCGCCTGTGCTTCGGTCATACTGGGATCGACATGGAAGTTCAAATCCCAGTACCGCCGTATCGAGATTGTGCCGTCACGGGTGACCGTCATGTGATGCCCCGGCGGTATTTCGGAAATACCGTCAAAGGCTGTCTGGGTTCCCGGGATGTAGTTGAAGGTCAGAAAGTCATGCAGGGCCTGCATCGACGGTTTCCGCACAACCCGGTCATCGGCGATGATCGCCTTGATCTCAGAGCCAAAGCGAAAATGGTCATTATCTTTCTGGTAGAAGAAGGGTTTGATCCCATAGCGGTCACGTGCCAGGTGCAATGACTTACTGCGCGTGTCCCAGATCGCAAATGCAAACATCCCGTTGAGTTCTGGGATCATGTCGAGGCCAATTTCCTCGTAAAGATGGATCAGAACCTCGGTATCCGTGCGGGACTTGAAGACATGGCCGCGCTCTTCAAGGCGGTATTTCTCCTTCAGTTCCTGAAAGTTGTAGATTTCGCCATTGAAGACAATCACTACAGTTCCGTCCTCGTTTGTCATTGGCTGATGACCTGCATAAGACAGGTCAATCACCGAAAGACGCCGAAAACCCAGCGCAACGTCCTCGTCCAGCCAGACGCCATCATCATTTGGTCCGCGATGGGCCAATGTTGTCGCCATTTCTGTGATCAGCTCTTTTTCGGGGTGATCAGCCGCCGGGTCGACCTGCAGGATTCCGCATATTCCGCACATATCAATCGTTATCCTTTACAGTACTTGTACTCTTTCCTGTGGCTTGGGCCTTGGTCGGATCTGCGAGGCTGACCACCACGTCTCCCCCGCCCAGAGAACCCCGGAACCGCGAAACGGTAGCGTATTCCTTTTTGATCCTCTCCAGTATTCCCGGATATGTGGTCCGGGCGTGCACTGGCATCGTATAGACCAACCAGGTTCTGCCTGACTGTGAGGCCAGGCGATCCAGATCATCGGTCGTTTCGATGACATCCCACCCCTTGTCATAGTATGCATTGAACGGAAATCCTGCGATCCCGACAGCAAGAACCGTGTCCCCGGGTTGCAGGTCGCTTTCAATCAGATTGATGGCACCATTGAAATCCTGTTTTGGCAGATACACGTGCCGGAGGGATAAAAGAGATACCGCCACAATGCCTGCGCATATCAGTCCGGGCAGCCATTTCGTTGCTGCGGCGGGCAACCGTGCCAGGTGCGCAGTCAACTGGCCGGCAACAAAGGCACCGCGGATCACGATAAGTATCGCAAATCCAAAGGTAAAAAAGAAAAACCGTGGAAACAGAGTATACCCGATGCTGGTCATCGCCATGAACCCGACCCCAACCGGGATCAGAAACAACGCCACAACAGCCGGTCGCGTTCGGGCAAAGCTGATGACACCAATCGCAAAGACAAGGCCGGCGGCTATCACAACACCCGCACTGGCTAACCCGATTTGCAGACTGCTGAACAGTTCTGCCAATGCCCAAAAAGGGTTGGTCCACTCGTTGTCTTCGCCCTTCAGTCCGGAATTCAATAGCGCCCCGCCGACCATACTGGGCAGGACCAGAGCATAGACCTGAAACGTAAACAGACCCACCGGGATGAAGCCACAAAACAACCCGTTCCAGCGGTAGCGCTTGTCGTCTTCATTTTGCCGGAACCAGGCCGCGCTCCAGATTGCAAAATGCGCAAGCACCATCAGCCCCATGGTAGGGTGCGCATACGCCCCCAGGACGACGGCAAGGCAATACAGCCCCCATTTGCGGGGGCTCCCCTGGCGCATGGCGTCCAGAAACCAGGTGCTGGAAAGCAGGGCAAAGAACAGTAATGCGGTGTAACCACGTGCATTCTGGCTGAACCAGATGTGGTGATAGGAAAACGCCAGTAGTGCCGCCGTAAACAGAGCCTCACGAGTCGGGCCGACGCGTCGGGCAAAAAAGTAAATAGCGGCAATGCCGGCAATGCCAAAACCGACCGCAGGCAATCTCAAGGCCCAGACACTGTCATCGAAGACCGACAAAGACAGGCGCGCCAGCACCGAAAACAGGACATGGTTGTTGGCATCGTGATAGGTGCTGACGATCTGCCCGATTGTGAGGGGCATGTAATTTACGGATGTCAGAATTTCATCATACCAGATGCCGGTATCAAGTCGGTAAAACCGTAAAGCCGCGGCGCAAATCAGCAGAAGGCCAAAGATCAGTGTCTGGACCGGGCTAGCAGGAGAAACCTCGGGGCGCTGTGGAGATAGCGGACGGCCAATAGGCAGAAGCCGCAGAAAAAGAAGATATGCCCCTATGATGATGAGGCCGGCCTTGAACAGCCAAACCCCCTGGGTAAAGGCCGGATCGGCTGCCGCATCGGCGCCGCGCAACACCTGGGTGAACAGACCGACTGGCAAAAGCAGCCCTAAAATAGCACTCGTCACTCCCGCCAAAGCGCCAAAAGAAAGCCTGCCCATCCAACTATGTACTCAATACCATTAACGTTTATGTCCTAAGCGCCCTGCGGAATTTTGCAAAACCGGCTCTACCTGTGCCGGGAATACGACAGAGATTACATTTCTTATCACTCATATCAATTTTTGGATCATCAGAAACTTATTCTGCTGATGATCGCAGTTTAACGAAACAATTTCTAGCTATGTGTAATAATGTTTCAATCCGGTGCAAGTACATCTCGGTCGAGAGAGCTATGAAACAGACTTAGCCCGAATTGACTGTTTTGGTCGCATCGTGGTGAACTAAAAGCTGGTTTATTCCGTGACGAGACCCGGACGGTTTCTACCGGGACGATTGTGTTCCTCCCGCGGTCATAACGCGCAGTAAGAGACAAGAATCCCATGACGACATCCGAAAAAGGTTCTGTTTTTCCCAACAGACGCGAGTATCGCACAGGCGCCGTCCTGTTTGCCTTGACGGTCGCGGTTTTGCTGGCGCTGATACTGCGGCTCTGGGGAATTGATCTGCGCAGTATGTCCCATCCGGAAATCTATGTCCCTGGCATCGACCTGGTTTCCGGTATATCCGAACCGCCACCGCGCCATAACCTGGCTGAAACCATCTGGTGGCATTTCCACGATGAACCGCATCCCATGGGCTGGTATGTGTCCATGCTGGGCTGGACCAAAGCGTTCGGCACGTCCCATTTTGCCGTGCGATCCCCAGGAGTTTTGTTCGCTTTAGGCTCTATTCCACTGATTTTTCTGATCGCCCGCAATATCTTTGGATCGACTGTGGGATGCCTGGCCGCGCTGCTGTTGTCGCTTCATGGGTTTCATGTGTTCTGGAGCCAGATGGCCCGCATGTATGTCGCTGGGGCCTTCCTGTCATTGCTGGCGACCTGGTTTTTACTGTGCCTTGTCAGAACGCGCGAACCGCGCCCGGGCCTTGAGATCGCTTATGTCCTTTCGGTTATGGCGGGGGTTCTGACGGTTGAGCTGTTCTGGCCCCTTATCATGATCCATGTGTTCTGGGCGGCTCTGGTCTTGCCCCGGACAAACGTGGATGGCCTGCGGTTTTGGCGCCGGATCAGTTTGCGGCGGGCCCCTCGGCTATTGCAGGTGCAGGCGCTTGCCTTTATCCTGTCCGCCCCGGCATTGACCCATGCGGTTTATCGTGCGCGTAAAGGAGCGGCTCCTGATCCTTCTCCTGACTTTCTGACCGAGTATTTCTCTTTTGGATTTCTGTTTGCAAAAGACGATTTTGCAGTCCCGCCGCTGTACATCGGGCCGGTCTGGACCTGGTTTGTTCTGGGTTTTGCCCTGCTGCTTTTGGCGGCCAGCCTGAAAGCCCCCAAACGCGAGGCGCCGGTGGTGGCTCCAGAGCGTAAGATCCCGATATGGGTTTTGGGGCTGGCAGCGGGTTGTTCGGCCTGCTTCATGTTCTGGCTCGGCTCAATCGCCCATCGCAGGAGCGAAGCACTGATGGCGATGTCTGTTTTACCCTTTCTGGCGCTGCTCATTCCTGTTCTGGGCACCATGTGGGGCGCGGTTGTGCCCAGGCTGCCCTCAAACACACTGCACTATCCTCAGGAACGGACATTGCTTTTGTGGCTTGTTGCGGTTGTCTCTCCGCTGATCCTGTTTGCAGCGTCTTACAAAGTTTCCATCCTGGCCCCCAGGGCCTTTCTGCTTTTCGTGCCATATTTGCTGATCCTTTGCGCGGCCGGCGCAGTTCGGGTATTTCAGGACCACCGTTTCAGGCTGGCCTCGATTGGCCTGTGCGTCTTGGTGTTTGCGGCCAGCATACCTTACGCCGCTGGTAAGCCGGGCTCTCCCAATGACTATCAGGGAATTGTGAAGGCCATGCTACCTGAAATGCTGCCTGATGATCTGGTTTTTCTGAGGGACCGGGATTGGATCGATACGCCGCTGTTCTACTATATCAATGATGCGCAATTCATCGTTGCGGATCATGGAGAGGCCTTGCGACGTAATCCCGACGCTCGGGTCTGGTTGGTCACATGGCCCGATGTGGGGCAATCCGTTGTCACCGATGTGCGGCGTGAGGTCCTGAAGGATTATAAACAAATTCTGAAAATTGAAAGATTGCGGGCCAGTGCAGAGCTTTTCGAACCTGATACCAGGCCTTGATCATCCATGCGCGCCTTCTGGTGCCTGTTTTAGGGCCGCGGCTGTATCGGGTTGCCCATCCCTGCCTGCTGAAGCTATGGCCGATGGGGCGTCGGTTTTCCTGCCAGTGGATCAATGGGGCTGATCATCCAGGCCCAGGCTGCTTTCGACAATGTAAAGCGGCCGTTTCTGAGCCTCTGCATAAAGCCGCCCCAGATATTCCCCGATGACGCCCAGCACGACAAGTTGCAGGCCGCCGATCAACAGCACTGCAACCATCAATGAGGCATAGCCGGGTACATCCACCCCGTAAACAAGGGTACGTGAGATCAGGAAAACACCGTAGATGATCGCGGCCAACGCAGTCAGCATGCCGACATAGCCTGCAATCCTGAGAGGTACGGTGCTGAACCCGGTAATACCGTCCAGCGCAAAGTTCCAAAGGCGCCAGTAGTTGAACTTGGTCTGCCCCGCCGCACGCTCGGGGCGGTCATACGCCACCTCGGTGTGCCGAAACCCGACCCAGGCAAAAAGGCCCTTCATAAAGCGGTTGTGCTCGCGCAGTTGAACGACAGCCTGAACCACGCGCCGGTCCATAAGGCGGAAATCGCCGGTATTGGCGGGTATCGGCACGCCTGAGAGCCGGTTGATGACCTTATAGAACTTCCGCGCTGTCCAGCGTTTCATCGCGGTATCGCTGTCGCGGTGGCGCCGGACGGCATAGACGACATCGAATCCTTCGCGCCATTTTTCCAGAAATGTCTCGATCAGTTCGGGCGGATCCTGCAAATCCGCGTCTATCGGAACAACGGCTTCACCCGCAGCTGCATCCAGCCCCGCCGTCAATGCGATTTCCTTGCCGAAATTACGTGAAAAGTTCAGCACCTTGATACGATCATCGCGCTCATGCGCAGCAGCCAGAATCCTGGCGGTCGCGTCTGTGCTGCCGTCGTTCACGCAGATGATCTCGTAGCTTTCCCCAAGCTGACCGAGGAATTGCCCCAAACGTTCGAACAGGGCCGGCAGAACCTCTTCTTCATTGAACATGGGCACGATGATGCTGAGCGTCGGAGCGCTATGGTCCGGGGCTTTTCCCCGGGACGGAGATGTGGGGGTGCTCATGTTCAACGTCACCATGACGCGGGCCTTTTTCCGTTCATTTGGGCACAGGTGATCATGGTTTGGACTTCGGTTCAAAAAATTTTGTATGGGCGCGCAAAATTTCGATTTTCAGTATCTTTTCGCCACCAATAAGTACCTCACGGCGCGCATCGGGAATAGCGACTTTTTTGGCGTGATCAATGTGAGTAGCCAAGCGCGCGCTTTTGGGGCTCGAAAAAAGAAAACCGAATGCTCATCAAGATGAAGATAGTGAGTACTATACATCTCAAACTGATTGAGGAAGGTTCGTGCAGAAGTGAAAGGGCGATGCATGGCATTCGAAATTCGAAAAAGAGTGAAAGCATCTTGCGTGAAGGCAAAGCACAGGTGCTTTAGTACTTTCAGGCCGGGTCCAGAAATTGACCCGGAAACGTCTGGTTTTGAAAAAGCCAGCCTCTTTGCGGCATCTGCCAAAGTAACCCCTATAACGTCGGAAAGCGAATTCTTATCAACCTGTTCACAGGTGTTGGAGCGTATTTTCTTGGCTGCCGCATCTTCTGAAAGATCGCAGGGGATACGGTCTGTGTTTCTTGAGGTCGAACGAAATCCCGGTTCTGTTGCCGTCAGGATGGCAAAACGAGGCAGGGGCGTTTGATGGCATCTTTCCACCGACTCAATCTTGTCTTGCGATCCTTTCGTCGAGGCGACATTGTTGGCGGATTCAAGACAATGTGGATGCTTTTCAGGGATCGTGTCGTCGGCCAGCATAGGTTGCTCTTCGCCATGAGTGGCGACAAAGCCCGGAAGATCGACAGCATGTCAAACACATTGGCCGTGCAGTGCTTTCGCAGTTGGGCCGATCTTGATGATCAAAGCAAAGACTTTCTGAAGCGTAATCAGGACAAGATCCACTGGGATGTTCAAGGCGACCTGAACGCGGGTATGTCCGTCTGGATCGGGTTTTCCGACGGGGTTCCGGCAACTATTGCGCAAACCCGCTCCGGGCAAAACGTGAACGTATATTTCTTCCCGATGACCGAGCGCTGTGCTCTGATCTCTCACTGCTTTACCGTTCCTGATATGCGGGGCCGGGGATATTATGTGGAAATTCTGAAACATGTGTGCCGCACGCTGGCGGAAGAGGGGACCACGCGTATTTATATTGATTGCAGTGACAGTAATCTGTCGTCGGAACGCGGCATTCTTTCCGCGGGGTTCTTGCCCATCGGGCAGGGGGTCCACCGCCGAAATGGGACCGTTCATTGGCGACAGGATGCGCCACCATCGATTTGTCGGCTGGAGGAAAGATAACTCTTGAATCAGTGAATGCTGAGGGGCGAGGCAGTCACAGCATTTCAATCCGTGACGTGCCAGTTCGGTCAGAATTTTATCCGGGAAATAAACTCGAAACAGATGATCAACAATATTCAAGCCTTACGAGCCTTTGCTGCCATAAATGTGGTTTTCCTCCATGTCATCAAGACGGCATCGACATATGGACAAAGCACCGATTATTTATCCTTCCTGGCCGGGTGGGGTGCAAATGGGGTCGATATTTTTTTCGTGATATCCGGCTTTGTCATGCTGCACACTCAAATGCAGAAAAAGCGGCGCACAGGCGCTTTCTTGAAATCGAGAATTCTAAGGGTCGTGCCAATTTACTGGCTGATCACACTTTTTGTCGTGGCGGTCTATTACGCTGTTCCCGGGATCTTCAGGTCCATGGAGCTTTCAGGAACCATCATATTGTCATCGCTTCTGTTTTCTTCGCTTCTGGTGCTCGGTGAGCCGCCGATTGTGTATGTTGGGTGGACCCTGGAATGGGAAATGCTCTTTTATTTTGTTTTTGGACTGTCTCTCTTCCTGAGGTCGTGGGTCCATGTTTTCCTGGTTGTCAGCCTGGTTCTGGCCGGGGTCTCCCTGGCGTCCGGTGATTTTATATCGCTTGAGTTCCTGTTTGGGATGGCTGTTGCGTATTTTTACAACAAGGGGTTTGAAATCAGGGAAAAGACAGGGGTCTTGATATTTGTTTTCGGGATGCTTCTTTTATGTGCCTCCCTGTCGAGTGAACTTGAGGTCGACCCAACAAACCGTGTCATTATCTGGGGTATACCATCTGTCTTTATCGTTTTTGGGCTGCTGTTTGCGACGCAGATTTCAAATCGGTTTTTGGTCTATCTCGGGGATGCATCCTACAGCATCTACCTTGTCCAGATACTCACCATTCCCGCTTTTTATAAAGTGTCTTCGATTGTCCTCAGGCCTGTGAATGGTGACGTTCTGTCCATCTTGTGCCTGGCAAGCAGCGTAGCGGCAGGATGCCTGGTTTTTTCACTGGTGGAAAAACCCCTGACCAAAAGGATGAGGCGGGCGTTCTCCTGATCATTGCCGCAGGTTGTTCTGCCGGCGGCAATCCCGGGCCGGGGCGCCCGGGACATTGAAGCATCGTCGATGTGACAGTTCGCTCGAGCGCTGCTGATCCAAAATCAATATACGCTCGGCCGGAAAGGCGGGTGGGATTCAGAAAAATTCTTTCAGTTTCCGCGCATGCTTCAGGTTTGATGGCAGCGATATCACATGTCGGGCCAGCTTGGCCAAGGACCGCGTGCCGGGGATGACCTTGAGGGCCGACAGGCTTTTGGACGCTTTCAGGAAGTTTTCATAGGCCTGGTTGTCTGCGTGGCGGAAGTCTTTTGCGTTCAGGTCTTCCCCGCCGTTGTCGGTTGGTACGGACACGACAGAGGTCGCCTTGCGGTTCACATCGAATACAACAAAGGATTCATAGAAACGGATGCCCCAAACCCGCTTTTCCGCAGTGTCCGAGAGGAGTTTGGAAAAGCGCCGGTTTACGCGATCTGTCATGCTCATGGCGTATTTTACGAAGGACCGGTGCTTGGGACCGAAGCCTTCCATATAGGATGTATGCGTGTCTTCCACGACCAGCATGCCGCCATCGCGGATATGCGGCAGCAGGCACTCGGTTGTGATAATCTGTTGTTCATAGGTGTGGCCGCCATCGTCCAGGACGATGTCGATTTCACCGATCTCTTTTGCGAGTTTTTCCAGAAAGGCCGGATCGCTCTGGCTGCCGATGAAAATTTCAAAGCCATCCTGCTCCCAGCGCTTTGCGCCGGGGTTCAGTTCAACACCGATGATGCGGGCTTGCGGTCCAAAAAACTCGCGCCACATGAACAAGGAGCCGCCACTGAGAACCCCGATTTCGACGAAGGTAATTGGCTTGCCGATGTAGGGAGAGAAAAGCTCGTCATACACATCGAAGTAGGTCGAATGCTTGCTGCTTTTGTACGGGCTGTTCAGGTAAGCTTGGTAGCTTGCTGCGGTCACCGGCATTTTCTCAGGTTTCATTTCGTGGTCCTGTAATTGAATAAAGTTTACTCGTAAGCAAGGTCGTGGCCCGTCTGTCTGTCATATATGATGCCGATGCGGGATCATGTGTCGAGACAAATACTCCTTCACTCTAAAACACAAAACTTCCGCAATCTCATTTCGGAACGGACCCGATTGGACAGCCCCGCCCTGAAGGCCTGTTACAATATGGGGGCGTAAAACTCCTGGGTGGGGTCAAACTTTTTTCGCATGTGTCGTAGTGAATTGCGCTGCCCACAATGAGCTTTAAGTCAACAGGGACGCCTCATAAAGGGCATATGCGCACAGTTTTGCATGTTCCGTAGTGTGCTGGTTCGGAAAAGGCGCGGGCGGGCCCCAAATCTGAGACCCGCCCGTGCTTTGATTGACAATTTCTCTAACCTGAGGCGGTTGTTGCCATCAGGCAAACAAATCCGCGTATGGATTCGGCGACGAGTCAATGAAGTCCACATCATCTCCGATCCCGAGGGTTTCCACGCTGTCGCCAACGTACCAGTCCCGTTCTCCGCCGCCCGCGAAATCGAGATCGGTTTCGGTTTCATCCAGGACAACAGCGCCGTCCACCAGCACCTGAAGGCGATCAGTGTTCTGATCGACCATCATGGTCACCTGATGTGCCTCGCCGTCGTTCAGATCAAGATCCTTGATCTTATAGCCATCACGGAAACCGCCATCGTTGTTGTCGACTTTCGCGACCAGATGACCCTTTTTGGTCAGCTTCAGACCGAAGTTCGAGTGGTTCCAGACAAGCCGCTCGGCGCCGGTATCGTCTTCGCCCCGGGTCATCTCGAACGATAGAGAAATTTCCTCGGCCTCTGCGTAACCAGGCACTTTGCCGATGTTCCCCCGGCTGTCCTGGTTGCTTATGTCGATCATCAACTCGCCCTGAGGTTCGGCAATGTTGATGGGGTTTTCGACGTCGGCCTCTGTCTCGGGCTGGTTTTCCCCGGTTTCAGGCTGATTGCCTCCGGTCTCGGGCTGGTTTTCCCCGGTTTCAGGCTGGTTGCCTCCGGTTTCGGGCTGGTTTTCCCCGGTTTCAGGCTGATTGCCTCCGGTTTCGGGCTGGTTTTCCCCGGTTTCGAGCTGATTGCCTCCGGTCTCGGGCTGGTTGCCTCCGGTTTCGGGCTGGTTTTCCCCGGTTTCGGGCTGATTGCCTCCGGTCTCGGGCTGGTTTTCCCCGGTATCAGGCTGGTTGCCCCCGGTATCAGCAGGTGGTGGGTTCGTTCCGATATTGGGTTGGCTTGTTCCGGTATTGGGCTGAGACGGCGTGCCGGTCCCGGTATACCCGTTGTTTTTGAGCCAATCAAAATATGAACCCGAAATGCTGTTTGCGAGGTCAGAACCTGCACTGACCAAAGCTGCCGGGCTTCCCGGTTTGACGATGTATTGATTGTAGCCGTCCGTCTGCGCCGTGGCCTGGTAGGTAAAGTGCTGGTCGTATTCGGTGGGCTTGATCAGGACGTTGTCCGCAACAGTCCAGTCCGCCTGACCATTATGCCCCAGAATCTGCGATGTGATGTTTTGGGTAATCGCGACATTGCTGGAGCCGTTCGATACGAAGATGAGCGGAATTTCAATGCCGCCTGTCTGTGTTTTTTCATCTACGTGCAGAACGGAGTTCTTTGTGATGGTGATACCATCCGCACCGTAAACCGAAATGCCATGCAGGTGGCCGTTATAGATCACGTTCCCTTCGATCAGGACATTGTGGTGGATGACGTTCGGGTCGCTGAGATCCTTGCCGTCCCCGCCAAACCAGATGGTCTGGGTGTAATCTCCGTTGCCCATGTCAAAGACGTTGTTGCGGATGGTGATGTTGTCACTGCCGCTGCCGTTTGCACGCTGGACCTGGATCATGTCACGGTGATCGCCCGCGCCCGCAGCGCCGCCGAAATCGTGAATATAGTTGTTCTCTACCAGGATATTGTCGACATTGTCGAACACCAGACCATCCGAGCGGATCGAATGAACGTCGTTCCCGGTGAAGCTCACCCCATCGGAGTTAAGAGCGATGGCGCCCTTCCACCATTTCGAGAATTCGGTATTGATGACGTCGATATTGTTGGAACCGGAGATCATCAGACCGGTGCCATATCCGGTGCCATCCGCAGATGTTCCGGTGCCGCTGGCAAAATCACCGTCGAAGTTCGAATTCTGGAATGTGATGTTCGAACTGTTGGTGACGCTGAATTTATTCTGGAAGTGATAGTCGCCAGGGCTGTACGTGTAATCGAATTTGATCGTGTCGAACGTTACATTCGACGCCCCATTGAGATGCGCTTCAGAGAAGCTTGCGCTTGCATTCGGATCAGCGGATTTAATCGTTACGTTAGATGAAAACTGTTTACCATTCAGGCTGAGCTTGCCGTAATTGCCGGCCGCAAGCAGTATTGTTTCCCCACCTGTCGCCTGTGACAAGGCCTGGTTCAGCTCTGCCGCAGAGGTTACCGTAATTGTCGTCGACATATTTCACCTTCTGTTTCATAGGCGCTGTGAGTGGCAGCGCACGAGATCCCGCACACCCAGGACGGATGGAACAGCTGCCCGAGGGCAGTAGAGTGGCCTAAATATGGCTATGTTTGGAAATTGTTGCCTGCATTGGGACAATGACGTCCCTTTGCCTTCATTTCCGAGTGAACTCGATACTCGATACTGGGAATTGTTCCACTTCCCTTGGCGGTTGACGTCTGTTTGGGTAATTGATTCCCGTTAAGCAACAATGAACACATAATTGCCACTATTCCGGCGCGTCCTTGCGTATCTCTGGTATGTGTCGGCAATGAATTGCCCGGTGCCGCTACGGAAACTTGCAGATTTAATTGAGATCACCCCGGAAAAGCACCGCTGAGCGTCTCGGAAATGTCATGCGATCCGAGGGGCACCACAATAGACAGTATGCGGGGGTTCGACTAAGCTTTCGAACGGTCGCAGATCAGAAAGGTACGTCATGCCCAGATCACGTATTCTTGCGCTGGCAGGTACGATCCTGTTGTTCTTTAGCTCTGCCTTGCATGCGAATACGTCTTGCGATGGGCAGCGATTCAAACCCAGATTTACGGCCCAGGTCCAAGGTCAGGCCATTTCCGACGCAGCAGCGTTGGCAGGTGCTTTGCAGAATGCCCGTGGCGGTGAGGTCTATCTGCTTGCACCCGGAAACTATGGCACTCTGAAACTGGGCAAGGCTTTCTCGGCGCCAGTAGTGATCAGATCGGCTGATCCTGCCAGCCTCGCGTGTTTCAGTGTCGCCATTCTTGACGGGGCCGAGAATGTCCATCTGGATGGCATCAGGTTCGACTATACCTTCAAGAACGCTGACCCGTATCACCTGGCCAACTTTGTTGTTCGCAACAGCCGGAACATCACTATCTCCAACTCCGTGTTCAGCGGGGATGTTGCACGCGGCACCGGAACGCCAGAAGACGGGGCGGGGTTTGGTACAGGTCTGTTGGTGTTCCACGCCGCCAATGTCGATATTTCAAATTCCGAGTTTCTCACATGGTGGAAGGCGATCATCGCTATTAATACAGACGGCATAAAGATCACTGACAGCGACGTGCATTCGATCCGCTCGGATGGTCTGGTGTTCGACAATGTCGACGACATCCTGGTTCAGAACAATTACATCCACAACTTTGGCGGGGCCGATGGCGTTGGCGATCACCGTGATATGATCCAGATCCAGCGGGCCAATAACAGTGGAAGCGCCAATATCACGATCCGGGACAATATCTTCGATGTAGGTGCCGGCGACTTTGCCCAGACGATCTGGGCTGGCGGAGATGGAAAGAACATCGGAGACCCCGAGGTGCGGCATCGGAACGTGCTGATCGAAAACAACATGATTTACAACGGCCATGTCCACGGCATTTCCATCTACGGCTCCGACAACATTTCGGTCAGAAAAAACTCTCTGATCAATGTGCCCGGTGGCCATTCTGTGCCGGTAATCAATATCTCACCGGACTCTACATCCGTTGTCATCGAACAGAACGCTGCGGCAAACATCATGGGGTATGAAAACCAGCGCGATTGGGTGCTTCTTAACAATGCCATGATTCAGGATCAAAACCCGTCTCAGGAAGGGTATTATGATCAGCAGTTCATCTACCATGCGTTGGGACGGGAAAAGGGGTACAATGAGTTTGGCGTGCGTCCCGGCAGCCTCATGGATCGCCTGAATGCCGGATCAACGCTGGCAAAGAACTATCCCACTCAATGAAGACTGACATGGATGATTTCCGCTGGCGTGTTTAATGGCAAGGGCGTGGCTATGAAGGCCACCAGGTTTTTTTGGTTTTTGAAGAGTTACTTGAGTTAAGGGCAGGAAATTCGAATGATCGCTGTGTCATCAGCCAAAACGAGAGAACAGGTGACAAAACCGCTTGTCCTGATGCTGCTCGTCATATCTTTTGCGATGCCATTTTATTTCTTCCTCGGCGGGCTGAAACTCAATGGCTATCGTGTGATCCTCCTCCTTTATATGTTCCCCGCAGTTTTTGGGTGGCTGAGCGGTAAAGCAGGTAAAATCAGGGCGGTCGATTTCTTAGTAATCGGCTTTGCGTTCTGGGCCAGCCTGACTTTGGCCGTCAATCACGGCATTCAGGAATTGTGGCAGTTCATCGGAATGTTCATAATAGAAACGCTAACCCCCTATTTCATCGCCCGAACCTATATTCGAAATCTGGATGCGTTCCGGTTCTTTGTGAAATGCCTCTTCATTCTGATCATGGTTCTCTTACCGTTTGCGGCTTATGAAGCTGTCACGGGCAAGATGCCGCTCCTGAATCTGTTTGGGAAGGTGATGAGTGTTTATCAAAAGTGGTATTTTCCACCGAGACTGGGATTGCTGCGCGCTCAGACAACGATGCCGCATCCGATTTTGTTTGGAGTGTTCTGTGCACCGGCTTTTGCACTTACCTGGTATGTGTTGGGATGGAATAAATCCTTTAACAAAAAGGTTGGTCTCGTTTCCATCGTTGGGGGCACCGTGTTCTTTTCCCTGTCGTCGGGTGCTTTCATGAATGTCATACTTCAGATGATGCTGATGGCGTGGAACAGGATATTTTGGTTCCTGAAGAATAGGTGGAAAATTCTTCTCTATATTTTCTCCTTTTTGTACTTCGTCGGCGAAGTCAGTTCCAATCGGACTATGTTTCAGATCTTCGCAACGCACTTCACTTTGACACCGGGCACCGCATTTACGCGGATCAATATTTTCACCTTCGCCTCTGACGATGTTCTGCAGAACCCGTTGTTTGGAATCGGGTTGAATGACTATACGCGACCCCACTGGATGGCCATGTTGACCACGGTGGACAATTTCTGGCTGGTGATAGCATTGCGGCATGGATTCCCGGGGCTGTTTCTGCTGTTGGGTGCGGTGTTGGTTGTCTTTTTCCAAGCCGGCAACAGGAATTTGACCGGCGCCGTCGCAGACGCCCGTCTTGGGTATTTGATTGCGTTGCTGGGCCTATGTGTTTCCGCGATCACGGTGCATTTGTGGGACTCTACCTTCTGTTTCTTCATGTTTCTTTTGGGGGCGGGGGTTTGGCTTTTTGATGCTGATGATCAGGAAAGCCAGGGCGGCGACAGTGTACAGACACCGACTGAAGGCAGGAAATTGCGTTATACGCGGTTTCCACAGATTGTTCCGGGTGAGTTAACAGCAAGGCGGGCTGTCAGAACCGGTTCAGCCGGTCGTCATCCAGCGCCGCCGAGACATTCCCAAAGTCCGCCGCAAACGGCGCAGGGGCGGCATTTGACCGGATAAAGTGGCATCCATCTCGTGCGTGGACATGTCACCACGCAACGAGGTCCGCGGCCGCAGAAAACTGTTTGCGCGCCAATTGCCGCCATCGCTTGACCAGGCAACGGTGTACCCCGCAGCGCGCAAGGCCCGCAGGACCCTTGCGTCATAACGCCCGAAGGGGATGCCGGCCTCTGTCACCGGATGTCCGCAGATTTTTTCAAGCTGCGCACGTGATGCGCACAGCTCTTCGGTCAGTGCAGCATCATCCAGGGTGGGCCACGCCGTGTGAGCAATGCCATGACTTCCAATTGTCATGCCCGCGTCGCGCAGGGTGTGAAGATGTTCGACATCCAGCGAGCCCACCTGCCCGATCCGATCGGTGAGAACGAAAAAGCGCCCCCGGAGGTTACGGGCCGCAAGGGCGGGCAGGGCAATACTGTAATCTGAAAGATTGCCATCATCGAAAGTGATCGTGAAATGGCCCGGATCGGGGGCTTGGGCGATCTGATCCAGCGCATATTCGAATTGACTGACTGACAGCCAGTAAGGGGCCTCGTCCGGTTCCAGGGCACGTTCCGGTGTGCCGATGCCGTGAAAAATGATACTCGTTCCAGTGGTCATTGGCGTGCTTTTTTCAAGCGGGAATGAAGCGTTTCGGCGGTGCCTATCAAAGCCGAACCCAATCCGGCGGGTCGGTATTCATAAGGTCCGGCCGCCAACAAGTCCGTTCCACCGGTCCGTTGTTTGAATTCTGTGACGGTCGGATTGATGTCAGGGTCGATACCGTCCAGATCGTACCATTTTATGCCCTGTGTCCGATGCCTCAGGATGGATTCCCACATCAGATAATGGCCGGCATTGCAGCGGCGCCCCACATCCGTTGTCGCGCCAAACAGATAGACCGCGAAATTTCCTGTCCGGCCGATTGTCATGCCGGCTATGTCGACACCATCTTTTTGGGCAAACAGAACCTCGTGGGAAAAATCAGCACCCTGAAGCGGGTAGTAGAATTCGGGGGGAATATCAGGTTGCTCGAACCCTTTGGCGGCCTGCACCTGTTGATAGAGTTTATGAAATCTGCCCGAGGCTTCGGAGATCGGGGCGCTTTCCAGCGACAGATCGCTTTTCAACGCTTTGCGCAGATGGTTGCGCCATTTGCCATGTTGCGCCTTAAGCAATATTTCTTCGTCCTGATCGCAATCGATGATGACGGTCCGATAAGGCCGGGAACGATCGGTGGGATGAAACCCCGCCGAGGCCGCAGACCGATCTATTACCGGAACGTCATGAAATGGCAGGGCGGGAAGCCGCAACCGAAGGATATGGCCGGTTTTCCGGGCATAGGCGCGCAGTGCCGCAAATGTTGCATCCAGCCGGTCCTGGTCGATTTCGGGCTGTTCGCGGTGATGCATCATAGGGCCTGCTGCGATCCAGGCGATACCACGCCCCAGGCCGGGCACGCGCTTTACGCGCAGGCAAGCCGCAGCGGTCAAGTGACCGGCCTGATCTGACAGGGTGATAAAATCAGTCGTGGCACCGATCCGTTGTGCCGCGGCCTGCGCATACGTCAGGGTCTGTTCGTATGTCAGATCGTGAAAACTGGCGCTGATCCGGGGCCATTCTTCTGCGGTGACTTTCTGAAACGAGAGGGTCGTGTTCATAATTGCATCCGTATCCAGCTGCTCCAGAGGCTGTTCGGCCGGATTCCCAACCGCGGGCGGACTTTCAGGAACCAGACACGGTAGTAAAAGAAATGCAAGGCATCCGCCCACAAAAGCAGTGCGCGGGCACGTAGCCGTGCGGAAGCCCGATCAGGTGCCAGAACGATATTGTAAAGTGGCACCAGATCTCCTCCGTAGCTCAGCTTGTATTCATACTCGCCGGCGCCGGCTTCAATCAGGTGCGCATCCTGATCGATCAGCTCTTCAACACGCGCGACCAGACCGACGCGGCCCAGGCCAGCCTTTGCAAATTCGGCATCGACTTCCCGTGCATTCAGCCACCAAAGCACCTTGCCGTTCAGGGTGTAACGTAACTGGCTGGACAGCAGCGTTTCATCCCGCCACTGTTCATCGATTGCCGCATGGCCTTTCGGGCTCAGGCGTTGCATCAGGCTGCGATAGAACGCTGCCGCAACCGGCCAGTCGGAAAAATGCCCCCCTTTCCCGGCGGCCTCCCATTGTCGTGTATGCAATGCGATGAACCGATCCATCATTGCATCGACGGTTTCCGGCGTGGAACTGACAGTGCGCAAGACCTCACCTGCCGGTGTCAGGCGCTTGATGTCCCGCCGGACTTCGCGGCGGCGGCTTTTCGAAAGCGAGGCCATAAACGCATCAAAGGTATCAGGCAGAGTCATCAGTGTATGCCCGCGGGTGCTGATGTCGCGTAAAACGGATAGGCCACGCCCATTCAGGGCACGCAGGTTTTCCAGTTGTCCTGCGCGTTCTGACAATGGCGACAGGCTTACGACGCTACATTTCAAATGATCGGTCAGGTGTTCAATGACAGCCCCGAGAACTGTGTTTTCGTAACCGGCGGCAATGGGCAGTTCCATGACCGCGAAATTAGGATCCACGCCCGCCAGCCGGGCGACGCGCACCGGAATGGGGCCGGCCCAAAGGGTTTCAACGCAAAAGGGCAGAACGCCAACAAGCTCTGAACCGTTCCGCAGAATATAGCTGACGGGATGCCGGCTGGCGGCAAACGTTTTGCCGTAATGGTCCCACCAGGCAGATTGCCAGTCGGACAGGAAATATATCTCGGCACCGGACGCTGAGACAAAACTGTCCCAGCTGGCTTGTATGCTCAGCTTGTGTGCAGGTTTTTCGACACACTCAAGCTCGATATCTGCACTGTTGGAAATGGCGTCCCTCATGCCATCGGTTCCTGACCGAAAAGATGATACCGGATTGCCGCTCCGGACAGGCGCAGCCTTGCCTTGCGATCAGGTGTGGCGCGCAGAAGCCCGATCAGTCCAAAGGCAATTCCGCGCAACATTGCACTGCTCAGGAAGATCGCGCGCGTTATCAGCTCACCACTGCGGCCATAGTGCTTTCTGGCGTAGATCGTCTTGCTTTTCTGTTTTTGCACATACATGCGCGATTTGATCTGAGCGGTGCTTTTCGAGCCGCCTTCAAGATGCAGAATCCGTGCCTCGGGTGCGAAGACGCAGCGTTTGCCAACATTGCGGATACGTCGGCACCAGTCAGCTTCTTCCGAATAGATAAAGAACGCGTCATCCAGCGAACCGACTTCTTCGAAGACCGGGCGTGGTACCAGCATGAACATGCCCGACACCACATCCACGTCGCGCTGCGTTGTCCGGTCCCAGCCCCCATATTCGGGCCAGGTAAACAGCCGTTTCAGCCCGAATTCGATCACTGCCAGGCTGAGCGGTCCGGGATCGGCAAAACAGGTCAGCTGGATGGTTTCAGGGTCTTCGAAGACCTGGCAGCCGACGCATCCGACATCCGGATGCGCGTCGAGCCAGGCGCTCATGACATCGATCGCATGATCCAGGATGATCGTATCGGGATTAAGCAGCAGCAGCTTGGCGCCCGTAGCAATCTCGAGCCCTTGATTGTTGGCAGCGGCAAAGCCCAGATTTTCGGTATTCGCGATCAACCGGACCTGAGGAAATTCATCGGCGACCATTTCAGGTGAGCCATCGCTGGAGGCGTTGTCGACAACGATGATTTCGTGCGGCAGCCGGGTCTCATGCGCAATGGATGCCAGGCATTCCCGAAGGATATCCCGGGTGTTCCAGTTCACGATAATGATAGATACAGCGTATTCGCTACTCGTACCGGGCGGCAATGAAACCATGATGCTTCGCTCTCGTTAACCACTTACATTTCAAATTTTTAACCACTGCCACATTTTGTGAACACTTAAAACGTGACCGTACCGGGACCGTTGTTGTCGAAAAGTAGCTATAAAAGTCAAATCATTTAGATCAGTATATTGAGGTAATATTTTGACGGTGCGAAACCTTGAAAGACAAGACTGTATTAAGATCGGGTGCGGGTGAATTTTGGCCTCTGGGTTTGGCATCGAATGACTGACCGTGGGAACGCACTTTATTGCGGCGATCCTGTCATGCGGTTGTCCGATCTGTTTCGCCGGGATTCTGCTGGCGGGTACACAGCCCTGTTCCAGGACCGGTCGGTGTTTTGGAGCTATAATACCCGCGTGGCAATCCGGGCGTCCTGTGACCTTTTAGGGTTGCAGCCCGGGGATGAAGTTCTGGCCCCCGCCTATAATTGCGGTTCCGAGGTCGACCCGCTGATTGATGCGGGCCTTTCGGTTCGGTTGTATCCGGTTTCCGAAAACCTGCGTGCCGATCCCGCACGGATTGCGCCACTTATTACCGGGCGGACGAAGGCGATATATGTGATCCACTACTTTGGAATGCTGCAGCCAGATCTGGCGGACCTGCGGGCCTTGTGCGATCAGCATGGGCTGCGGATGATCGAAGATTGTGCATTGAGCCTTCTCAGCGGTGCTTCGCCAGCAGAAGGCCGAACCGGGGACGTATCGGTTTTCTGCTTCTACAAGTTTGTGCCTGTTCTGGGTGGTGGGGCCATGGTCATCAATGCGCCGGACCTGAGCGCCAGGCACCCGTTTCCGCGGCCTGCTCCGGGCAAGGCCGTGGCCAAAGCATTTTTGCGCGCTGGTCTGGCAACCGTATTGGGGCCGTCTCGTATGCAGGCCATGCTTCAGAAGGCACGCGGCCAACACGAACCGCCGCCCCGCAGTGAGGGGGATCAACCGGAAGACATTCCGGGCCACTATTATTTCGACCCGGCGCTGCGCGGCGCACAGATGAGTGTCTTCACATCCCGTCCATTGCGGGCCTATTCCGTAGCAGAAACTATTGCGATCCGGCGGGCGAACTGGCAGCGGTACCGGGATGTTTTCAACGCGTTGCCCGAGATACGCATGCTTGTTTCGGAACTTCCGGCCGATGCCTGCCCGCTGAATATGCCGATCATAGTCGCGGGGCGTGACCGGGTCGTACGAGCGCTGCAAAAAAACGGGATTGGTGCCACCGCCTGGTGGGCGGGCTTCAACCGCAATCTTGACTGGTCGGGGCAGGCCGAGGCGATGGCCCTGAAAGACAATGTCGTATCTTTGCCAGTGCACCAGTACCTTTCGGCTGCGCATATCGATCACATAATAGCGCAGCTCAGAAATGAACTTGTGGCCTGATCAGGCGGGTGGTTTATGCAGAGTGAGGTCAGCGTAACCGGGGCCATCACGCCGCCCTGGACAGCTTGCGTTTGAGTTTTGCGGCAAGCTCCAGCGCCAGGCTCTCGAACCCTTTTGGCTTCCCGGCAAGGCGCCAGAGCAGCAGATGCGTGCCGACATAGACACATACCCCGACCAGAACCTTGACCGAGAACCGGATGCGCAGCAGCGGCAGGTCTTCCGCTGTCTCGTAAGCCCATCCCACTGCGTCGCCACTGCCATAGGCGCTGCTGACAAATAGAACGGCAAGCAACATGGCAAAGGTCGACGCAAATGTACGCCAGGCCATCAGGATCGGTGCCAGAAACCCGCCGGTTCCGAAATCCTTGGCCATGATCAGCGCCAGACCGATCGCAAACAGGCTGGCGGCCCCTGACCCCAGGATCGCGCCGGTAAAGCCATAGTTCGATCCCAGCACCGTCAGCGCTGTTGTGGCGGTCAACAGGATCGTGTTGCGGAGAAACAGGCGCTTTGTAGAGCCCTCGACATAGCTTGCAGACCGGACATTGGCCTGCAATGTCTCGATCGCCTTCAATGGGGCAAGCACCCAGATGACCTGTGCGGCGGCCAGCCACTGATAACCGGCCACGACAACGATCAGGTGATTGGCAACCAGAGCCATGCCGACACTGGCTGGAACGATGATCCCCAAAAGGATGGCGTTGGCCCGTTCGAAGGCTTCCCGGCTGGAGCCTTTGGTCCGGGAGGCGTTGGCAAGGCTTGGATAAACCACCCGTTCCAACGGGCCGATGATCTGGCTGGTGAACAGGACCACAAGGCGATAGCCGACCCTGAAAATCCCTGCATCGGCCAGACCCAGCATGCTTCCGATGACAATCTGGGGCATGTTGTTGATCAGAAACTGGGTGATCTGGGCCCCCAGTGACCATGATGACACATCAATGCAGTCATGCCAGCATCTGAGCGTCAACCTGGGTCGCATCGGGGCGACGGAAAAGCTCCAGATGACCCGGATGACCTGAGTGATGACGCTGGCGACCACGATGGCCCAATAGTCACGCCAGATCCATGTGAGGCTGATGGCCATCAATGTATATGCAATTCGGCTGGTCGTTTCTTCGCCTGCGATGAAACCGAACCGGAGATCTCTTTCCAAAAGTGGGAAGCGTGTGCTTTTGATGGAAGTTGCGATGGCAATGAAGCAAAGCGGGGGGATCAGCGATGTCAGTTCCGCAAGCCCGAAGAATGTCATCAGAGGGGCGCTGGCCCAGATCAGGAGTGCCGAAAAGATGCCCAAAAGCACCTGCATCGTGAACACGGTGTTCAGGTGATCGTCGGTGATTTCGGGCTGGCGGATCAGAATCATGGAAACGGCCCGCTGGACGATTTCCAGAAACGCGGCCGCGATTATGAAATAGGCAATGATCCCGAAATCCGTCGGCGTCAGAAGACGGGCCGTCACAACCAATGTCAAAACGCCCAGAAACTGGCTGAAAACGCCCGATGCAAACAATGTTGCGGCCCCCCTGGTAAGGGTCGCGCTGTGATCGGGTGTGCCCGGGGCGATCGTCACGCCTGGTTCAACTGGAGGCTTCAAAAGACTTGCCTTTCCATACTCGGAACAAAAAACTTATCAACGTACCAATGTTTCTAATCTGGCTACCCTCAACATCGCTTCAAAAAACCCGCACTTGCTGTTCTAGGAATTTAGTCAGCTGGCTGCTAGTCAAACCTGTAAGTATATTTTTGTGTTGAAATCGCATGTTTTTCCAGTTTCAGAGAGGTACACCATGTTTCAATCAGTACCGTCGCGGCGAGTCGGCGCTGAATATTACATAGCAAAATGAAGTTTCGCCTCAGTGTCTCAGATTGGATTCTGACTGCGCAAGGGTAACAAGTAGAAGAGCCCGGTGTTTTCCGGACCCGGTGCCTGTTTTCAAGATGGTATAACAGTATGAAGATTGCGATTTTTGGTCTGGGTTATGTGGGGTTCACGGCAGCATGTTGTCTGACCCGTGAGGGGCATGAGGTGATCGGCGTCGATGTGAATGCCGACAAGGTCTCGGAAATCAATGCCGGGCAGCCCCCGATCAAGGAACCCAAGGTGGCCGAGCTGCTGACCGAGGCGCTTGCAAAGAACCTGATCCGCGCCACGGTTGAAATCCCCGACCTGTCGGATGTGGATCTGGCCATCGTTTGCGTCGGCACGCCCAGTTCCACTGACGGCTCGCACAACATGAATTTCGTGGCCGAGGTGACACGACAGATTGCCAAGGCCGTTTCGCCCGACCGTGCGCGACCGCTGACCGTAGCGTACCGATCCACCTTCCGGCCCGGCACGGTGCGGCAGCTGATCGAGCCGATCTTTCACAGCTATCTGGGCGATCGGACGGGTCAGGCGATCGAGATTGTTTATAACCCCGAATTCCTGCGCGAGGCTTCGGCGGTGGATGATTTCTTCAACCCGCCCAAGATCGTTGTCGGCACGGCAGATGGAAACCGCTCGGCGGTGATGGACGAAATGCACGAAGGTCTGGATGCGCCGGTGTTCTACACCGCGTTCGAAGAGGCCGAGATCACCAAATTCGTCGACAACACCTGGCACGCCACCAAGGTGGCCTTTGCCAATGAGGTCGGCCGGATCTGCCACAGCATGGGCGTGTCGGCAAAAACCATGCACGAGATTTTCGTCTCGGATACCAAGCTGAACATCTCGGCCTATTACACCCGCCCGGGGGGCGCGTTTGGGGGGTCCTGCCTGCCCAAGGATGTGCGTGCGCTGCAACATATCGCCGGTGAGGTGGGGGCGCATACCCATCTGATCGACAGCCTGTTGCAGACCAATCAGGCACATAAAACCTATCAGGCGCAGGATATCATGGCACGGGTGCCCGAGGGCGGCCGGGTGCTGATGGCGGGGCTGGCCTTCAAGGCCGGAACCGACGATCTGCGCGAAAGCCCCAATGTCGATATCGCCCGGCGCCTGTTGCAGGCGGGCTATCAGTTGTCGATCTATGATCCGGCCATCAAACCGGCCGATCTGCGGGGGCAGAACCTTGGTTATGCCTTTACCCACCTGCCCAACGTGGGCAGCCTGCTGGTGGACCGCGCCACGGCCGAGGCCGGGCCCTGGAATCTGGTGGTCGGTTCAAACCGGATCGTGAATGATCTGAACCTGGGTGATGCAGAGGTGGTAAGAACCTATGAATATGACTAGCCCTGTACCCGCCGTTCAGCCGATCTCGTTCGAAGAGCTGCGCCAGAGCCAGCCTTTGAAGGGCCTCAAGGTTCTGATCGTGGTGGAAAACCTGCCCGTCCCCTTTGACCGCCGCGTCTGGATGGAGGCGCGCACGCTGGCCGCGGCCGGCGCGCTGGTCTCGGTCATCTGCCCCACCGGCAAGGGCCATGAGGAACGCGTGTGGGAAGACGAGGGCATCAAGGTCTATCGCCACCCGCTGCCGCTGGATGCCAGCGGGGCGCTGGGGTATTTGCTGGAATATGGCGCGGCGCTGTTCTGGGAAAGCTGGCTGTCGCTGAAGATCAAATTCACCCGCGGCTTTCACGTCATCCATGGCTGCAACCCGCCCGATCTGATCTTTCTGGTGGCGCTGCCGTTCAAGCTGTTTGGCGTGCGCTATCTGTTTGATCACCACGACATCAACCCCGAGCTTTACGAGGCCAAGTTCAACAAGCGCGGTTTCTTCTGGAAGCTGATGAAGACGTTCGAGCGGCTGACTTTCGCCTCGGCCCGTGTGTCGATTGCCACCAATGAAAGCTATCGCAAGATCGCCATCGAACGCGGCGGCATGGCGCCCGAGGATGTGTTTGTCGTCCGGTCCGGTCCTGATCTGAGCCGGTTGCAGCACCTGCCCCCGAACCCGGCCTGGCGCAACGGGCGGAAATACATGGTGGGCTATGTCGGCGTGATGGGCGATCAGGAAGGGATCGACCTGCTGCTGGAATCCGTGGCGCATCTGGTACAGGTGCAGGGCCGCGACGACATCCAGTTCTGCCTTGTGGGCGGGGGCCCCAGCCTGGACAAGCTGCGCGAACAATCTGCTGAAATGGGCCTGTCGGATTACGTCACTTTCACCGGCCGTGCCCCGGATCAGGACCTGTTCGAGATCCTGTCGACCGCCGATGTCTGCGTGAACCCGGACCGGGTGAACGAGATGAACGACAAATCCACCATGAACAAGATCCTCGAATACATGGCTTTCGAGAAACCCATCGTTCAGTTCGACGTGACCGAAGGGCGGTTCTCGGCGCAGGAGGCCTCGCTTTACGCCAAGGCCAATGATCCGGTGGATATGGCCGACAAGATCACCGAATTGCTGGCCGATGACGACCGTCGCGCCGTCATGGGCCGCTATGGCCGCGCCCGGGTCGAGGCCGAGATGGCCTGGCCGCATCAGGTGCCCGCGCTGATCGCGGCGTATCAGCGGATCTGGAAGGGGTAATCGGCCAGAGCACTACTTTGCTGCTTGTTTTGTTCCTGCCTGCCCATGCGCTTTCCTCGGAAACCGAAGCTTCATGGCCGGAGCCTCAATAAAGTGCCATGACAGGACCGCGCATAACAGGGAGAGGGGGAAAGACATCGCCATGTTGACGACTGGCGTCACGACGCCAGACTGCGCCACCAGTTGCTGGATCGGGAACGCGTAGATGTAGACCCCGTAGGAATAGTCGCCCAGCTTGTTGTAGCGCAAAAGAAGCGGGGTTTTGACATAGCCGGCAAAAATCACGGCATAAGACAGGCTGATGGCAAAGACAGGCAGAAACAGTGGTGTGAACCAGGCCATAAAGGACAACGCGGCGGACAGGGCCAGCAGCGACCAGGACAATGGTACGTGCCTGCGCCAGATGTAAAAAACCATTCCCGACAGAAAAGGCAGACCAAGCCGTGTGAGGACCTCGATCCTTGGATTCACGTCAATGAATACGACGATGACTGTATAGAAACACAGGAACAACAGCGTTAGCCCGGCAAAGATCTTTTTGTTTCCCAGAAATCCAAGCAAGCCGCATAAGAGGACGCCGACATAGCAGGTGACCTCGTATGAAAGAGACCAGAGCGAGCCATTGATCGCAGCACCATAGGGGTTGGATTCGAACACGCCCGGCAATGTGTATTGCAGTTTGAACAACAGCATGTTGCGGATGAAATAGCTGCCGGCTTCGTCCCAAAAAACAGAAGGGGGCGCTTGTGTTAACAGAAGCCCGGCAACCAGAATGGTGATCACGGTTACCACGGCAAGCGCCGGGAACAGCCTCAGGGCTCTGGCGATCAGGAATGATGCTGCAGACGGGTTCCGGTCGAAACTGCGCGTAATGAAAAAACCCGAAATTGCAAAGAAAGCCCATACGCACATCAAACCAAGCGACAGCCCGTGCAATGTGGATTCAAACGGTTGCCCGAACTCGGCGCCCAAACTCAGAGGATAGGCATGTGACACCAGCACAAGACTGGCCGCGATGATCCGGATCAGATTGAAATTGTTATCCCGCCCGTCTGATCGATCTGCGATAAACAGCGCAGGCTTCCCCGAAATCACATGCACATTATGCTCACTCATCTGCGGTTCTCTGGGTCACTGGCACTATCATGGGACACACAATTATTTGGAAGCTGATCTTTGATACAATATCCATGGTGCGGTTGTCGCAAGAATATTGAATCCTTGGATCTGGGGCGGAAACGATTCCGTCGAGCAAACGACAATTGTGTCAGCTTTGGCGTTTGACAATGCGGTTATTGCGGACGGCACTGTATGATGTGCGTCCGAGGCAACGCTCTGAACCACGTTTTGCACATGGGCCAGCGGCCCGATGATGTGCAGCGGTTGCTGGGTGGGATCGGCGAAGGTGGGGATTGCGGTGCCGTTGAAAATCATGAGAAAGGACAGGGGTCGGCAGTTGGGCCGAAAAAAGCGTGGATCTCTGGCGTCTTCGACATAGGCGCCCGCGCCCAGGCTGCGCGTATCATGGCTGTTCAGTGCCTCAAGATACGAGGCGTAACTTCTGCCGTCCTGATACCATCCGATGCTCAGTACCAGGTTTCGTGCCAGAAACAGCCCTGCGATCATCGCAATGACGATTTCGCGGGACGGTGATTTCACATCGGGTGCCAGAGACAGGCTTGCGGCCAGAAGCGCCAAAAGCAAAACCGGGATGCGTTCGCCCAAATGCCCGACACCGAACAGGGTCGGGGGTACGATCAGGATCAGCAGCACGCACAGGGCCACTGCAAGCTTCATGCGTCTGTCGATCTGCCAGATCCCGGTCACGAGCCCGCCGATCAGTACGCCCCACAATACGATGCCAAAGCCCCAGTCGATCGATTGCCATGTGGTTTCGGCCACGCGAAGGAAACCATCGACTCTCAGATAGGCTTCGGTGCTCAGCCGAACCCATAATGTGCCCTGTTCGGCATGGGCGAGAATACTATCTATCGGTATGGCGCTTCCCGCACCTATGGTTTTTGTTTGGGTAAACAACAGGGTTGGTATGACAGCGACCAGCGCAAGCCTTGAAGCCTTGTAAAAAAGTGTACGCAGCCCCGGGTGACCGGGTCCAAGAGCAAGTGACAGCTCGACCGCACCCAACAGCAACCCCCACAGCGCAAAGGCCAGCCCGTGAATGAAAAACAGGAGCACGCCTATGCACATAGTCACGGTTAATTGCCGGACAGGTCGGTCCTGTGTTGCAATCCAGTATCCGATTGCGCCCAGCAGAACCCCCAATCCAAGCAGGAAATTCGAAAAACCCCAGATCAGAATATGGTTATACGCCACCAGACCGGCCAAAAACACGGTCAGCACTGAGAGTTGGCCGTGCAAAACGCGTGCAAGGTACAAAATGCCTGCGAACGGGGCCGCAATGATCAACCCTGCTATCAGCTTGGCCCCCAAAAGCGGGGGGAGTACATGCATGATACCTGTGCCCAGAATGTCCAGCCCGAGATTGGGCAGCAGTTGCCAGGCGGCTTCGTAGTTCTGTTGCAACATGGCCGAGGCCGGCAGCTTGGCCAGAATATAATAGCGGGCGATATGAGCGTAGAAATCCGTCAGCGGCAAAACAGGGGTGACGCACAGGGGAACAAGGCAGGCAAACAGAGTCAGTGCCAGAACCGGGCGCAGTGAACGGCGTCGAAGTGTCGTAATCATTTCTGCCGCAGGCACATCTCTACCTACATACTAAGAACCAAAAACCTGATCCCTCAGATATCAGCAACAGATCATTGTGCAATCTATATTGCTTAATGCCATCCGAAACCCGGGATGCAATGACTTCGGAGGAAAGATTTGGTGGCCAGGGCGCTGTGATCACGTCGAGCTTGCCGTCTTTCTAAAACGGTACAAACCGCGGCAGGCGGTTCAGGCTTGGCTCCATGAAGCGTTGCAACCTTGCATCCGCATCCGCTTCGGTTTCGCCGGGCAGGATGGGGGTCACAAACCGGACCAGAGCGCCATCGGTGCGCCCCATGGTAAAGCCGTCTTGAATGACGCTCATCTTGGCGCGGAAATCATTGACCATACGCTTGCCGCGCTGTTCGAACCAGTAATAGACCAGCTGTTTCGATAGCTCTTTCTGGATCACGGCGCGGTTGACTGAAAAGCTGCCATAAGGCGTGTTGCCGGGGTTGATCTCATAAGGTTCAAGGCTGAAGATTTCCCAGCCACCCACCGGCAGGCAGACCTCGGGAGAATGGATACCGTCACCTTCGGTCTGCTTGTCGTAGAAGGCCACGAACATGTTCACGAAGTCGCCCGAACCGGTGTCGATATAGGTAGCATGAAGGTAATCGCTGGCACCCAGAACCTGTTCAACCTGTGGGTCCAACGTGGTGGGCGACCCGGACCAGGGGCCAAGCTGCCGTGGATACAGTACAAACGGGTCACGTTCCACAGGCCGTGCTTCGGAAGCGGGCCGCAGGGTCCAGGCGGTTGAAACCGCAAGCGTCAGAAGACCCGCGACCGCCAGTGCCACCGATGCGCGAATGCCAAAGATACGCAAGGCAACAGAACCCAGCCTCTGGGTATCCAGATCAATGGTCTCGGCAAAGGGTTGCGGATTCGGCGCCAGACGCTGCAAGCCGAGTGCCATCAGGAACAGAATGGCGACGCAGAGCAGGAAGATGATCCAGCCTTCGAAGAAATGCATGAAGCCTTCAGCCTGCTCGATACCGTGCTGGTTGACCAGCACGCCGATCACACCGATGCGGATCGAGTTCATCAGCACGGTCAGAGGGGCCGCCGAAACCAGCAAAACCACCTTGTGCCAGATCGGGCCACGGTAAAGCAGGGCAAAGAGATACGAGAAGCTCAGGATCGGGAACAGATAGCGCAGCCCGGAACAGGCCTCGGCCACCTGAAGTTTGTAGACCCCCAGATCGATGATGTTGCCTTCGATGAAAACCGAAACACCGGCCATCTGCACGAACCAGACGCCCAGCTCGGACGAAATCCATTGCAGGAAGATCGTGAGCTTCCAATAGACGAACTGCGGCAGCGGCAGCATGAACACCAGATGCAGCACGGGCAGCTGGTGGTATTTGCCCCGCTGCCAGCCGAACACGGTCAGCATGACGCCGCCCACCCAGATGATCATGGCATAGGTGACGATATCGGGAATACGGGCCAGGTTGCCCAGAATGGCGATGATCAGGGCCACGGCAATCACCGCCACCCCCGGCCAGCGATCATGCACAACCGGATTGGGGGGTGGCATATCCCGCAATTCACGCAGGAACAGATACAGCGAGATGATCGGGATCAGCGGGCCATGGCTGTATTCGGGGGTGCTCCAGGCGGCGCCCAGAGACACGATCCCGATCCAGAAGACGGGCACCGATCCAAGCAGCAGCAGGACAAACCAGAACAGCCCGACGGTGTTCATGACCGGCAAGCCTCTTCTGGCCGCATCAAGGATATTACTGCGGCTGTTTTTCGAATCGAGGTGATGCATCACGGTCCATCATGCACAATAAGGTGTGGTCTGAAATTATGACGGCCCAAGCTCCCGCTATTTTGATCCGTTTTCGGGACATTGAGCGCGGGCTGTCCTGATTGTCGATATCATGAACCGGATGAATGAACGTCAGGGTTTGAGAGAAAAGCGCCGGCCCAACGTCAGAAAGACCGAGTTTGAAGTTGCCGTAAAGCCGTTCTGATCGTCCATTTCATATTGGTACCCCACGTTTACAGCCCAGTCTTTCGTGACCGCCCGTGTATAGGACGCGCTGAACGTACCGCGCTGGCGCGGGTTGGGTTGACCGGTTCCCTCGTCTTCCTGGTCGATGTAATCGACGCTGAAAGACAGCCCCGATACCGGGTTGATGAAATAGTCATATGTCAGAAACACCAGTGTTTCACGTGTTTCTATGCTCTGCGTACTGGTGCCGACCCGGCGTTGCACCGTTGCCCCGATCCGGGAACTGGCCAGCTGATAGCTGTAGTCAAGCTGCCCGATCGGTGTGACTTCGTCGAATGGTCCTCTGGTCAGGCCCACGTTGAAGCTGAATAGTCCGTTGGCGCGCTGAAAACTGCGGCCGGCCGTTGCGTTTATCCGCGACCCATTGACCCCGAATGTCTGGTCAATCTGAAAATCGGCCGATCCGTCTGGCAGGGTTTTGTTCCATGCGAAATCCCAGACGAAATCCTCGGTTACGGTGTTGGTATTGGTTGTGCGCTGCGTGTCATCCACCTGACTGTAACCGATATTCGCACTGACGGTGGTGACAGGGGATACGTCATAGGTCCCGCCAACTGTCACAACCGTCGTTTGCTCATCGGTTCGCACGTTGTCTTCTGCCGAGAAATCAGTGTAGTCGAGACGCAAGTTGGCCTGAAAAACCGGTGACACCCGCAATGTCGTGATCGCTGAGTAATAGCTTGACTTGTTGTCGAACAGGTTCGGATCGATTGTGTTTGTATAGGTGCGTTCGCCATAGCTGTAGATGAATTGGAACCCGATTGGGTCATTCAGGCCGGTTTGCCAATTCAGGTTGCCCAGGGAGTTGACCTGATCCCCGATGGTTCCGGTCACATCGGCGGCATCAATTCTGCCATCCAGATTGGTGTCGGTCAGTGAACGGTTAAAGGCCAGATCCTGTTCGCGGTAATCCAATAGCAGGTCAAGCTGGCTGTTCTGGCGCGACCGCTGATACGACAGGCGAGCAGACGGGTCCGCAAAGCTGGATGCCGTCCCGATAATCGGCTCATTGGCGATCCGGTACAGTCCGGAAAGGTCAAGAGCCAATCTCGAATCCGAGGTCTGCTTCAGAATTCCCAGGGCCAGCGTATTCTCCCACCAGGTCGTGGACCCAAGCGAAGGATCGGTCAGGCGAAGATTGCTGTCATGTCTGAGCGACGAGAGATAATCCAGGGTCACACTCAGGCCGGTCCCGGTCCCAATCTGCTGACCGGTCGGCAGGCCGACCCTTCGGGCCGGATTTCGCTGTGCCTGTTGTGCGATCAGTTGCTGGCTGGGTGTCTGCTGCACAACCGTCGATGCGACGGTTGTCTGCTGCACGGATGTTTGCTGTGTCGAGGTTTGTGTTTGCTGCGCAGTCGTTTGCTGTGTCGAGGCCTGCTGCCCGACGGCTGGTGCAAACGAACTTATGACAGCGATCCCACCCCCCAGAATGGTGGACAGCCTGCTCCTGGATTTCCCCACCTGTATCAGCCCCTATTCGAACAAGCGGCGTGCTGGTACGACAACCACGTCTCCGGGTCTAAGCACTGTATTGCCTTGGATGCCACCGCCCGAGCCTTTGTAGTTATAGGTATATTTTCTCATCACGCCTGTTTTACTGTCAGCCCGGCGCAATTCGATGCGCTTGCGAGCCGCGAAATTGGTCAGACCACCGGCCTGAGCCAAAACCTGAAGAATTGTCGTGCCTTCGGTTGCCAGATGCTTGCCGGGCACATTGACCTCACCCATGATGAAAACATCGATGGTTGGTCCGGATGCGGCCTGTCCGCCCAGAAGCGGCGGCGGAGCCAGCGACGCCACTGAAATAAAGACTGTCGGCGGCGTATTGAAATTCGAGGCCAACGCCGATGAAAGCGACGCGCTCAATCCGCTGGTCGACTGGCCGGCCGCACGGATCGAGCCGGCAAGCGGAAAGTTGATGGACCCGTCCGGCAGAACCAGGATGGTCCGATTCAGGGTGGGGTCTTCGAGAACTTCAACCTGCAGCGCATCACCCGGTTGGATTTGATAGGATTGCGCCCATGATGCGGTGGCCACGATCATGGTAATGACAAGTGCGGTCAAGGACCCGATGACTGTACGCATATTCAAATCTCTCACTTTTTTCCTTTATGCCGCCCTACAGGATACAAAACAATCTGCAGGGAGTCTGATACATACAAGATGCGGCAGAAATGCAGCGGCGTCATCAACTCTGTGTTAGTGGCTGTTGGTGGGTACAGCGTTCAGCTGTTCAATCTCAGCCTCCACCAATGACGCGACTTCCGTAGAAGCCCCGCTGAAAGCTCTGGCTTTATGAAAAAGACGCAGCGCATCTTCGTTCCGCTCCAAAGCCGCATATGCTTTTCCCAGATGATATAGTACCAGGGGATGTTCAGGGAACGCCGCTGCCGCAGGTTCAAGGTAGGTGACCGCCTCTTCATAATTTCCCAACCGGTAGGCGACCCAGCCATATGTTTCCTGGAAGACCGGTTCCTGTGTGCCACGCAGACGTTGCGCCAAAACCTGCGCGCGCCGCAGACTCTCCTCATCGTTGCGATATGTTGTCAGCAGGCTTGCAAGATTATTGACTACAATCAGAGAGCGATTGGTGATCGGATATAGCTTTTCGTATGTTGCGATTGCCTGGTCCAGATCTCCGCTGCGTTCGTAATCCGTCGCCTGCAGCATGAGCAAAGCCGGATTTTCAGGCAGATTGGCCAATGCCTCAGTCAGAATTTCCCTGGCCTGATCGGGCGCGTTCCGTTCCGTTGCCAATCCGTGCAGCGCAATCCATGCCCGCGTCGTAGTCGGATAATCCTCAAGAATGACACGGTAGAGCTGCTCAGCCTCACCGCGGTCGCCTTCACTGATCAACGCATGGGCTTTGATCAGACGGATTGGCAAAGAATCCGGGTCTTCCGCAAGCAACTGGTCAAGATGGGCGAAGGCTTCGACCGTCTGCCCTTTTGTAAGCATCAGGCGAACAAGCGCGATATCGGCGGGCAGGCCAAATTCGGGATCATCCGCCAGCTCGTTCAGGAAAGAGGTCAGTTCCTGTGTGCGTTGCTGTGCGGCCAGCATATGCGCCCTGAGCTCATTCGCAGAGCGTCGTGTTCCCGGGCTGTCCAGATCCCTGATGGCATCAAGGACGGTTTCCAGGCGGTCCCAATCCTGCATGCTCAGATATACTTCTCCCAATAGAAGCAGAAGCTCGGAATGTTCCGGAGCCTGGTGCAGGGCTTGGGCCAAAACACGTTCGGCGATCACCAAATCACCTTCCGCGATCAGAAATCGGGCATAGCGCAGCGTTTCGTCCGGTGCGTTCCCGGAAATTTCCGTCGCCAGCGCCAGCATCTCGCCCATCAGTTCCCTGTCTCCGTTGCGCTCATGCGCCTGGGCCATCAGGGTCATCAATTGCGGGTCGCGGGGTGCCTGACCGAGCGCTTCGCGCAAAAGCACAATCGCATCGCCGGTCTTGTCCTCGTCAATCAGCCAGGACGCCTTGAACTTGAGAGCGCTGACCTGGGCTGCATCCTCGGACAGGACTTTTTCCACCAAAGCGCGGGCTTCATCGGGCTGGCCGACCTGGAACAGCATGAGGGCAAACTCTACCTCACTGGCGCGGGTCTGTATGTTTCTTTCCGCGCCTTCCAGCAGTGTCTGCATCTCGGCGATCGCGGCTAGTTCATCACCCGATCGGAATTTCAGCGCTGCACGCACCGTCTTGAATTGGAACGTGTTCGGGCCGTTCTGAGCGATGATCGTATCCAGCTCGGCAATTGCCGCTGCAGAGTCGCGGTTATCGTTCAGAAAGGCGATCAACCGCTGTGTCGGCATGTGATCTTCAGCAAGCGGATCCACCTCGGCCCGCAGCATCTGTTCTGCCGCATCCAGATTCCCCTGATCGATATAATGTTCCACAAGCAACTGCTCGACGCCCTCATCGTCAGGGAATGTCACGGCCATCTGCCGAAGAAACGTCTCGATTTCTGCGGGCATATCCAGTTCCTGAAGTGCGCGGAGCCGGATTCCATAAAGGCTTTCTTCCATTGGATCGGTGGCTATGGCCACCTCTGTTTCCTGCAGAACACCGGGCCAGTCCTCATCGCGGATCAGATGGTCAATTATGATCTGGCGCGCAGTCATCAGTTCCGGGTGGCTTTTGATCATCTCGCGGGCCCTATGGACGGCGACGTCCACACCTGCAAAATCCCCATCCCTGACCGCGTCGGTATAAGCCAGCATGTTATTGATGGATTTGATTTCGATATCATCCGGAGCCAGAGCGCTTGCCAATGCGCCGTGACGCCTGACATCTTCCCAATTCCCCACCTCCAGAGCCATCTCAGCAAGGTTCCGATGGCCCTCAAGGTTGTCCGGATACTGTTCTATCAGCCGCAGATACTGACCATATGCAACCGAGATATTGCCGCGCTCGCGTTCCACCCTGGCAAAGGTCAGCCGTGCTTCTTTGTGCTGACCGTTGAGGTTGAAAACATTCCTGAACTCAACAAGTGCGCGCTCGACGTCACCGGCTTCCAGATGGGCCAGCCCTGCCTGGAAATGCGCTTCGGCCCGTTCCTCGGCCGAGTCGCACGCGCTCAGCAGGAGTGTCGCCGCAAAAAGGGCTGCGATCAGCCGTGCGCCAATAGGAGGTACGATCCAGCTCATTGCTGTTCTCCTGCAAAACTTAAGGAAAAAGCATACAACCAATCAACCTGTTCGGCTGCATGGCCCGGTCTCAGCAACCCGTGCCGCGCAGGACAACGAAAATGGTCCGGAACACGATTGAAACATCTGTACTGAACGACATGCTTTTCCAATATTCGGTATCGTGAAACGCACGCTCAGCAAATGTGGACTGATTGCGTTTCGAAACCTGCCAGGGTCCCGAAAGGCCGGGGCGCATGGCGGTATAGAATTTTCCAGGATAAAGCTCTTTCTGGCAAACCATCATCGGGCGGGGGCCAACCACGGACATTTCGCCAACGAAAACATTCCAGAATTGCGGCAACTCATCCATCGAGGATTTGCGCAGGAAAGTTCCGAATTTGATGATACGCGGGTCATTGCGCAGCTTCTGATCGCGGTCCCATTCTTCCTGGGCTTCGGGGTTCTTCGCCAGATGCTCCTGCAGCACGGTTTCAGCATCATGGACCATGGTGCGCAATTTAAGCATCTTGAAGGCTTTGCCATTCTTGCCGACACGTTCCTGCCGATAAAACGGGGTCACGCCCTGGCATGCAAGAAACGCGGCCAGCAACAGCACCACCGGCACGACAAAAGGCGCTGCAAGCACTGCGAACGCTATGTCAAAAAGACGCTTGCCCCCACTTCTGTATATCCCTGGATATGACACTGCGGCAGGCACAACAGAAATGCCGGAGTAGCCCGCGCCAGCGTTGGCCACTTCTTTCGAATGACTTGTCACTATTTAAACCCCCAACACACACAATTACTCACGAACCACTCACCAAACTTACGAACCGAACACGCTCGACCTCAACCACGTATATTTAAAATCTTATATTTTTATACCACTTCGACCCTGCACTTACTCACTTGCGAGGCCGCTTTCCCGTATCCAACTGTTAACAAATTCCACCTGCCTTGCAAAACATTAATGCTGGCAAACGTGTTCTCTGGTCGCTGAATACAGGTGCTTTTTAACAGTATCGTAAAGCTGCGACCAGCTGATCGGCCGCAAATTCATGAACTTTCGTTTCCCCATGGGACACAATGAGCAATAATTTCACCCTTTAGGTTTGATTCCCGCCCGTAGAATCTCTTTTAATGTGTGATCACACCAGGTTCTGGTCGCCTCTTTCTCGGTCAACCCAATAAGGGCGCAACGGAAACAATCGCGCCGATCACCTCATATTGAGAAAGCGGAAAGGTCAATTCACCGCGTGTGCAGTTTAGTGGTGCCTGCTATCTTGATTTTGTGACAAACTAGTACCCAAGTACTTTTTGTTTATGTGATGTGTTCTTTGTGTAAGGGATTTCTGGTGGTTCAGAGTATGAGTTTGGATAATCTCCGGGGGGCCAGTACGAGGTTTGACAAGGCAGAAGGCAACCGAGGTGCAATGGCGTCCAGCGACGGGTTTTATCTAGATTATTTCAGGCTTGACCGACGGCCCTTCACGCTGCTTCCGGATCCCGGATTCATGTACTGGTCGCCGCTGCACAAGCGCGGTTACTCGGTCCTGCAATTCGGCATCATGAGCTGTGCGCCCATCACCGTGCTGACCGGGGAAATCGGGGCCGGAAAAACCACCCTGGTACAGCATCTTCTCAGCGAGATGGAGCAGTCGATCACCGTAGGGCTGATCTCGAATGCCCAAGGCGGCCGAGGAGAGCTGCTGCAATGGGTCCTGCATGCTTTAGGCCTGCCAATCGACAACGACGCCCCCTATGTACAGCTGTTCCGGGAATTACAGGATTTCCTGGTCGCGGAATATGCAGAAGGGCGGCGTGTAGTTCTGATCTTTGACGAAGCGCAGAACCTGACCGTCGAAGGGTTGGAAGAAATCCGGATGCTGACCAATATCAACTCGAACACGGATGAGCTGATCCAGCTTGTTCTGGTTGGTCAGCCTGAATTGCGCGATATGGTTCTTGATCCCAAGATGCGCCAGCTGACACAGCGCGTGGCCGCAAGTTTTCATCTTGAACGGATGGATGAGTCTTCGGTCGAAGCCTATATCAGACATAGGATGAAAACGGCTGGCGGTTCAGGCGATGAGTTCACCGAAGAGGCCTGCAAGCAAATTTTCAAGCAAACGCGCGGTGTTCCGCGACTTGTGAATCAGTTCTGCGACTTTGCCCTGCTTTATGCCTGGACGAATGAGGCCGAGAAGGTGGATGAAGAGGTTGTGGAGCAGGTGGTCAAAGATGGCGTGTTCTTTGGCGGAAACTCACTCGAGAAGGAGCTGACAGTCTGATATGGGCCCGGTTCGCTATTACTTTTCCATTTTCCTGAGACGGTTTCCGTATTTCCTGATCGTCGCCCTGATCGTGTCTGTAGCGTCATTCATTGTCGCCAGATCACTGCCTGCCACATATGTCTCGACGATGCGCCTGATTGTTGAATCGCCTCAGATTCCGGGCAATCTGGCGGCCAGTACCGTCACGACACCCGCGGCGGAACAGCTTCAGATCATCGAGCAGCGCCTGCTGACCCGTCCGATCCTTCTGGAAATTGCGCGCGAGTTTCAGGTTCTACCCGACCAAGATGAAGCAAGCCCCGATCAGGTTGTCAAAGCCATGCGCAAGAACACCTCGATCTGGATTTCCAGCGGTCTCAATCAGGCCAATCTGATGACAATCAGTTTCGAGGCGCGAACCGGTCCGATCGCAGCCGGTGTGTTGAACGCGTATTTGACGGAAATCCAGAAGCTGGACGTCTCTTATCGCAAGGAGCGCGCGACCGACACGCTGGCCTTTTTCCAACTGGAAGTTGATCGCCTGAGCAACGAGTTGAGCAGGCGCAGCGCCCGCATTCTCGAGTTCAAGAATGATAATTCCGATGCGCTCCCCGACAGTCTGCAGTTCAGGCTGGCGCAGCAAGGGGCATTGCAGACCAATCTTGAACAGACGGATCAGCAGATTTTTTCCCTTAAGTCACAGCGGGAAAATCTCATGAATATCTTCAGTTCGACAGGGCAGGTTGTCGGGCCTCCGCAACAAAACCAGACCCCGGCACAACAGCAGTTAAGTCAGCTGCAGTCACAGCTCGACAATCAGCTTGTGGTCTATTCCGAGAACAGCCCGCAGATCAAACTGCTGCGCGCCAGGATTGAAAAACTTGAGAAAGTTGTAGCTGCCGAACAAGCAAACGCCCCGGCGCCATCTAACCAGACGGGAAATTCATCCCTTGACCTGCAACTGGCGCAGATCGACTCGCAGATTGCAGCGCTCGAAGATCAGCGCCGGGTGCTTCAGGACAGGCTCGACGCGCTGACCCTGACGATTGACCAGACCCCGGCCAACGCCATTACGCTTGCAGAACTGCAGCGCGAACACGACAATATTCAGAACCAGTACAACGTCGCGATCAGTCGCCTGGCCGATGCTTCAACCGGGGAACGGATCGAAGTCACGTCCCAGGGGCAACGTATTTCCGTCATCGAGCATCCCTCTACGCCAAGCGAGCCGGCCAAGCCAAACCGCTTGATGATCGCCGGCGGGGGCGCTGCCTTTGGCATCGCACTGGGGCTGGGGCTTGTGGTCCTGCTGGAGATCCTGAATCGGTCCGTGCGTCGGCCCGAAGACCTGATCAGCAAGCTTGATGTCTGGCCAATCGCCACTATTCCCTATGCTCCGTCCCGCGGTGAAGTGTTGATGCAGCGCGCGGTATGGGGTGGGATCATACTGGCCATTCTAATCGGAGTGCCGGCCGGGGTCTGGGCGGTGCATACCTATTACCTGCCTCTCGATCTTATTACCGAGAGAGTGATGGATAAACTGGAGACATACTGGTGAGTATTGTTTCGATTGAATTGGTGAATGTGTGATGGACCGTCTTCAGAAAGCGATTCAAAAGGCGCGCGAGGAACGGCAGAGCCGCGAAAGCCCGCCGCCGGTCATGGAACAACCGCCCCGTCATGCCCCGTCAGAAGACGCTCGTGACACCCGGTGGCAAAGCGTGCCCGAGATACAGATCGACCCCAAACTTGCAGTGCGCAACCGGCTTGCATCGCTTGCTGGCGGCGGAGACGCCACCCCCTATGACATGTTGCGGACCAAGATGCTGCAACAGATCTTGTCCAACAAATGGCGCAGGGTGGCATTGACCTCCCCGTACAGCGGGTGCGGCAAAAGCACGACGACGGCCAACCTGGCCTTCAGCCTGGGGCGGCAGGAAGATCTGCGGACGATCGTGATCGATTTCGACATGCGGCGCAGGGGGCTGGCCGAGATTCTGAAGCAAACCGGCAACCACAGCATGGCCGACGTCATTCAGGGATTGGTGCCGTTTCACGAACATGCGCTGCGGTATGGCAAGAACGTGATTTTCGGGCTGAATTACACGCCCACGCGCAACCCGGCGGAAATCTTGCAAAGCCGACGGGCGATCGAATTTCTCGAACAGCTCGAGGCGGATTACAAACCCGACGTCATTCTGTTCGACACGCCCCCCCTGATGATGAGCGATGACAGCCACGGCTTTCTCAGGAATGTCGATTGTGCCCTGCTTCTGGCTGCGGCCGAAGAAACCAGCATCGACCATATCGACGTTTCCGAACAGCAACTGGCGGAACTGACCAGCGTCATGGGGATCGTGCTGAACAAATGCCGATACATCAGCGGGACGTTTGGCAATGAGTACGGATCCTACTGATACGGCTCCGGCCGATGCGGTGATCATTCCCCATTACAACGATTTGCCCCGGCTGGAACGATGTCTTCTTGCCCTGAGAGAGAACGATCTGACGGCGACCGAAATCGTTGTCGTTGACAATAACTCTCCGGTGTCGCTGGACACGATGCGCCAGGCCTTTCCCGAGGTGCGTTTCGTGGTGGAAACCCAAAAGGGCGCGGCCCATGCCCGCAATCGCGGAGTTGCAGAAACCAGAGCGCCCCGACTGTTTTTCATTGACGCCGATTGCGTACCCGCGCCGGACTGGTTGAGCGTCGGGCGTCAGGTCGCGGATCAGGCCGATCTGATTGGTGGCCGGGTAGATGTCTTTGACGAAACCCCGCCCCCGCGCAGCGGCGCAGAAGCGTTCGAGGCCGTTTTTGCATTCAACTTCCGCAGGTATATCGAGGTTCAGGGGTTTTCCGGCGCCGGCAACCTGCTGACCCGGCGCGATGTGTTCGATGCGATCGGCGGGTTCATCAACGGTGTCTCGGAAGATCGGGAATGGACCATGCGCGCGGTCGCGCACGGGTATAGCCTGATCTACCGGGACGACTTTCGTGTCAGTCATCCGTCCCGGCAGAATTGGCCCGCGCTCAAGGCCAAGTGGCGGCGCACGACCCAAGAGGCATATCTGCTGCATGGCACCAACGCCGCCGCGCGCATGCGGTGGGCGATCCGTGGATTGGCCATGCCGGCCAGTGCAATTGTGCACACCCCGAAAATCCTCAGCAGCAACAAGCTGTCCTCGGCGGGCGAAACCAGCCGGGCGATCATCACGCTGTTCCGGCTCAGATGTCAGCGGATGATCTGGATGTTGCGCCAGGCAGCAGGTGGCGGCATCTGATCAAAAGAAAAGGGACCGCGAAACGGCCCCTTGTTCTGTTTGTCAGGTTTGTGTGTCGCTCAGGCGGCCCTGCGGCGACGCGTCAGAGCCAAACCACCAAGCGCGGTCAGAAGCAGCAGACCACCGGCGGGCAGCGGAACTGCAGCCACGTCAAAGTCAAAGCTGATCGGACCACCATTTGTCGTTGCTTGCGAATTGGCCCAGCTGAACACAAGATTCTGGCTCAGGGAGTTCGGGCTTACGCTGCTGAACAATGTGCTGAGCGTGGTCTGTATGCCGCCCAGAATCGCCGTACTCGCCAGAACGTTGCTGGGGTTTGCTGCGTCGACCCAGCTCATGGTCAGACCTGTGAACGCACCCAGTACCCGAATGGTAACCGACGCATTCGCTGACCCAATGAGCGGATCAATCGGCGATGTAAAGTTGACCGAATACGAGCCAGGTCCACCGAGTGTGGAAACAGATCCGATAAAGGCCGTATCAGATTTAATGTCATAGCTGCCGCCTGCCGTCACCGAGGTCAGCGCACTGGCCGATCCGGCCATCATCACAGCAGCAACAATCCCTGCCGCCATCATTTTCAAACTTTTAAACATACAAAGTCCCACCTTTGATTTTTATAACACAACCCGCTCGAAATCCCGGCAGGGCACCTACTGCAATTATTAATAATTCATTTCTATTTGATTGCGAAGGATTTTCCTCGGAATTGTGGCTTTTTTTTGTTGCAAGGGCCCATTGCTCAGCACAATGGATACTTGAGTTACAGTTTGTTTCCCTATCGTGAACCAGAATCACCCGAATAAGGCGAATCTGCGTCTGGAGAACATGCCGACTTTCCGGCGATTCCAAGCGTTTTCACATTGCACCAAGCATAATCCGAACCGGTTCAGGCAATGCAGAACCATGCCCGATCACTCTGTCATGAAATGCAGCCGGCACGTCTTTTCACATGACGGGCGCTCCCGTTCCACACAAGGCAAGAAACAATACAAACCATTTCAGCGCACTGTCTACTTTCTGCCCGGCACAAGGGCCCTGCGGATCGCAACAGAAGGGAAAAAGGCCACAAACCCGGGTTCCGCCATATTTATTCTTCGACGGTCCGAAAGTTTCGTGTAGCTTTGGATTGTTATTGTACCAAGTTCAGGCACGCATTTTCAATCGGAAGCCATTGTTTAGCCGTTTGTCCATTGTGCCTGCCTATTTAGCGAGGAGACATTGCGCATGGGCGTTGGCCAGAACATAGCCGCTGAGAATGCGAACTGGACCTTTGGGGGCAGTGTTCCCGATACGTTTGTAGACCACATCAAATTGTCTGTTCCTCTTTATGAAATGGGTCACTGCCTGATCTGTCAGGTTTCCGATTTCTTCGTCCGCAATGACAGTCTCTGCTATGAAATCGGCACATCGACCGGAGAGTTGATCCGCAAGCTGGCAGAACACAATGCGGGAAAGCCTGACGCACGCTGGATCGGCATCGATGTCGAACCTGAAATGGTGAAGGTCGCCGAAGCGCATTGCGCGGATGTCCCGAACATTTCCATTCTTCATGACGATGCCCGTCATATGGAGATGGAAAAGGCGGACATGATCGTCAGCTATTATACAATGCAGTTCATCCCGCCCCGGTACCGGCAGGAACTGTTCACCAAGATCTACAACACCCTGAACTGGGGCGGTGCGTTTGTCATGTTCGAAAAGGTCCGGGGGCCGGATGCGCGATTCCAGGATCTTGTGACCCAACTCTACAACGAATTCAAAATCGGCAATGGATTCTCAAGCGAGGAAATCGTCGAAAAGGCGCGCAGCCTGAAAAGCGTGCTGGAGCCGTTTTCCACCCAGGGCAATCTGGATCTGCTGGGCCGGGCCGGTTTCAAGGATGTGATGAGTATTCAGAAGTATATTTGTTTTGAAGGTTTTCTTGCTATCAAATGATTGCTTAGCACGATTTCGGACGGCGGCCAGGAACGCTGATGAACACGTCTGTTTCAAATTTCAATGACCCGCGCCCGGACATCGGGCCCAGTTCAGGCGTGGCTGCATCCCGCGCGACCGGATCAAATGCTGCGGAAATGACATGAGCGTATCGGCACCTTCGGACAAACTGGCCTTTCAGACCCGGTCGGCCCTGCTGGCCACGCTGGCGGTTCTTGCCTGTCTGTCCGTGTTTCTGATCAACGGCGGTCCGCTCTATTATTTCGACACAGGCAGTTATATCCGGCAGGGCAGCGTGGCCCTCAACAGCCTTCTGCCGCCGGTGAACGAGACCAGCACGACGGGCGGCACTTACACCGCAGATGACGATGGGACTGCAACCGGCTCCCGCTCGCTGATTTATGGCCTCATCATAGCTACGTTTTTTCGCGCCGACGCCCTTTACGCTGTTCCGGTCATCCATCTGGCTGCCACGCTTTTTGCGGTCTGGATGCTGGCGCGGACGGCTGGCCGTTCTCTGGACGGTGCGCAGAACACAATGCTGATGACCGCAATCCCGCTTCTGGCGGCGGCCAGCACCTCTTTGCCGTTTTACATCGCCTATATGATGCCGGACATATTTGCACCAATTCTCCTGATCGCGATTGCGGCACTCACCGCCTTTGGGCAGACAATGCGCCTCTGGGAACTTTTTCTGATCTCGGGGCTGGCTCTGTTCTGCATTGTGCTGCATCCGTCGCATCTGGCGATCACAGGGCTGATGATCCCTTTTGTCGCCCTGGCGGCTCTGGGTCGCAGGATGCCGGGGCGCTGGCGCGCAACGGTCCTGATGGTGATGCTCCTGACGCTTGCGGCGGCCGAACGCAAGGCCTTCCAGATTACCGTTGAAGCCCAGATGAACAAGGAAGTTGTCTATACCCCGCATATCACTGCGCGGCTCATCGTTGACGGGCCGGGGATGGACTATCTGAAGGATGTCTGCCCGGATGCAAGTATACCAACCTGCGCGCTGTATGAGGCGCTTTCATGGTCGGATGACCCTTACAGACTGACCGCATCCCATATCATTTTCGAGCGCTCCTCTCAGTTGGGGTCGTTCCGTCTGCTGTCGCCGGAGGAGCAAAAACAAGTGGCGCTGGCACAGGGGGACTTTGCCAAAGCAGTCTTCCTGTCCAGGCCGATTGCGACGTCTTTCGCATTGGCCAAAAACGGCTATCATCAGATTATGCGCTACAGCATCACCATGACAATCCCGACGGATGTGGAATTGACCAACGCGCGCACGCTGGCTCGCCTCGACGAGGCGCAGTACGATTTGATTCAGAAAGGGAATCTGGCCTGGGACAGGGGCTGGATAGAAACGGCCGATATCGTGCACGGCGTGATCTATGCCGTCTCTTTTGCCTTTATCGTGTTTGTTCTGCTGCGGCCGGGTCGTGTGTCGCGTGACATGAAGCTGTTTGCGCTGTTCATCCTGATCGGAATAGCGGTCAACGCTCTGGTCTGCGGAGGAGTATCTCAACCCGCGGATCGTTACGGCGCGCGCGTGATGTGGTTGTTGCCCTTTACAGCGGCCTTTCTTTTCCTTGTTCAGCGCTCAGGCGCTTCGCGTATCATTGCCGGAGATCCTTCGTGAGTTCAGATCAATCCCTTTCCATCAGCGTGGTCATGCCGGCCTACAATGCCGAACATCTGCTGCCGCGCGTTTTGCCCCCATTGATTGAAATGCTGAATACCGGACAGGTGCAGCAGGTTCTGGTGGTGGATGACCAGTCCCCGGACGGCACTGCGGCGCTGGCACGGAAAATGGGCGCAACCGTTCTGGCCACGCCCGTCAATGGCGGTCCCGGAGCGGCCCGCAACCTGGCCGCCCAGCAGGCCACGGGCGATATCCTGTGGTTCGTGGATTCCGATGTCATCGCCTGGCCCGATGGCCCGGAACATATTCGCCGGGCGATGTCCGAAGACAATGTCGGTGCCGTGTTCGGATCCTATGATGATGCCCCGGACGGGCAGGCCTGGTTTTCACGCTACAAGAACCTTCTGCATCGCTATCACCATCAACGGGCCCGCCGCGAGGCGCGCACCTTCTGGGCCGGGTGCGGCGCCATCCGGCGCGACGTGTTTCTGGAGGTCGGTGGGTTCGACGTAAAAACCTATGAGGTCCCCTCGATCGAAGATATCGAACTGGGCTACCGGATAGCGGCCACCGGTCGCCGTATCCTGGTCGAGCCGCTTTTGCAGGGCAAACACCTGAAGGTCTGGACCATCCGCAACAGCCTGAGCACGGATATCTTCTGCCGCGCCTTGCCCTGGGCCCGGCTGATGATCTCGCGCGAGGGGCTGACCGATGACCTGAACACCTCGATGGCCGAGCGGGCACGGGCCGCAATTGCCGGGCTGTTGCTGCTGTCGCTTCTGGCCCTGCCGTTCTGGCCGGGAAGCTGGCCTTTGCCTTTTGTGTTACTGGCTGCGGCCTTTGTCGCCAATCTGGATCTGGTGCGTGCCATGTCCGGGCATGGCGGGCCGTGGTTTGCGTTCAAATGTCTGCTCTACCATCAGGTCTATTACGTCTATTCCGCCACCATATATGTCTGGTGCCTGTTCGAATATCACATGCTGGGACAAAAGCAGAAGCTGCGCGTCACACGAAACTGACAGATCGCGTGACATCGCTGATTGTTCGGGCCGGGATCAGAACTGCTTGGCGGGAAGCTGCTCGAACGGCAGTTTCTCGATCTGATCAAAACGCGGGTTGCTTTCGTGCACATAGAACGTGTCGTAGAGCGAATTGCGCACAAAGTGATACCCATTGGCAAACAGCAACTCATTAAGCTCGGGCGTCGGGCGTTCGATTGTCATCGCCAGAAAGCGGTACTTGTCGAATGGGAAATCACGAAGAATTCGTGTTTCCGATCCTTCGACATCCAGGCTGAAATAGTCGATGTCTTTTGGCGCCTTATAGCGATCGAACACCTCGTCCAGCGGCACGGCTTCAACCGTAACGACCTTACCTTTTTCCCGAAACTTGGTCAGCTTCGAGGCGCGGCGTTCGTTCATGTTGTCGGCCTCATCCACCAGCAAGCTGCTACGCTGGCCATCGATCATGAATTCCAGTTGGCCGGGCTCGGGATCGACTGCTAACGGAACCGGGGTTGCCGTGCGGTGATGCCAGTGGGTGATCCGGTGATAATTGACAGGGTTCGGTTCGATCAGCAGCCCGTTCCAGCCATAATGCTTTTCCAGAACAAACGTGTTGGAATCTGAAAACCCATCAGCCGCGCCCAGTTCAACAAAAAAGCCCTTGCGCTTGCCGTTATAGACTTCGTTTATCACCCACATATCCTGCCCCCGGTCCGAGACGCGTTTGGGCAGGTAGCCAAGATTGTTCATCGCGAAGCGGCGACTTAGATTTCGGGCACTGACGACGCCAATATACGCAAAATAGGCTGGCTTCTGGAGGAGCGGATATGCTTCGACCAGCTTGGTAAGATTCTGCTTCATAAAGTTCTCCACTTAACTGCCCACTGTCGTTTTTGCGGACAAATACATCGTTTCACAGTCACCGACTATCTCAGTCCCAAAACCTTTGCGATATCCCAGACCGGATGCGGTGTTTCGCGCACACCGCGTCCGAAAATGACGTCAAATGACACACGATAGACTGGGGCGATACTGACCGGCACCCGGGTGTTGTGCAGATCGCTTTCATAAATCGCACTGCCCCGTGTCACCAACACCCGACCGTCGATCGCATCGCCAATTATTCTTTCATCAGCACGTAATGGCGCATCCACTGCTCGAACGAAGTAGTCTGCCGCAGTGTCATTCGGTGTCATTATCCTGGCATACACGTAAACGGACAGCGCCCCGGCCATATAGCGCTTTTCCAACTCGGCCTGTGTCCAGATCGGCGGAAAGGCCTCGTCGATCAACGCCTCTACGGTACCTATTTCCTCCACATCGGGAAATGGCGCGACATCGGTCTCGAACGCGATGCGATGGCCCAGATGCCGGGTTATAGTAAAGGGGCGCAACGTTTCGGGCCAGCTGATCCAAGCGCTGATCGCCAGCCCGGCCAGTGCGCCGACAAGCGCCAGCGTAGGGGCCGCCTGAACCAGGCGCAGGCGCCAGAATACGATTAGCGGTATGATCGCTGCAGGCACGAAATGATGTGGCAGAATGCGGTAAGCCTGCACATAAAAGAACAAAACATACGCGATGACGGATAGTGTCAGCGCTCTGGACAACTTGTCCTGCCAAGGCCAGGCCAGCAAGGCCAGACCGGGCAGAATCCCGCAGGGCAATAACCAGAACAGGATCCGTCCGGTATCAAAGATCGTAATGAAACGCAGGCGGTTCAGGATGCTGCTGGTATTGAACTCCGTGGACAAGCCCATCAACCCCAGCCGGTCTAACAGAAGTTCGAACAGCGATGCCATAATCAGGATGGCCACGGCAATTCCCCCCCCGATTGTTACCTGTCTGAATGGTAAAGGGCGGGTTAGAAGGAAAAAGGATATCAGGAAAAAACCGATCAGAAGAAAACCATTCGGTGCAGTAAACAAGGCCAGCGTGGACACAATCGCCATCCAGCCAAACTTCTGCTCTTGGAAAAACAAGATATAACCCAGTACTCCGAGCAAGATCATCGGCTCGCGGACCATCGGCAGAGCAATGTCAGCGAAATACGGATTGTAAGATGGGTTGAATGCCATCACGAAAGAAAACAAAAGTAGAGCCATGCCCAACCCGAACACCGTCTGCATGTCGCCGCGTGTCTTGGTCGGGCGGACAAAGGCCAGCATAACCCCGAACAGGATCGAGATACCCGGCAGATAGGCAAGGCGAATAGAAACTTCATACGGCCCAAATATCCGCATAAACCCGGATTGCAGGAATGTCTCCGTCATCATTTTGGGGGTTGGGTACCCTCCGATTGCACCAGAGTCCGGAGGCCAGAATGGCAGGCCCCTGATCATAAACAGCATTGCGTTCAGAAAGCTGTGCGCGCCGTCGTCATTCAACACCTCCCAATAGAATTTCGGAGACATCAGCAACAGCACAGCCAGAGGTAGCAGGATCATACCGATAATATCCCAGCTTTTGCCCCGGAACATCTCTGTCTCAAAAGAACGGGCCTGAAACAGATAAAGGCCCGGCACGCAAAGCAGCAGGATCAGCAAGATGAAGGCTGCTTCAGTCATCTGCACGCCGCTGACAGCCTGAACCAGTGCCGCAATGGTGGGAATGCCGAACAGGGAAAGCGTAAACCCTTTGAGCAACCAATGCTCGAACCGATCACCAAGCGCACGGATACCCCATGCCAATATCAGCCCCGGAGCTAAAAATAACGCCGAAGCTGACAGGGTGACCAATGGAACCCAGATGTAAAGAAACAGTGCGTCATTCACTACGAAATAAGGGGACGCTCCATCTGCCAAGGCAGCCTTTGCGGACAATGTTGCCGCAATATCCTGTCCGGCCAGTAAGATACCGGCCAATACAATAAGAAACAAAGAAAGGCGAAATACCATCACGTCTTATATAAACTCGTTAAATATAGTAGGTGAAAATTAACAGATGACGGATATCCCGTTGTCCTGCTGAATACCGTTCCTTTAAACCACCAACTTGTTGATAACATGCAAGTCATGTTGCTTTGTCAGTTTTTTCTGAATGAGTGAATTACACCTGCAATGCGACATCAATACGGCAAATTAAGCAGCATTGGCGATCCAGTGAAAACAAAAGGAGCAGGTTCAATATCCGGCGTCAGAGTTGGCCTCAGCGATGAGAAAGAAAAATCCTAGTCTGTTTTCAATGCCGGATTGCACAGATGACATCCTGCACGGGAACAGGCCTTGAATTGTACGCCGTGCAAGATCGCACGGCACACCCAATCTGTGAATCAGAGCAGGCATGTACCGGATCACCAGCACTATCCTGGTCAGTGTCACCTCCGATTATCTGGCAGCGGAAAAACCGCTGATATGATCAATAACCCGGCTCAGAGCGCCGCTCTGTTACTAAGTTTGTCTGAAGACGTCTGGTTCTTTTTCTTGGGCTTGGCTTCAAACTCTTCGTGATACGAGCGCTCAACATTGACATCCCAGACGTCATGATCCTCGCCCAGAATATTGCGCGCGGCGTACATCGCCGACAGCATGGAATGATCCTGGTTGTTGTAGCGGTGCAGACCATTGCGACCCACGGTCTGGAAGTTTTCCAGCGTCTTCAGCCAGCCGCTGACCGTGTCCAGGGCGTCCTTGTATTCACTGTCATAGACCGGATAGGCCTTGGGCTGCCGGATAACCGCGTGATCGATGACATCGCTGGCCTTGGCCAGACCCAGCTTTTCAAGCTCTTCACTGGCGAGATGCCTGAGGTCCTCGTCACTTGACGACCACAACCCGTCACCTTTCTGGCAGAAATACTCCATCCCGATCGATGCGGTGTTCTGATCTGGCAGCATTTCCGCGGACCAGGCCCGGAAATTCTGGATGCGCCCCACCTTCACCTGCGGGCTGTGGATGTAGATCCAGTTGTCCGGGAACGGGTCCGCGTGATCCAGGATCAGGGTCACGATCAAGAAATCACGATACCGCAGACGGTCTGCCGCCTCGACGACCTCGGGTGGCGGCGGCGGATCAAAAGCATGGATCAGATCACGAACGGCCATTGAATTGACGAACTCCGTGCCTTCCACCCGTTCTGTGTGTTTTTCGCCATCTTCAGTCCAGTGGCGCACATCGATCGAGGTGACGCGATTGCCATCACGGTTCACCTGGATCACTTCGGAATGGGTCTCGACCGAACCGCCCTTTTCCTTGATCAGATCGCGGGTTTTTTCCCACATCATGCCGGGGCCCAGGCGGGGATACTGGAATTCCTCGATCAGGCTGGCGGTGTCATTGGCCCCGGAAATCGCGTTCCAGACCGCCTTGGGCAAAGACAGGTTCTTGATCCGCTGCGCGGCCCAGTCGGCGCGGATTTCGGACGGCGGAATACCCCAGACCTTTTTCGTGTAGCTGTGGAAGAAATGCATATAAAGCCGCCCACCAAAGCGGTTGATGACCCATTCTTCGAACGTGTCTTCCTGCGGCTTGGGCCGCAACTTCCATTTCACGAAGCTGCCGATGATCTTGTAGGTCTCGTAGGGGCCGATATTGCCAAGGGCGTTGAAGATACGCAGCGGGTAATCGTAGAATTTGTTGCGGTAGAAGATGCGGCTCAGGCGTTGCACGGTGATGAAATCATCCCCCATCACCTCGTGCCACATATCCTCGACTTCGCGCACCTTGGTGAAAAACCGATGCCCGCCAATGTCGAAGCGATACCCTTTGTGCGTTTCGGTTCGCGAGATGCCACCAACCATGTCCGAGGCTTCGAACACCCGGGGAACATGTGTGTCGCTCAGTTTCTGAAGTTCATAGGCTGCTGTCAGCCCTGCTGGACCACCACCAATGACGACAACGGGAACAATATCTTTTTTCAAATGACTAACACCCATACCAAAACACTGACCTAAAGCTACAAGAGGTTATCCGAGATTCACAACAAAATCCTGTCAGCCCCCGAAACGGGGCTCCTGCGCTTTGCAGTTCCACCCCTTCCGTACAGAAAAATCAACCATCCGGTTTGACGAACCGCACTCGCGTCCTTCTCTGCAAATCGATGGCAGACCCAAACCGGGTCGCCTGTACCGAAAGCCGGCTTGGGTTTTGCGAAACCGACGGTCTTCCACACCGCCCGAAACAGCACGCGTTTTCCACAATGCCCTGAAACATAACGATGATTGCTGACTGGCACAGCCAGCCGAAACTTCCCGCTCGGAAGCGAAACATAGATTGGATCCATACACCTCTTGCCCGGCGCCTGACCTGAACCATGACCGCTTTTTTCAGGCTGCGTCTGTGATGTCCTTCACTGTATCGACGGACCGAAAGTGCGCATCAACAATGCTGTGACTTTTCTCGCATTGTGTATGGTTGAGCGTCAGAGCAACAGGGAATTCAGCGCCTCACGACTCGTGGCCTTGTGAATCTTGACAGGGTGGCAGCACTGCCGTCCTAATGCGTGCAAATGTTTGCAAAAGACCAGATACCCAGATCCGGGTTAAGACGAGTGTATTGGTAGCCAGTCTCGTTGTTAACGAGGGAGCGATTTTATGAAGTGTGTTATTCTGGCCGGCGGCTTGGGAACCCGGCTCAGCGAAGAAACCGTCAAGATTCCAAAGCCCATGGTCGAGATCGGCGGCAAACCGATCATCTGGCATATCATGAAAATCTACGCGGCTCATGGCGTCACTGATTTCATCGTCTGCCTGGGGTACAAAGGCTATGTCATTAAGGAATTCTTCGCGAATTTCTTTTTGCACAACTCGGACGTCACGATCGACCTGGCCAATGGCGGTCTTGAAATTGCAAACAGCAAGTCAGAACCGTGGCGCGTGACACTGATCGATACCGGAGACGGCAGCCAGACTGGCGGGCGACTTAAGCGGGTCATGCACCTTCTCAAAGAGGAAGAAGCGTTCTGCCTGACCTATGGCGACGGTGTTGGTGATATAGACATTCGTGCCGGGATCGATTTTCATCGGGCGCATGGCAAGCTTGCAACCGTCACAGCAGTTCCTCCGCCCCGCCGCTTCGGCCAACTCGAACTCCAAAGCAACCAGGTTCTGAATTTCTCCGAGAAACCCGTCGGAGATGGTGGGCTGATCAATGGCGGGTTTTTCGTGCTGTCCCCGAAAGTGGGCGATTACATTGACGGCGACAATACCGCTTGGGAACGCAGCCCCCTAATGAATCTGACACGCGATGGCGAGCTGATGGCCTTTGAACATAAAGGCTTCTGGCAGCCCATGGACACCATTCGCGAACGTCAGGAACTGGAAGAGCACTGGGCCACAGGCAACGCACCGTGGAAAATCTGGGAATGAGTGCGAGCGCGTTTTCTGGATGCAGGGTGCTTGTTACCGGGCATACCGGCTTCAAAGGCGCCTGGCTGGCTGCCTGGCTGGCCGAGGCAGGTGCGAAAGTCACCGGGTATGCCCTCGCCCCCGAGACGAAACCCAATCTCTGGACGTTGCTGGATCAAAGCAAAATACGGTCGGTCATCGGTGACCTGAATGATCGCGCGGCCCTGGACCGGATCATCTCGGAAACCGACCCTGAATTCGTCTTTCATCTGGCTGCGCAATCGCTGGTCCGCCGCTCCTATCGCACGCCGGTTGAGACCTTCGCTACCAATGTTCTGGGCACGGTTCAGCTTTTGGACGCATTGCGGGCCGCGCCCAACCTGCGCGCGGTGGTGGTCGCCACCTCGGACAAGGCCTATGAGAATGTCGAACAGGTCTGGGGCTATCGCGAAACCGATCCGATGGGCGGGCATGACCCTTATTCCGCATCCAAGGGCGCGACCGAGATTGCCGTCGCGGCGATGCGGCGCAGCTATTATTCGCCGGGTGCTGCCGATCCGCACCCGGCCCGGGTTGCCAGCGCACGCGCAGGCAACGTCATTGGCGGCGGCGATTGGGCCGAAGACCGTTTGGTTCCCGATATCGTCCGCGGCTGCCTGAGCGATGAAGGGCGTGTCGTATTGCGCCACCCCGGCGCAATCCGCCCCTGGCAGCATGTTCTGGAGCCTCTCAGGGGGTACATGGTGTTGGCCCAGAAGCTCGAACAAAACAATGCCTTCGCGACGGGCTGGAATTTTGGCCCCGAACGTGACGATGAGCGTCCGGTTCTGGATGTGGCCCAGGCGATCATCAAGGCGCTTGGACAGGGCCGGATCGATATCGATACCCCGGCAGACACCCCGCATGAGGCCACAATGCTCCGGCTGGATGTATCGCAGGCGCGTGCACTGCTTGGCTGGCGCCCGGTCCTGAGCTTTGACGATACCGTCAGGCTGACGGCAAGCTGGTATGCGGGCTGGGCCCGTGGCACCCCGGCAACCGAGCTGTGCCACGCCCAGATTGCCGAATTCGAAACACTGAGTATGAGACAGGTATGACCGGCACGACCCATCCCACCTGCCGCCATTGCGGCGCGGACCTTGAGATGACGCTTGTCGATCTCGGACTGTCCCCTCTGGCCAATTCCTATGTCGACCCCGCGAAAGTGGACAAACCGGACCCGGTCTATCCGTTGCACGCCCGCGTGTGCACCGAATGCTGGTTGGTTCAGGTGGATGATGTCGTACCGGCGGAAGAGATTTTTTCGACCGATTACGCCTATTTCTCCAGCTTCTCGGACAGCTGGCTGGCCCATTGCCGGGATTACGTGGAAAAAATGGTCAATCGGTTCGATCTCGGGCCGGATGATCTGGTGATCGAGATCGCCTCGAATGACGGGTATCTGCTGCAGTATTTCGTTGAAAAAGGCATCCCGGTTCTGGGGATCGAGCCATCAGGCAATGTGGCGGCGGCGGCACAGGAAAGGGGTGTGCGCACGCTGGTCGATTATTTCGGCGAGGCGCTGGCCCGCAAGGTGGCCGCGACCGAGAAACCTCCGGCGCTGATCGCATCGGCCAATGTGCTGGCGCATGTGCCTGACATCAACGATTTCGTCGCCGGGATCGCCACGCTTCTGACCGGCGACGCGGTCTATACGGTCGAATTCCCGCATCTTCTGAACCTGATTAGAGAAGTGCAATTCGACACGATCTATCACGAACATTACTCCTATCTGTCGCTGCTGGCGGTGGAAAAGATTTTTGCCAAGGCGGGCCTGCGGGTCTTCGACGTCGAGGAACTGCCCACCCATGGCGGTTCGCTGCGGGTGTTCGCCTGCCTTGAGGGTGCCAGCCACCGCGAAGGGCCCGGTCTGGCCAAGGTCCGTGCGGATGAGGCTGCGGCGCAGTTCGACCGGCCTGAGGGCTATATGAATTTCACCATTCAGGTCGAAGCGCTGCGCGACGGATTGCTCGCCTTTCTGCGCGAAGCAAATGCCAGGGGGGATACAATTGCCGCCTATGGCGCCGCCGCCAAGGGCAACACGCTGCTGAACTATGCCGGGATCGGCCCCGACCTGATTTCCTACTGCGTTGATCGCAACCCGGCCAAACAGAACACGCTGCTGCCCGGCAGCCATATCCCCGTGCACGGGGTCGAAGCGCTGCGCGAGACGCCGCCGGATTACGTGCTGATCCTGCCCTGGAACATCCGGGACGAGGTCACGGATCAGCTGTCCGACCTGAAGGCGCATGGCACCCGCTTCGTGACCGCCGTGCCAGAGATCAGGATCAGCTGATGGCACGGGTTCTGCTGACGGGCGCAACCGGATTGATAGGGCGCGCGACAGCCACGGCTCTGACAGAGGCGGGCCACGAGGTGGTGACGCTGGGCCGCAACCCGGCAAGCGACATCACCTGCGATCTGCTGGACCCCGGTGCCACCACGACAGCCCTCGACGCCGCCCGCGCCAGCCATCTGGTGCATCTGGCCTGGCATGACGGCGCGCGCGACCGCTGGACCTCTGGGGCCAATCTGGATTGGATGGCCGCAACGCTGCATCTGGTGCGGGAATTCGCGCATACAGGCGGCCAGCGCGCGATCTGCGCCGGAAGCTGTGCCGAATATGACTGGTCGGTACCGGAGTTGGTCGAAACCAGCCCCCTGCGCCCCCGCACCCTTTATGGGGCGACCAAGGCCGGGGCCGGTCTGGCACTGTGCGCGGGCCAGCAGACGCTTGGCCTGTCCCTGGCATGGGCCCGCATCTTTTTTGTCTACGGGCCGGATGAACCGCCAGGACGGCTGTTCGGCGATCTGATGTCAAACCTCGGGGCGGGACGGCCGGTTGATTGCACCGATGGACGGCAGGAGCGGGATTTCCTGCATGTCGATGATCTTGCCCGCGCCTTGTTGCGCGTGCTGGAAAGCGATCTGACCGGCCCGGTCAATGTCGCCAGCGGTACGGCGACCCCGGTTCGAGACCTGATTGCAGAAGTGGCAAACCAGATGCACCGGCCCGATCTGATCCGCCTGGGCACCATCGCCCGCGCAGCGGACGATCCGCCCCGGCTGGCGGCGGACGTGACCCGGCTGCGGGACGAGACGGGATTCGCCCCGCATCATGACATCTGCTCAGGGGTGGCTTCCATTTTGCGAGTTGGAGAAGTAGCGTGAAAAGACTGCTCGTTCCCCGCAAAAAATCGTTCATGCGTTTCGCTCTGGTCGGAGTGTTAAACACAGGATTCGGTTATGTGCTTTTTACGGTTCTCAACTTGTCCGGTCTTCCGCCACAGATCGCGCTGGTGATTTCGTTTTCCGGTGGAGTTTTGTGGAATTTCATGACTCATGCCCGGCTTGTCTTTGACACTAGAGGGCTGGGACGACTGCCGTATTACATCTTGTCTTATCTGTTGGTTTACGCATTCAACGCCCTGTCATTGGGGGGACTGTTGTCTATTGGCTTGCAACCAATCGCCGCCCAAGGACTGATTGTTCTCCCTGCTGCCATCCTGGCTTTCATCCTGATTTCCCGGGTGTTGACGGACCGCTTTCCATGGCAACAGAAAGCATAAACGCTACGCCGTAAAGTCCGTTGTCGAATGTGTTTGGAGTTCGTCCTTCAATGTCGAGGCCTGGCGGAATTCGGGATATCAGGGCGTGCTTCAGGATTGCCCATTCAATTCACTCCGTGAATTCCAGACCTGGGTCGATCAAAAGGTGAAATCCACCCTGCTGTCGCAAATCGAAACCATTGGCGAGCATGCCTCGGAACTCGGCCGATTTGCCCGGGCGATGTTCACCATTGATTTCCGGCGGAACTTCGGTCGACGGAAAATCTGCAGGCGACCGAATAGGCCCTAAGCTTATTTGCTATCCTTTAGATAGATCACCTCACGCCCGGGGAAGGCCGCGATGATGTCTGCGTTCTGCTCGGGGCCCATATCGCGCAGGAAAATCGGTTTACCCTCGGGCAGGAACGGGTCGTTGAGATAGAGTGCAGACCCGATATCGCCCTGTGTCGAAACAAAGACCAGAGCGTTTCCAAGCCCGGCGGCCTGCCGTCTTACGTCACCGGTATAGCCACCATACCCATTGTATTTCGACACCCCCCGCCATGGGGTGAAGCTGACAACAGACACCGCACACAGCAATAGGATGACGCACTGCAGACGGCCACGATGCCGTTCGGGCAACCGGTCCCGGACGGTCTCGATCCCGGCCGCCGCCAAAGCCAGCGCCGGCAACAAAGCCGTATGCCAGTAGCGCGGCCCAAGATAGAACGTGCCCGTAAACCAGTAAAAAAACAGGGCCCCCACAAGGATCGCGAACACCACCAGCATGGCCCGGTCGAACCCGGTCAGCTTTCTGCCCCATATGAACGCAATCCAGACCGGAACCAGGGACCCGAATGTCCAGCCCAGAAGTTCGTAATTGAGCGCGGCAAAACCATTGATCAGATTCAGCAGACCCTCGGCCGGGCTATGCCCGACCCAGATGTCGAGCGCGCCCCAGCTCTCGGCCGGTGGCCCTACATTGGGACCAAACCCATAGGCATTCTGCGTGTCGGGCCATAACCGGCTCAGATAATCCGCTTGCGGGGTCAGCAGCGCGTCTCCGGTGATCATCAGGTTGAGCAGCAAAAAGACCCCACCCGACAGAACACCGCCCAAGGCGCAGGCGATCACCTGTCCGATCCCCCCCGGCAGGCGCCGCAGCAACCACAGGCCGGTCAAAACGCTTATGATCAACCCATCAAGCTGTCGGGTGACAAAGGCCCAGCCCAAAGCCAGACCTGCAACAAGCGCAAGCAAGACATCCCTGCGCGTTGATCCCTCTCCGGCTCTGAGCAGACACCACCATCCCAGCAGCACCATCACCAATGTCGTGGAATGTGCCATCAGCGTGCCCCCGACGGCGAGCGCCCAGGGTGACGTGGCCATCAGCAACGCCACCAGATCGGCCCGTTCGCGACTGACGGCACGGCACACGATGCCATGCGCCAGCCAGACAGAGATTCCGGTCAGCACGGGGTTGACCAGCCACGGCACCCCGGCCAGCACGCCAAGGCTCAGAACGATGGCCCAACCCTGTGCCGGCACGCCGATCCACTGATCGCCGCGAATGTCGAACAGATAATATTCCAATGCGGGCTGCGCCGCTGCGGGTGGGGCCGGGCTTCCGAGGACACCCGCAGCAAAGGTGCGCGCCTGAAACAGATAGGCCACCTCATCCTCGACATGAGGCACGCGGTCGAACGCCGCCCAGGCCAGAGCCGCGCTGGCCAGCGTAGCAAAGACGGCCAGGGCCGGAACCGGAATGCGAGGTGCCCGGTCAGGCCCGGCAACTGTGAAAACGGCGACCAGCGTCGCCATCTGCACAAGGTTCAGCGCACCGCCGATCCCGATCTGCAAACCGAAAGCCAGATAGTACCCGTAAGCCACGTAGGGCGTCGCGGAAACGCAAAAGGCCGCAGCCAGCCCCAGCAAAAGGATCAGCCGCCACCGTCCTGCTTCTGCCATCAGGCCCGTTATGGCCGCCCTTCCCTGCGGCCGCACAAGCACAAAGCCCGTCAACACCGTCTGCCCCGCCAGTATCGCCAGCATGATCAGGTTTTCAGGAGGGTTTGCGGAAATCTCGAGCCGTGGAAACCAAAGGGGCTGGGTCAACCACAACCGGGCCGCACTGCCCAAAAGCAGCGCCGCGCCAAGCAAGCCAAAAAGAAGCTGGCCGCGCTGCCGGAAAACACCCACCACAAGCAACGCAGCAATCACCACGGCCACATACCAAAGGCGCAGTTCCACCAATGTGGCATTGCTGCCCGGCAGGTCCGCAGCCCAGGCCGAGCTGCCGCATAAGGCCATCGCCCCGGCAAAGAGCCACATCACCCGACCTGAACGCATATTCATGCCATATGCTCGTCTTTGACAATCGCCGGGTCCCGTGCGGGACCTTCGATATTGATGCGTTCCTGTTCAGTGACGATCGGACCGCCCCGCACCTGATTGTGGATCGAGGTTATGTATTCCCCCAACATGCCGATAAACAGCATCTGGATGCCTGACAGGAAGAACAGGGAAACGATAATGGTTGTTGTCCCGCGTGGCACCTGATCGGGGTTAATGAAAAACAGCACTGCGGAAATAAGAGAAAACAGAATACAGGCAGCGGCAATCACCAGCCCGCTGATCGTGCAGAAGCGCATGGGCGCGCGCGTAAAGGAAAAGATTGCGTTAAGTGCCTGATCAGTCAATGCCATCAGGCTGTGCTTGGTCAACCCGCTTCTCCGCGCTTGCCAGACATAAGGCTTGATGATCCGGCGAAAACCGCAACTTGCGATGATACCGCGGATATAGGGGTAATGATCCTTGTGTGCCAGAACCGCCTTCAACACTTTGCGGTCGATCAGTTGAAACTCTCCGACAGACGGCTCCAACCACACATCGGACAACCCATTGACAATTCGATAAAAGATGCCGCGCATATTGCGCATAACAAACCCTTCTTCACGGATGCTGCGAGCCCCTGCGACCACGTCATATCCGCTTTCCCACAATTCGACGAATTCAGGGATCAACTCGGGCGGATCCTGCAGGTCAACAGGTAACATGACGACGATCCCGTCTCCGGTCGCATAGCGCAGCCCGTTGAAGGTTGACCGGAACACCCCGAAATTGCGGGCATTGACCACTACCTTCACGTCCTGATCCTGCGCGGCGATCTCGCGCAGGATTTCCACCGTCCGGTCAGAAGAGGCATTGTCGATAAAAATATGCTCGCGCCTGTAGCCCGGCAGTTCCTTGTCGAAAATCGCCTTTACGGTCTCATAGCAATGCGCCACATTATCTTCTTCATTGAAGCATGGCGATACAATGGAAATTGTTTTCATATCTTCATTTAACATCAGTTGGCACCGCTTACCCCACCAATACCCGGGTATAATCATACCATCCCGCGAAGATCGGGATTCGCCAACACTTAACCCGCAGAAATGGTATGGAATAATGCGCGCATATCACCACAGAGGTGTGGAAAAATCATTTTTCCGTGGCAACAATACCCTGCGGCTATTGTTTCCGTTAAACCGACGTCCGTTAATATTTCACGTGATTGTAAGTAGGCAAGACGCAGATGAATCGTAAACTACGAAATTTACTTTTCAAACTTCACACCTGGCTGGGGCTTCATCTATCACTCTTTTTCGCGTTCATGTTCCTTACGGGCACTTTGCTTGTTGCCGGCTTCGAACTTGAATCAATCGGCCGCCCGGACATCTGGACCACGATAGACAAGGAAGAGCGCACCGCCAGCTTCGGCATGATCTATGACGGCATCAAAGAGGCCCACCCCGAGAGTGGCATTTTTCTGATGATCAAACGCCCAACCCCTTGGTTTGTGGATCGCACATTCGGCCGCACGGGCTGGGGAGAGAATGTCAGTTTCTGGACAGACCCGGTAACCGGTGCCGTCATCGAAGAAACGCGCCCCAATGGATTTCGCGATATCCTACGGGACTTGCATGATACCTTTCTGACCGAAAAGCGGGTCGTGTTCATGCTGGTCAGCGCCACATCCGTGATCCTGCTGTTTCAGATCGTCAGCGGCCTCATTACTTATAGGCGGTTCTGGAAAGGGTTTTTTCGCTGGCCCAGCCGCGCTACCGGATTGCGAACGTGGGCAGGCAGCACACACCGGCTGACAGCTCTATGGTCAGTGCCACTCCTGATTTTGACCGCCGTGACCAGTTTCTATTTCCTATTGGGCAGCCTGGGGTTTGAAGGCACCCAGCCACAGCCCAAACCACCCGTCCCGCGTGAAACCGTCCTGCCAGCCAATTTCGGTTCAGACCTTATCGATCAGGCCGAGGCCAGCGCCCGCGACGCGCTGCCCGGGTTCGAGCCGTTCATCATGTTCCTGCCTGATAAACCCACTGGCTCTTTCGGTTTCACAGGACATGTCGCAGGACAATCGGGATTTTTCGGACCAGGTAATGTATCAATCGATCCGGTGACACTCGAAGTTCTGGGGGCTTACACGGCAAATGAGGTGAGCGGGCTCGCCTACTGGAAGCCTCTTATGGACATGCTGCATTTTGGCACATGGGGTGAGGCATATTCGATGGCGCTGTGGATCGTCCTCGGGCTGATTACGACCTGCCTCGCCGTCACCGGCGCTTTGATTTTTGCAGGCCGACTTGCCCCCGAAGCGGCGCATCTCGGTCCGATCAGGCGGATCTGGCGAGGCATGGGATGGACCCGGTGGGCGTATTTGCTGCTCATGATGGGTATTATAGCGGTTGCTGTTCTCCGCTTCGGCCCCGGATCCCATTCTAAAACCAGCGCGTTTGCAATTGATGCGCCGCCCTCGGCGGTCTGGATGCTCATGCACGCACCACTCAGACGTAACACCCCCCTGGATATCGAATTGCGGATCAACGAGCCCGATGTCGAAACCGTATCCATCGAGTTCAATGGGAAAGAGGTACAGTCGCTTGAGTTCATGCAAACAGGCGAGACTGCCATAGCATCTTTTCAGCTACTGCCCTCGGACATGGAAAACACCATCGTTGCCCATCTGCAAAAACCGGATACAGACACAAGAACCGCCACCTTCCGCCTGGGACGACCCCTGTGGTAAGCGAAGCCCCGCCGCCTTTAATCAACCGGGATACTCAGCCCGCCGGGTTGTGTATCCTGCAAACCTGTTCCTTCTTCTCCTTCGGTGGGGGCATTCAACGCCATATCAATGACCTCAGCACCTCGCTGATGGCACAAGGGCACAAGGTAATCAAAGCCGGAACCCCCGGAAAAGCCACTGCCCCCGAGGATGGCAGTCTGTTTTTGCCCTTGCGGTTCGACCGTGTCAGCGATCACGCTGCCAACGGCCAGCTTGGCCTTGTAACGCGGCTTTACTGGCTGGTACGCTCGGCCCTGACCCTGCGGCGGGCGCTCAAGGCACATAAGGTCGATGTCATCCATGCCCATGAAACTGCCCCGCTTCTGACAGCCCGTCTGGCCAGTCTGGGGATGGGGATCCCCATTGTGATGACCTATCACGGCTCGTCGCCCGACCGTCTCAATGCGGTGGCCCGCGCTTGCCGGCAGCAAGCCGATCTGGCGATCTGCCCCAGCGAAACCGTCATGCAATCCCTGCTGGAACGCCAGGTCGACCCCGGCAAGGCGCGGGTGATGCTTTTGGGGGTACGTCCCAACCCGCCCGCCGATCCGGCCGCCGCAGAGGCCCTGCGGCGTGAACTGTTGGGCGAAGATGGCACACATCTGGTTCTGTCCTTGTCCCGTCTGGATCACCAGAAAGGCCTCGACGCGATGATCGAAGTGGCCCGGCGTGTGCGGCGGGACCTGCCCGGTCTGCGGATCGTCGTCGGGGGCGAAGGCGTGCTGCGCGGCCAGGTCGAGGCCTGGGCCGAACAGGCCGACGTTTCCGACATCATCCGTTTCCCCGGGGTGATCTCGGATGTCGCCACCTATCTTGCGGCCTCGGATCTTTATCTGCTGACCTCCCGGTGGGAGGCCCTGCCGATTTCAATTGTCGAGGCGTTCCGCGCCGGGCTGCCGGTGATCGCCACCGATTGCGGCGGTGTGCGTGAATTGGTGGATGGTGATGTCGGGCGCCTGTGTGCGGTCGATGATCTTGACGCCCTGTCTCAGGCGCTGCGCGATCTTTGCACCGACCGCGCCGAATATGACCGGCTAAGCGCCAATGCCACGGCCCGCGGTGCAGAAGACAGGTTTTCGCCAGCCCATGTGCATAGCGGGTTTGAAAAGCTGTATCGGCAACTGGCCGGGCGGGGATAACCCCCGGTCAGTCCGCCGCGCCGTTCTCAAAAGCACCAGCTTCCAAGGCATGGGCCAGATCGGCCCGCCCTGCGCGATGCGCTGCCTGCGCAAAAGCCGCGCCGAACCGGCCCAATACCTGATCTTCGCGCCAGAGCGTCTCAAACCCGTGCCGCGCCGCTGCCGCCATCTGATCCCGCGCGGTGCCTCCGTCCTGAAAACGGCGCATGGCTGCGATCAGATCATCCTCGGTTTCGAACAGTTCCCCGCCCCCTGCCCGTTCCACGATCTCGGGGAACGGACCCAGCCGCCGGGCGATCACCGGCGTGCCCAGCCGGAAGCTTTCGATCAGGATGATGCCGAAGGTTTCATAACAGACCGAGGGCACGATCAGCCCCAATGCACCACGATAGTAGGCGTTCAACTCGTCAGGCGTCTTGCGGCCCAGGAATTTGATCCGGTCATTGCCTGCGGCCTGTGCCTTCAGCTCATCCGCATAATCGCCATCACCCAGGATCAGCAGATCGGCATCCGGGTAACGATCAAAGGCGGGGAAGACATCCTGCAACCCCTTGATCTTTTCCAACCGCCCGACAAACAGGAAATAGGGGCGTTCCTGCGCCGCCGGTTCCGGCAGGGCGCTCTGATCCAGGTCGGGCAGGAAATAGGGCAGCACCTGCATGTCCTGCCGCAGGCCGAATTCACGATGTTTGGCGCGGCTGAATTCGCTTTTGGCGATGATCAGGTCCATGTGATCCAGCGCCCGGTCCAGCGCACCGGTATAGCGCCAGAGCTGCGGCGGACGCTTGTGCTGCAACACGCAGCGCAGGCACTGGCGGTCATCGCACAGCTCGCGCCCATGTCGCCACAGCACATGGGTCGGGCAGACCAGCCAGTGCTCATGCGCTTCATAGACTTTCAACCCCTCGCCCATCGGCAACAGGCCCGGCCCGCCGATCAGGGATGTGTTGTTGTGCCAGATGATATCCGGCTTCCGCTCGGCCAGTATCTCGCGAATGCGGGCGGCGTGCACAACCGGGCGGCCCAATTGCTGGGTCAGCAGGTTCGACATCACGCCGTTGCGGCTGCGCAGGCCGATCCGCCGCACGCCGTCGGGGTCGCCCTCGGGCTGGGGCTTGCCGCCCAGGATCAGATAGCTGTCTTCGTCATGCACCACCGTCACGTCATGCCCGCGCGCCACAAGCGCCCGCGCCATGCGCTGAATGCCGATGGCGTCACCGCCAAAGGAATAGGGGGGATAAAATGTGGTGAACATCAAAATGCGTAACGATTTCATCTATCTCTCAATTCCTTGAGTGTCAGCCGCAGGCAGGTGCCCGTCTTGCGGCCCAAGCATCGAAACCAGCAGGCGCAGCCTGTCCCGCTGGAGCAGAAAAGCCAGCAAACCATAGGCCAGAACACCCGTCACCGTGCCGACAAGTAAAAGCAAAGCCGGAGACAGGCCGTCCAGTTGCCACACGACCCCCTGCACTGCCGCCGCCATCCCCCCTGACAGCAGGAGCGGCGCAAGATGCTGCCGTATCAAAGCCGGGCCGGACAGCCCCGCAATATGCCCCAGATTGGCAAATTTGAGCGGCCAGACCAGCAGAAAGACAGCCACAAAACCGGCTGTGACGACCGGCAATCCATACGGGGCCAGCACCACAATCACCCCCGCCGCCAGCGCCACCTCGACCCAGGACAGGATCGCCAGACGACCGGGCTGACCGGCCGCCAGACAAAAGGTCTGCTGCACCTTTTCGGCGCACAGATACATGCCAAACACCGACATCAGGCTCAGGACCGGAGCCGCCGGAGCCCATTTCTGACCGAACAGCAGCACCAGCGCCGGTTCCGACAGAACCGCCAGCCCGGCAAAGGCCGGAAAGGCCAGAAACCCGGTCAGGCGCATGACGTCGATCAGCAAATCCGTCGCCGGACCACCATCGCGCGCCGCCGCACCAAAAGCAGGCTGCGCCACGGTGCGCAGCGGTGTGATAACCAGGAACGAGGCGGTCTCGATCACGCGCCAGGCGATTGCGTAATACCCGGCCGGAACCGGCCCCAGCATCGCGCCGATGATCACCGCAGGCGATTGCACCGCAGCCAGTTCCGCCGCGCGCAGGCCCAGGATCCGATGACTGAAATGCAAGACCCTGCGCATATGATCCCGCGACGCATGGAATGCCGGGCGCCAGGAGACCGCCCCCCAGGCCATCACGATATTGGTGGCCGTCATCGCCAGCCGCTGACCGACCAGGCTCCAGACGCCGTATCCCGCCAGCGCCATGCCAATGCCCACGCCCCCTCCGACCGCCGCGCCGAGCGCTGCACGGATGGCCAGAACACGGAACCGCATTTCCCGGCGCAGGATCGCCACCGGCACCGCCGTCAGGGAAATCATCAGCACCGTTGGGGACAATCCGATCAACAATTCACGCGCAACCGGCTCATTGTAGAAATACGAGACCGGCCCCGCGCCCAGATACAGCACAACCGTCAACACGCCCCCCAGCAGCGCCAACAGCCAGAAAACCGAGTTCAACCGCTCTGGTGACAGCGCCTCATGGGTCAGCAGAATGTCGGAAATCGTTTCGCGCACCAGAAATTCGGAAAACAGCACAAAGGCTGCAACCATCGCCAGAAGACCAAAGGCCTCGACCCCTAAAATACGGGCAAGAATGGCAAAAATGATAAAATTGAACGCCTGCTCGACCCAGATACCGGCCGACATCCAGGCAACTCCGCTGCTGAAACTCTGCCGCCCTGACATCCGTTTCCTTCCTGCCGCCCAAACCCCGCCAAGTGCCGATGGACACATGGCTCAAACACTCACACCTGTTGCGCACCGTATACGTAATTACAAACTTGACGCCTTAACGGTCGAATTTGGTCAAATTTATTGTCTATGTTCAGTCTGTACGTGTTCGAATACTATACGCAATACAGGGAATTATGCCCGTCGCGTTCCAAGCGCCGCGCAAATCTTGCAGCGGGGGCTGGGGCAGGGATTATTGAGTGAATAAAAGGTTTTCATTTTCATGAACAAAGTCGCAGAGCCGATGGAGACGAACAGCACCACACCCGAAGAGCTGATCGCATCGGAAACCGCCGGTATGAGCCTGAGCGTGGTCATTCCCGCCTATAACGAGGAAAACGCCGTCCGCCACACGGTCGAGGACGTGCGCACCCATCTCGAACCGCTGGGCATTCCCTACGAGATCATCGTGGTGGACGATGCCAGCCAGGACAACACCCGCGCCGAGGCCGAGGCCAGCGGCGCGACCGTTACCTTCAACGATGTCAATTCCGGCTATGGCGCCAGCCTCAAGCGCGGGGTGCGGATGGCGCAGCATGAATATGTGGCCATTCTGGATGCCGACAGCACATACCCTGCGCGCTATCTGCCCGGAATGCTGGCCATGTGCCGCGATCAGGACATGGTCGTGGGCGACCGGGGCGCGGCGATGAAAAACGTGCCGCTGCTGCGCCGTCCGGCCAAGAAATTCCTGTTCGCCTTTGCCTCGTTCCTGGCCGAACGCAAGATCAATGACCTCAATTCCGGCCTGCGGGTGTTTCGCAAAGCCGAGCTGATCCCTTTCCTGCCGCTCTTGCCGCAGAATTTTTCCTTCACCACCACGATCACGCTGTGCATGACCTCGAACGGCAAGCGGATGATCTATACGCCGATCGAATACGGTAAGCGGGTGGGCAAATCGAAGATCCGGCCGATCGACTTCATCAATTTTATTATCCTGATCTTGCGGATCAGCACATTGTTCAATCCGCTGCGGGTTTTCATTCCTATGGGGCTGGTGTTTTTTGCTCTGGGGACTGTGAAGTTCATTGTCGACCTCACCTACCTGAACCTCAGCGGAACCACGGTGTTCGCGTTCCTTGCTGCGATCATGATCTGGTCATTGGGATTGATCGCAGACATGATCTCACGGCTGCATCTCAGACCCTGATTGGGCATGACACAAACTTTCTGAAGCAGTAAAGGAATGCACACGTGACGGATGTCTCCCCTTCAGATGGCGGCACTGAAAGACCCCATATCATTATCCTCGGTGCCGGACCTGCCGGTCTGGCCGCAGCCCATGCCCTGACCGGGCAGGCGAAGGTGACCGTGATCGAACGCGCGCCCAGTGCCGGGGGCAATTCGGCCTCATTCCCGATTGAGGGCGTGATCTGCGATTACGGCTCGCACCGGTTTCATCCGGCGGCCGAGCCCGAGGTTCTGGCCGATGTGAAAGCGCTGCTGGGTGAAGATCTGCTGCTGCGCCCACGCCACGGGCGCATCCGGCTGGGCGGCAAATGGATTCACTTTCCACTGAAACTGACCGACGCGCTGATGCGCCTGCCCAAACCCTTTGCCGCGTCGCTGATCGGCGACATGGTGCTGAAACCCTTCCGCAAGAAAAGCACGGGCCCCGAGACATTCTCGACCGTGCTGTATGACGGGCTGGGCCCGACGATTTCGGACAATTTCTATTTCCCATACGTGCGCAAACTGTGGGGGCTGGATCCGGACAAGCTGGCGGTGAAACTGGCCGAACGTCGGGTGGGCAGCGGCTCGGTCGGCAAGATCCTGATGAAGATGCTGCGCCTGCTGCCGGGGTTGCGCAGCGAAACGGCGGGCCGGTTCTTTTATCCGCGCAAGGGGTTCGGGCAGATCTCGGACGCGATGCGCAACAGTGCCGAGGCCAATGGCGCCACCTTCCTGTTCAACACCGAAATCACCGCCATCGAGCGGGATGGCAATCGCATCACCGGGTTGACGATCCGCGACGAAGAAGGCGAGCGGCACCTGACCGGCGATCTGATCCTGTCGACCATCCCGCTGACCGGGCTGACGCGCCTGATCGGCGATGCTCCGGCCGAGGTGGTCGAAGCCGCCCGCGCCATCCGCTTCCGGGGCATGATCCTGCTGTATCTGGTGCTTGAGACCGACCAGTTCACCGAGTTCGATGCCCATTACTTCCCGGAACTGTCGATCCCGATCAGCCGCATGTCGGAGCCCAAGAACTATAACGCCAGTGGCGAGCCGAAGGGCGTCACCGTGCTGTGCGCCGAACTGCCCTGCGACCCGGATGAGAAATGGTGGTCCATGTCCGACGAGGAACTGGGGCAGGAATTCACCAAATGGCTGGGCCAGCTGGGCCTGCCGGTCACGGTACCGGTGCGCCGCTGCGAAACCCGCCGGCTGAGCCATGCCTATCCGGTTTACGATGTGGGCTATGAAGACCGGTTCGATACGGTTGATCAATGGCTCTCGGATCTGGACGGATTGCTCGTATTTGGACGGCAAGGCCTGTTCGCCCACGACAATACGCACCACGCCTTTGCCATGGCCTATGGTGCGGCGGATTGCATCGACGACAAGGGCAATGTCGACCGCGCGAAATGGAACCGGTATCGCGAGGTCTTTGCCACCCATGTGGTGGAAGACTGACCCATGCCCGCCTGGCAGGCCGATATCCTGATGTATCATTCGATCTCGGACGCGCCGGGGCCGACCTCGATTGCGCCCGACGTCTTTGCGGCACAGATGCAGGCGCTGGCGGCGTCCGGCCTGCCGGTGGTGACGCCGGACGCGCTGGCCAACCCGCCTGCCCCCCGTGTGGTCATCATCAGCTTCGATGACGGGTTCCAGGATTTCGCCGATACCGCCTGGCCGATCCTGCGCGAACATGGCTTCTGCCCGATCGTCTATCTGCCCTCGGGCCTGATGGGTGGCACCGACAGCTGGGCCGGGGGCAACATCCCGCCCCGCCCGCTGATGGAATGGGACAGGGTCAAGGCGCTGGCAGCGGAAGGGGTCAGCTTTGGCGCACATAGTGTCAGCCATCCCGATCTGTCGACGCTGGATACAGAGACCTTGGAGGATGAAGTCACCGGATCCGGTCAGGATATTGCCGCCCGGCTTGGTCAACCCGTCCGGCATTTCGCGCCGCCCTATGGCGCGTCGAACCCGAATGTACGCGCACAGATTGCCCGGCACTACGACACCTCGGTCGGCACCCGTCTGGGCGTGGCAAAAGCGGGCGATGACATCCACGACCTGCCGCGGCTCGAGATGTTCTATTTCACCGACATCGCCCGCTGGCAGGCGCATCTTGCCGGGCGGGGCGGGTCCTATTTGGCGGCCCGCAAACTGATGCGCGGCGTGCGAAGCGGGCTGAGCAGGGTGCTGCCCATCAACTGAATGTCAGGCTTCGGGTGCAAGCGTTCCGATCCGGTGGGCATTCGCCATCACACTGAATGTAATTGTCGTCGCCGGGATGGTCGGCAGGACAGAGGCATCAACGACGTGAATGCGCATCGCACCATGCGGGCGCCCCAGCACATCGCTTTCACCCGGGCCCGGGTCATCCGACATCGGCAGATCACCTCCGACATGAAAACTGGCCCCCGGCGCCCCGAACCGCGCTGCAAAAGACAGGCTGGTCAGACCAAGCCCCCGCAAGGCCCGGCCATAGCGCGCAAGTGCTGCCCGCATTGTCTCGGCGGTTGCGGGATTTTCGTTCAGTTCCGGGCGTAACCGCCCATCCTCTGCCAGACGCAAGGCTATTTCATGCGAATGATCGGAATGCAGGAAAACCTGCGCCACAATCAGACGTCGGGCCAGCGCCTCAAGCAGCGGCCCGCTGCCGGGTATCCGGCGGCCATAGTTCTGTTTCAGATCGCGGGCATAGTATTCATTCCAGGTATAGATCTGCGCGTGAACCAGTTGCCGCGACACGGTCGGGTCATCCAGTTCGGCAAAAAGCTGCGGCAGCGTCTGATAGGGCAAGACATCGGGCCGCCTGGGTGCCCGCCAGCGGTGCAGCATCGGCAGAAAGGCCTGCTGGCTGTCTTTCAACACCAGCTCTTTGCCCCGCAAGCCGGGTGACGCCAACAGGATACGCGCGCTTTCCAGCACTCCGGCGGCCAGAAACACCCGGTTTCCGCGGACATCGCTGCCATCTGCCAAAGTGACGGCAACCTCGTCGCCTTCCTCGCGGACCTGCCGCACAACGTGATCCGCGCGGTAGGCAAAGCCTGGCTCTGCCTGCAACGCCATGCGGGTTTGTCTTGCAGACCAGATCAGCGACCACGGGCACCCGTGCAGACACAGCCCGCAGGTCTGACAGCCCGGCCCAACTGCCTGACGCGCCAGACCGACATGCATCCCAGCCCCCTGCAATGCCTTCGCCTTCTGCCTGGAACGGGCCAGCAGCATCTGCGCCTGCGCGGTTGGTGGAACGGGTGTTCGGCCTGTCATATCGCAGGCGGGAAAGAGGTCTTGCAGCCTGTCCTTTTGCCCGGACACGGGCATTATGTCCGCCACCGCCCTGTAATGTGGGGCAAGATCGTCGGTCGTTATGGGCCAGTCGTCGATATCCGCCTGCCGATACGGCAAGACCGCAGCGCCCCAGACATTGGACAGCCCGCCCGCCGCCCGCGACGCGCGCAAAGCAAACCAATCCGCCCCTTCCGCCAGTGTACGCGCAGGTGAGGCCAGCGCATAACCTGTCCCATAGCGCCACACCTCGCCCTCCGGAGCCTGAAACTGAGGTTCCATCCAGGCTGTACGCGCCTCGGCGCTCCAGTCTTCGGCGCGGGTTCGGGACATCTGCTGCACCCGCTCCGTGACCTCGGGCCCCGGTTCCACCCCGGCATCCAGCATCGTGACGTTTCGCCCCCGCGCCAGCAAGGCCCGGGCAACGGAAACCCCGGCAGGCCCGGACCCTATGACAAGATCGTTCACTGCGCCTTTACTGCCCGGACCAGAACCAGCATTTCATAGTTGGGATCATGGGTGGACAGTTCTTCGGGCGCAATTTCACTGGCCCCAAGGCCGTGCAGGTTGCAGATGCAGGTAAAGACGTTGCCAACGGTCGACACCTCGACATTCTCTGCCGGGAAGACCGCCCGGAACAGGCGGCGCTTGGACTGGCTGGTGAAATGCCAGTATTCGCCCCAGTCATCCACGCCTTCGCGCCGCGCCACACGGGTCATCCCATGCGAGGTGCACAGCACCACGCCACCGGGTTTCAGAATGCGTTCCAGCGTAGCAATCGCCTTGTCGACCTCAAAGATCATCTGAAGGGTCTGAGTGATGATGATGCAGTCGAAACTGTTGTCGGGAATATGCGGCGCATCGGTGATATCCGCCACGATGGTGGCCTGCGGATTGCCCTCGACATAGCTCAGTACATCCGCCTGCGTGACCCGGTCACCGCCGAATTTCTTCGTATAGGCCGGATCACCGAATTCCAGAACCCGGCCACGGATATCGTCGCTGTGATTTTGCAGGAATTCTTCCATGTAATGGCGTTCGATGGTCAGCAGGTCGCGATCCTGCCCGAACACGGCACTGATCGGCGACAGCCGCCGCAGCCCGCCGAAATCGACCGACCCAACCGGCACCGACTGAAGATTGTGCAACCGTTGTTGTTTACGGATCCATTTGCGCAGCCGGTCCGGCAGCAGCACGGTCGCGGTGTCGCGCACCAGCTTTTCAACTCTTTGTCCCGGTGTCATCGTGTTTGGCTCTTCATGCGTATGCTTTGGCGCGTTTCTCGGCCATGATGTCAGCGATGATATCATCCAGCGTGCGCGCCGGGCTGAACCCGGTGAACCGCCGCAGCTTCGAGACATCCGGCAGACGGCGGGCCATGTCTTCGAACCCTTCGGGATAGACCTCTTCATAGGGCACCAGACGGATTTCGGACGCGGATCCCGTTGCGGCGATGACCTTTTCGGCCAGCCCCCGGATCGTCACTTCCTGTTCACCACCGATATTGAAGACCTGCCCCCGGGCTTCGGGGACATCGAGCAGACGCATGAGCGCCTCGATCACATCGGCCACATGGCTGAAACAGCGCGATTGCTCGCCGGTGCCATGAACCTGAATCGGCTGGCCGGACAGAGCCGCTTCGATGAAATTCGGAACAACCATGCCATAGCGCCCGGTCTGGCGCGGGCCGGTCGTGTTGAAAAAGCGCAGGACGACCACCGGCAGATCCACCTCGCGCGCATAGGCCAGCGCCATGAACTCGTCCAACGTCTTGGCACAGGCATAGGACCAGCGCAGAACGCTGGTGGCACCGATCGTCAGATCGTCATCTTCGTTGAACGGGAATTTCGATGCCTTGCCGTAGACCTCGGAACTGGAGGCGATGAAGACCAGGGGCTTGTGGCGCAGGGCCGCCCGCAACACGTTCTGCGTGCCGTCCACATTGGTTGCGATCGACTGGCTGGGCTGATCCATGATCAGCTTGACCCCGACAGCGGCAGCCAGATGAAACACCGCGTCAGCGACCCCGACCAGTTCTTCGACCAGACCGGTATCCAATACG
>NZ_CP102413.1 GCF_024628725.1 Ruegeria sp. YS9
GTTCCCTTCATGGGAAATGGTCGAAGCGAAGTTCTTGGAAGCATATGCCCGACTGGATCGGTGGGGTGCGACGGAACGGACAGAAGAATACCGCGATCTTGCAAACGAACATCGCAAGGTAGCGAAGCCAATTTGCGAGCAACAAGGAAACTGGTGAGGGACCATAGATGAGTGTCGTTACATACTTCGTGGAAACAGCCGAAGGCTATCTGAACACCGCCGCTGAAACTCAGTTTGGTTCTGTGGCTGCTACGGTCGGCACTCTGATCAACCTCGCCTCGATCATTTTAGTGATCATGGTTTTCATCAACATGGCATACCAATATCGGTCGATGGATGGTCGAACGGCTTTCTGGCTTGCGGTCAAAATAACGCTCGTGGGTGTGTTCGCTCTCAACTGGACGCAGTTCAATTCGTTCGCGACGGCCATTCTCAACGGGATCGACAGCATAGCGGGCGCGCTGGTGGCATCTGTTGGTGGTGGAACACCCGGCCCCTCTGGCACCTTCGCAGAGGAATTTGACAGCCTCATAGCGTCGCTTGGGGATTATCTTAACGCGGCGGGGTCTGAGCTTAACTGGATGGCCGGTGCCATGCTCGACATTCTCGGAGTGCTTTTGCTCTCGATCCTCGGCGGGTTGGCTGCCTTCATTCTGGTTGCCTCTCGCCTGATGATCGCTCTCCTGATCGGGCTGGCCCCGATCATGATTTTTTTGACGCTGTTTGAAGTCACCAAGGATTACTTCGCACGGTGGTTGTCAGCGCTTATCTCGTTTTCTCTATACCCTGTCGTCGTTGCGGGCGTCTTTGCGACCATCACCGGCGTATCTAGTGCGCTCTTGGGTGAGTTAGGTGATCCCGAGGGTGCATCGAATATCGGCGCACTTATCCCCTTCTTCATGATGGTTCTGATGGCTAAGGGGTTCATTGTTGCCACACCCTTCATCGTCCGGGGAATTTCCGGCAACATCGTCATGCCAGCCCTCACCAGTGGCATGGGTGGCGCATATGCCTTCGGACGGGCATTGGGTGGCAGTCAGCAAGCGTACAACCGCCGGAGCGTTGGGACAGCAAGCGGTGCAGAAGTCGTCGCCCTGCGCACACGTCAAGCCATCGGGCTTGGCCGTCCAAGCGAAACACCAAACCGGCAGCAGGCGGCAAATAACCCCCCTGCCCCACCTCCACAAGCAACAGGCACCGGCCAGCAAATGCAAAGAATGCAGGCGCGCTCTGATCGGCTGAAAGGCAAGTAGAAGGTTTACGAGTAATGACTAATTCAGTTGATCAACACGTAGGCCGCCGTATTCGTGTGCGACGCTGGTATCTCGGCTTGACCCAAACGGATTTGGCGGAAATCGCAGGCGTAAGGTTCCAGCAAATCCAGAAATACGAGACTGGAAAAGACCGTGTGAGCGCATCCCGCCTCTTTCGGATTGCCGAAGGTCTTGAAACAGAGGTTGCATTCTTCTTCGACGGGCTGGGGGATGAGACAACCCGCCCTGCGCCTCCCGAGGATCTTATCAACGTGCTTCAGGACAAAGAAGCTATCGAGCTGGTGAAGGCTTACTACAACATACCAAAAGAACTGCGCGAAAGGTTGTTCAGCCTCGCGCGAGTCCTCGCCTCTTAGTCTGTCTATGAAGAACGAGAAAAGGCCCGCCTTGCAGCGGGCCTTTTTTGTTGGTTCGGCAGATCCTCACGCCAAAGCGGAAATTTTCTCGCTCCCCTGTGCTTCCTGAGCAATTTCGGCCTCCAACTCCGCCAGCTCGCCGGTTGCGGTATCCAGGGCCGCAAGGTCAGCATCGGAGACAACCGCAGGGTCGGGTAGATCGAGCCGCTGTTGAACCGACAAATCGAACGTGCCTTGACGGTCCTCAAAGTCGCGAGTGGCCTGCACAACAGCTTTGGCTCTGCGCTTTCGAGACGATGTTTTCACAGTGGCTCGATGAGGCTGGTTGCTGGCAAGGCCAACACTTGCATCTTTGTCAGGTGTAGCGCGTTCAGCTTTTTCAGCTACCTCCGCCCCTGCCCCACCTTCGGGCATCTGTTCGGGTTCGGTGGGTGCCGCCGCTTCACTCTCGGCCGTCTCGGCTTCTGGCGTTGCGGTATCGGCCGTCTCGGTCGCAGTCTCAGTTGTGATGGTTGTTTCCGGGAACGGTAGATCGCCGGTTTGTGCCTCGCTGATCGACTTGAAAAACGGATCATCGAAATACTTGATCCGTTTGGCCCGGATTGGCATTTGAGCATCAACAACAATGATAATGTCATCGAGCGGCAATCGCCGCGCCTCATCCTCTGGCAAGAGTGACGTTTCTTCTGTCCGCTCGGACATGCTGCGTCCCTCGAAAGGGTTCCGCCCGATGGCCCGGGACCGAGTGACAACCCGTTTCGTTGTCTTGCCAACCGCCTTGCTCAGTTCCTCCACGGTTTTTTCATCTGATGGTGTCAGGTATAGCTTAACACCTGCGTTGCCCTGTAGAGCGCGACGGGTATTCTCACCGTAGATTTCATCCAAGGCCGGAATGGTCTGCGTGACAATAGCCAGATGGCCTTTATAGGACCGCAGCGTTTCGATGCTGTCAGTGACAATTGGCATCTTCCCAAGCCGGTTGAACTCATCGAGCATGATCATAACCGGCCACGGCTCGTCCGGACCTGGCTCTTTGTCCTGCAACGATGAAATCAAGTCAGAGAAAAACAGGCGGATCAAGGGCGCCAGTGGTTTGACCATGTTGGGTGAAACGACAAGGAAAACGGAAAACGGCTGCTTGCGGATGGTTCGGAAATCAAAGTCCGAAACCCGCGTGGCCTTGTCGATCGCGGGGTTGCTCCATTGGTCCAATCCAGAGGTCATCAGCAAGGACACATACGAAGTCAGCGTATCGTTGTTTGTTGATGCCAGCCGCTCAAATATAAGTTTCGCCGCGCGGTTCTTAACTTCATCGCGCCGCTTCATGAACTCTTTCTGTTTATTACCACCGCTGGCGCTGATCTGGTAAATCTCGCCCAAAGTTGGCCGGCTACGCTCGAACGCCAAAAGGCCGGCAGCGACAAACAGATCAATACCACCTTTTAAGAGGCCCTGAACACGGTCGCTGTCAGCCTGCAAAAACAGCGAAGCAAGCAACTGTAGCTCCATCTGCTGCCTATCAGGATCTTCCAGCTCCGCTATGCGCAGTAAGGGGTTGTAGCGATGGGTTCGACGGTCATGCCAGTCGGTCGGGGCAAAGCGGAAAATCTTGTCGCCCTGCGACGCTCGATGGCGCGCTGTCGCCTCGAAGTTTTCGCCCTTCACGTCCAGTACCACCGCAGAACCTTTGAAGGTCAACAGGTTCGGAATCACAAAGCCGGTTGTTTTACCTCGGCCAGTCGGCGCGACGATCAACGCATGTGGAAAAATCTTAGAGCTGATCAGCGACTTGCTGCTCTTTGGTTTTCCCAACTTGCCCAGGATAAATCCGCTGCCGGGTTTGCTGAAAAACCCGTTCTTCCGCATATGTGCTGGTTTTTGCCATTGTGTCCTTCCGAATTTCGTCAGCGCATTGCCGGACAGCACAGCGCTCAAAAGAAGGCCAGCCAGCCCGAAGCCTCCAACAATCAAGTTGACCAGGCGAACGTCCTGTGGCCGATAAGATCGCATGTCGAGGTAGTTTTGGGCCAGCCACCAAAAATCTAGCTCGGCCCGGATGCCGTAGTCTCGGAACGTCAGAAATGCGGTCGCAACCACGTATCCGAGAACAAGCGACAGAATGGTCAGCAGGACGATTCCGACCGCAATTTTACCCTTATCCATGTGTCTGCCCTTTCTCGGAATTGGCGTGGACATGCTTCAACCGCTGCGCGTCATATTCTTCCTCAGCAATCTCCGAGATGACTTCGCGGGTCGCTTCGCTGTTCGCGGTTGCTTCATCGGATTGTAGATAAGCCTTGGCGGCGTAAAGACGGTCCAACCGGTTATCAATGACTTCGGAAAGCGCTTCGCTATCGCCGTTGCGCAATTCCTCAATCCGCTCGTCGCTCAGTTCGCGCTCGATCTCGCCACGGTAGATTTCGCGGCTGCGGTCGTCTGGGAATGCCGAGTTGATCTTGTCATGACGCTCATGCTCGATAACACGGGCAATTTCTTCATTTTGAACGCCAGCACCGCGATAGTCACGCATGGTTAGTTCGAATTCCCGAACCTCGCGGTCGCTGAAACCATCCCGGCGAAGCCCGTCACGCATTGCTGGTCCGTATCTCTCGGCTGTGTCACGCAGTAAGGCATCGGTACGCCGCTGATCTTCAACCGATAGCTGCCCGTTGTGTCTGTCGTTAGCCAAATCACGGAATGCAACCGCCATCGCGGCTCCATCCACCACGCGGTTGTCGCTGGCATCAATTCGGTTCCGCTCAACTACCAGCGGCTCAAAGCGGGTGTATTCATTTGCGCGGTCGTCAAACTGGTCTCGAACGCCACGCTCAATATCGGCAACCGTGCCTCGATCTTCTCTGGCAATTCCTTCACGCTCAGCCCGTTCAACACCAGCCTCCGTTCTGATCCGGTCAGCAACATCTTCGCGATAGTCCGCTTCTGCCGCCGCTTCGCGCTGTGCTTCTTGGATTGCCTCTTGGTCATTGAGGCTGGTCGAAGTCGCATAGGTTTGTCCAAGACCGCGCGCCAGATGATCCGGCATGTCGGGGTAACGCTCTTTCATGTCTTTGGCGACTGCTTCGGCAACGTCATCCCGCGCATCGGCCCGCTCCATGATCTGATCAACTTCGCCGCTGATGCGGTCGGCAAGGCTCTGGTCCACGATCCGCTCTCTAAAGGGTTCGTCAGAATACAGCATAGCCGGTGAACCGACGATTTCAGGCCGGTCTCGCAGATAGTCTTGTTGCTCGGAAGCAATCCGGTCACGGGCAAGCGCCTCAATCTCGCCACGCTCAACCATCCCCTGCACGCGGTCAAAGCGCGTATCGAAATCTTCGGTTTCCGCCCGCTCAGTCATCAGCTCGTCGCGGATACGATTGCTCATCCGGTCAACACTGGATTGGTCAATATGTGCGGAAACACGCTCCGTTGATTCAATGTCTTCAACAACCCCATCGTCATGAAGAACTTCGGCGCGTTCCAAAGTTTGCCCCAACTGGACATGAACTTGGTCCAGTTTCGCAGCAGCCGCTTCAAGGTCTTCCTTCCTTTCGAGGTTTAATCCGTCGGTCTTTGCGATCTTGGACAGATCATCAGCCATCCAACGCTGTTCTAACCACGCATTACTGGCCCCCTGCTCTACCCGCGCGATTACGGCAGCAGACGAAATTCCAGTACCACGCAAGGCAGTTTCGATCTGTGCGCGTGTCTCCGGCTCCTTCATAGCGGAAACAGCATCCTTGTTTATGTTCGTCTCGGAATAGACGCCGGTATCAGATGCGGCATCGTTCAGCGTAGCCGAACGGACGCCAACAGGCTGCATATGAGCGACGTTGCGATAAATCGCGTCCAACTGCTTTTCGTACTTTGCTTTCATCGCATCCGGTGCATCACGCACAAACTGCTCCACTCTCTCTGCGCGGTCTGCAAATCGGCTTCTCAGGTCGTCAAAGGATTCTTGGGTGGCCATGTAAACGTCTCCATTCTGATCAAGTTGCCCGCCCTGCCCCAACAGTTCGCTGGCAAGGGTCAAGGCGTTGGAAATGTCTTCCCGGTTCTCAGCCGACGCCTCTGCGGCCAATGAGCGGTAAATGCTGGACGTGGTTGCGATTTCCGCCAATGCGCGGTCCAGGTCACGTCCGACCCTTTCACGCGCGACGGGTTCGCGGCCTTCTTCCTTGGCCGCGTAGACTTCTTTTGTTCTGGGTGCATATGTCAGGACACCACGATCAATGCGCCGCGTCGCTTCAAGGCGAACTCCAACCTTTTCCGCTTCTTCGACCATCGCGATCCGGAAGTCGTCATAGTTGAAGTGGTGATCACGCCCGAGATAGAAATATTCGCCCTCTTGAGAACGCCGGTTCAGCACGACATGAGCATGAGGGTGCGCCCTGTCTTCGTGAACCGCGATCAGATAATCAAAGTTCCTCTCGTCGTTCGCAAAGAAGCGCTCCGCCACCGCCGACGCAATGTCGCGCACGTCAGCTCCCCTTGTTCCAACCGGAAAGGACATAAGCATGTGGGTTGTGTGCCCCATCTTGGGGCGGAACCCTTCGTCCCAACGGCTCGAAAAACGCTCAACAACGGATTTGATTTCATCAGCATTCAACTGCTTTTTTCCGTCGAGTACACCGCGGCTATCTACGATATGCGTTGACTTCGATGTGAGGTATTCAAGCTGATTTGAAAGCTGTCCTTTTGTGTGCGTACCACCCGACCGAATTGCCTTGAAAACTGCCGCCCGATGCCCCTTTGCAGCCCTGGTCATCTGCTTACGTTTTTCGCCCAGACCTTGCGTAGAACCACGAACTCGGCTCCATCCTTCACGGAAAATCTCGCCGGTTACGGCGGTGACTGCATCACTCTTCGCCATCGGCCAGCTCCTTCAACGCATCGTTGATCAGCAAGGTTATGGCGCTTGTTCGCCGCCTAACCAGAAGATCCACTTGATCCGCAAAGTCCAAAACGAACCCCGCGAGACTGCGCATCTGTGACAAACTCGCCTGCCCAAATGGCGGTTTTATCCCCTTGTTGTTCGCCTCGTTCATCCGTTTCGCGATTTGAGTGACGTTGTTCCCGACCCGATTCAGCGATGCTCGAAACCCCCTAAGTTCGTCGGCCAGGTACTCATCAGGCTGAAAAACACCGTTCGCAGAAAGGATGAGACGCCTAAGTGCTACCGTCCGGTTGGGGATGCCGTGACGCGACAAAACAGCATCGAAGGCCCGCACTTCCTCTGGTGTCAGAGCAACAGTGATTGATGCTGTTCGTATGCCGCTATCGCGCTTTCGCATCTTTTCGCGACGGACAGTGTACTGGATCGTCCTCGGCGTCACATGAAAACGCTTCGCAAGCTCCTGACTTGAAACGCCTTTTCGCGTTTCTCGGACGATTTCCAATCGCTCCAAGTCAGTTAAGCGGCGGCGTTCAGCCATGCGAACAAAGTCTCCCTATTTCCTGCCAACTTCATACAATCACTCAGGTTTTGACGCAATTATAAAAGTGTGTCACACACTATAATATTGTCAAAACCGTAAAGAGTGAATTGTATTCCGCTGCAAACCGAACCCTCTGGGTGAGGTTGTCGAGCCAAAGGCGAGACCGGCCCAAAGCCGAAGGCGACGGCCCACATCAAAAAAATTGGCCGCTGAGCGGCCTCAATTTACTTTCCGCCCCCTACCCCCGCCAAAGCGCGGTACGGGCGTTTCTCGCGGCTCTCAGCGGCTCACAAGCGATTTTAAGCCCCTCCCCTACCCGGTCACTCCGCCAATTCTTCGCGCGTAAGGCTGATTTGAGACCGATTGACCGTACATTTCGGAACAAGCAACAGGGACCACGGCACACGGTACACGGCACAGGGTACACGGCGCAGGTAACACGGCACACGGCACAGGGAACACGGGACCGGGAACAAGGCAGCGTGAACAGGCAACACGGCACAGGGAACCAGCAACAAGCACCACGGGACAGGGAACACGGCCTAGTGAACACGGCACAGGGAACAAAGACCACGGCACACGGTACAAGGAACACTTGACAGGTAACACGGCACACGGCACAAGGAACAGGAAGCAGGTAACAAAGAACAAGGAACAGGCAACATGCCCAATGAGGATATGAAAGTCATTTCGGTAATGACCCGAAAAGGTGGTGCCGGAAAAACGACGCTGACTAGAGCGCTCATCAGTGCGGCTATGGCGCGAGGAAAACGCTGCCTTGTGTTCGATGCTGACCCGCAACAGGCGCTCGCACGTTGGGCGACCAAGCTCAAGATTGACGACCCTCTTTTCAAGATCGAGCCGCTGACCAAAGCGAGTGAGTTGGAAGAGAAGGCGGAGGAAGCCTATGAGAACGACACGGCAGATTTTGTGTTCGTAGACACGATTGGCGCAGCCGGTGCCTGGGCCGATGATCTGGCATCGGAAAGCGACGCCATTGTTGTTCCCATGATGTTGAGCGATGACGATCTGGAGATTACGACCGATACATTCAACTGGTATGTTGGGCTGCGTGAACGCGCGGATGATCCGGAGGCGTTGCCAACCTTCCACGTTTTATTCTCGGCAGTGCCGCCGAAGCAAAGCAAGGCAGAAACTAAAGTCGAACATAAAGCCCTTCGGGATTTCCCGGTCATGGATGACTATTTCATGGCCCGCAAACAACACAAAGACGCCGCAGCAGAAGGGTTCATACACTCAATTGCCAAAGAGCGCCGCGACAGCAAAAACCCACTGATGCGGGTTCACGCCAAGCACTTTGAAGAGGCACTTGAAGAAGCATCCTCCATTCTCGACGCGCTGGTAGGGGGGTAACAGATGGCACGAAAGAAGAAGCCAAAAATTGCTGGATCGGACCCGGCCTATACATCCGATTTTTCCGAGTTCAACAAACTGCCGACCAACAAACCGCCTGAGATACAGGAACCCGAACCGCAGCCCGTTCAACCCCAAGAACCGAAGCCGGAAACCACAACCGCTCCAACAGCAGCTCGGACACGTAAGCCAAGGGCAAAGCCAGCGGCAGCAGCACCAGTGCGGAAACAGGCGGCCCCTGTACCAAAAAAGGATCTCGGACCAAAGCGCGAGCTAACTTTGATCGCGGCGGTCAAAATGGACCAGCACAGCAAACTAGAAGCTCTGGAAAACAAGGGTCTACCGCAGAAAGACATAATCGCCTTGGCTGGCAGACGGGCTATTGAGCGTTTCGATCCAAAACCGGAATTTGTCGAAAAGCCGGAAGCTGATCGCAGACCGATGCGGGAAGGCTACAAGAGTACAAAGCGCGTCGATACTGCCTTGCTGGAAAAACTGAGAGACAAGCACGATCCCTTGCGCGTTTCGTCGGATGCCGCGATGGTTCGAGGTCAATTCGAAATTCTGTTTTGGTCCTGCCTTGATGAAGTCATCGAAGAACTGAACAGCAAGTATTGATAGAAGGCGCGGCCAGCCGCGCAGTTTATCCTTAGAAGGGGGAAGGAGTTTCGGCTTCCTTCCCCCTGAAACAAAATAGACAGGGCCGTGTCCTCGGCTGCGCCTGCGGGCCGCACCAACCCTGTCGATTTGGTTTCACCCCCATCCTCTCAAGCTCCGCGCATACTCACGGGTAAGCAGCAGCTTACCCAATTACGATTGAGGAAAGCGGGCAAGAAAAGTGCTGTTTTCAGGGCAGACAGAGGAAAGATCATGGCTGACAAAGTAAGGCTCCATGCGAAGCCAATAAAACGAATTTTAGACAGAGAAACACGTGAGGTTGTGGGCTGGCTTTATGAGTGGAACACAGGTGCCCAGGTGCCGATGTGGAAGAATGGGCGAAAGACCGATGTGGTGTACGAATAAAGCCGTCGATTCAGCTTGATCAACTTGGTCTCTGCTCCAAAAAATGTTAGGCTGTCTCTCAAAAGGAGGCAGCCTATGCTTTTCAATAAATCTCTGATTTTAAGCGCGATTTTAGGCGCTCTCCCGCTCTCGGTTCATGCTTGGGAACATAGTATGGAACGTGGCGTTGATCTTTACCAAACACTTGATGGCGGCGTGTCTCTGTCAATGGTTTGCGATCCCAACTCAGTTTATGGAACTACGGTTAGCGCCGTCATGGTTGGCGTCGGTGCAGAGCTGGATATGAATGCGCCGGTTACATTCCGATTTCCCGACCTGATTACCATCCAAGCCACCTTGGACTATGGCCGCATTTCCAAGGCCGATAACGAGGGTGGGGCATGGGAACCCTTGCTTACCGGTTTTCGGACACATAGCGCTGTTGCCGTATCGGTAGGTGATCAACTTTATGAAGTGGAACTCGGAAAGCCTATGCCCTTCTCCTGTCTTTAGTCAGGGCCTCAATCATAGGCTCAGAGTACGAAAGAGGCCCAGCCAATCGGCTGGGCCTCTTCAAAATTAGATGGGCTTGCTTGAAGCACCTTTAATCCTCAACGTGCTGTGCCTCCCAATGCAGCCAACATGCAAACCAAAAAACAGCCCACAAGGCTGCAACGCGAAATACAGAATACGGTGTTATCTCACCGGTTAAAAATTGCACCAGCGCTGCGCCCGCAATGCTGCACGCCAGTAGCCACCAATACGCCTTGAGAAACTGTCTCATGCTCGATCTCCTTCAAGCGATGCTAGAGTAACTGGTGACAGATTTACCGCCAATAGGGGTTTTAACGTGGTTGGCGACCGCCTAAGCGGCCTCCTTTCCATCTGCCTTGCTGACAAGCTCGTTGATGTAGTCCAGGGCTTTCTGCGCCTCCGCTGCTGCCTTGAAAATCATATCCTTGTCGGATTTCAGGGCCTCAAGCCATTTCTCAATGTATGCCGCGCTCTGATCAAACTGAGGTTCCACACCAAGCTGAACACACAGGAAACACGCCCCAATCTCAGCCACCAATTCGTCAAAAGCGTATTCTTTTTTGGTCACGTTGGCCTTCTGGGTGGCAAGGCGCGGTTCTCCGCAAACCCAATGGGTCAGCTCGTGCGCTTTCGTGGCATAGTATCCAGACGCATCATAAAAGGTCTGAATCGGCGGCATGTGAATATGATCCTTGGCGGGGCTGTAATAGGCTTGTGGCTTGTCGGTCGTCACAATCTCTGCGCCGGTGGCGCAAAAGAATGCTTCAAGGTCAGGATCGGCTTCGGTGCCTAGATCGCGGGGCGGCTCCGGGCGCACATAGTATTCGTCGGGCAAACCCTCGATCTGGTCGGCGTTAAAGACATTGTTGGTTTTGGCAAATCGAATGCGGCGCTTGCTTTCCTCACCTTCGGCGGCACCTTCGTCCTCACGTTCAAACGAACCGTAGAACACTGATTTCGTGGCCTTCTGTCCCTTCTTGACGCAACCGCCCAATTCCAATGCCTGCTTGAACGTCATCCAACGGGCCGAATTGTAGCCCTTCACGTGGGCAGTAGCCCAAAGCATCAGAATGTTGATGCCCTTGTATTGCTCGCCATTGTGCCGCAACGGAAAACACGCGCCTGCCGCATCACCAGTCCACGGCTTGCGCCAAGGTGGTGTACCAGCTTCAATCTGCGCGACAATCGTATCCGTGACATGCTGCTTAATATCGACTTTCGCCATAGCTCTGATCCTTGGTGGTGTGGGTGGGGTCATTGCCCCAAATGGTTCGGGTTTTTGGGACAGCGCGAATGCGCCTGCTCCTGAAAACCTGAATGCGATGAAAGGAAGGATCAGGAGGATTTGGGCGAATTCGACGGACTGGCGCGGGCAGGAGGCGCAGCCGACAACACGGGTCTGTCTAATTCGCTTAAATCCGGCGGTATCCCTACCGCCAACGTGACGCTGTGGCGTTCGGCTTGTCCGAACCCCAAGTCACAAAGGGAAAATCCGGATCGCCCGAGATCCGGTGCCCCATGCGACCGTCACCCGAATGGGCAGATCGGCGCGGCCCTGGGCAGGGCATGAGACAAAGGACGGGGCGCGGCTCGGAGAGACGCGACCAGGACTATTGGATCAGCTCGCACAGGGGCGTGACGTTCTGGGCGCAAGCCGGTCTGCCGGCTGAAGCCTAGGGCGCGGTGACACGGCCATAAGGCCGGGGCAGGGGCCAAGAAAGGCAAAAGCCCCCGAAGGAGCTTTGCCGTGCAGCCGCTGTTACTCGCGGCGCTTGATCGTGAACCTGATTTTGACGATCAGCAAATTTAGCTCGATGCTGAGGCTCAAGTCGATTGTGCGAAGCTGCTGCCTGAGCGTTTTCAGACGCCGCGCAGCGATGCGACGTAAGCGGTTAGATTTTTTGCGAAGGTATTTCATAATTGTCTCCTTAGTGAATAAACAGGGCTGGGAAACACGGCGTCATAGGGGAACCAGTCAACACGCGCGCAGCGCCCCGAAGGGCTTGGTGTTTACAGGTTCCCGCGCCGTGTATCTTGCCCGACCGTTTTTCACGGAGACGGTTATGGTTCTCGGAAAATCTCGGTTTGTTTGTCGCGGCGTTGACAATGCCAGCACCAGAGAATTGCCCCAGCTCATGCCACTGTGCACAGCCTGGACAAGATACCGTTCGCCAAGCTGAAAGCGGGCAGGGGGGCTGTCTGCCCCCGCGCCTTTGGCGCTCCCCCGAGGATTTTTTGGAAGATGAAAATTGGAAAAGTGCGGCGGTGTCGAGCCGGGCCGATAGGCCCGCCCGCTCACCCTTCTTTAATGCCGTTTGCTGATTTGAAAGATCACCGTATTGATATTGGTCCCGGCCTCAGCAAAACTTTCGGCGGGCAAATCCGTGAACATGCCCCATGATCGACCACCGTTTGCCTTCTCGGCCCAACGCCGGAACAGCACATGAGCTTTTGTTTCCGACACTTTTGCTGTCACCGGCAAAATGGCGACGAGCTGACCACCATCAGCCAGAAAATCGAAGGCGTGGCGAACGTGATCCATCCAATGCGTCTTATAAAAAGGCGGATTCATCACAACCGCATTATAGATCGGATTGGCGGGCTGGTTCAGAAAGTTGCCGTGAATCACGCGACACATCGGACCTTCCATCTGGCGCAGTTTTTCCACGCGGTCGGCGTGGATCTCAATCGCCGTAACCTTGTGACCCTTTGCCAGTAGTGGCCGGACTAGATGGCCCTCGCCGCCGCTTGGCTCAAGGATGTTCATCGCGTCCCGAAAATAGACCTTCTCCATTACCGCTGCCGCTACATCAGCGGGTGTGTGGTAAAATTGGAGGTCTTTTGATGGCAGGTTCGTGCGCTTGGCAAAGGTGGCGCTGTCCTCGTCCTTGGGTGCCGCGTCGGGAATTACCTCGCCGTAGTAGTCGGCCAAAATCCGGTTTGCCTTTTCAACCAGATCATCGCGCGTAAACCAGAGGTGGGCGTTGCCGTTTTTGAAACCGCGAATGCGGAAATAGGTGCTTTCTGTAAGCGACTGTTGGGGACCATAGCCGGGGCGGTCGGCGTCAATCTCTTGGATCAAGCCGCGACCGGCTGGCGCTTCGTCATCGAGCTTCGCAAATACTCGTTCAACGTCGATAATGGTTTCTTCGGCCCATGTACGATTGAAACCACCGGAGAACTCAGAAAAAGCCCGATCAACGATCATTCGGGAACCCAACTTGAAGGCATCGTGCGACTTGAAACGGCTATCAAGACGAGAGAAAGCCACCGCTAGACCGCGTGCGAAGATAAGATCGGCGCTGCCCATGAGCGTTTCGAATGTCGCTCTTACATCGTCGATCGTCACCGGCGGAACGTCCTCACGCAAGCCCTGGTCGAACTCCCGCGCTGCTGTGGCGTCCATAAGATCGCGGATGCCGGTTGACTCCCAAAGGTAAGACCAAACCGAAGCGTCAAGCTGTCGGCGGAAAATTTCGACGGACTCAGCCGGGTTGAAATCGTTCGGGAAAAGATTGGTGTAGTGCTTGTTATGGGTCCGGTCGACGCCCCAATACTTCCGGCCGCATTGGGCTTTTCGAGCAAAGGCGTTTGCTTCTGCCGCCAGCTCATAGGCACCCTGCAGGGCATCGGCAGCGTCGGCAATCTTTGCAAGGGCCGCGTCGCGTGCGGCAACAATGTCCTCAATCTGAGATGTAAGGGCAGGCACGGGGGCGGGCTGATCCTCGCCGGTGCGCAGGATTTCAGGCGTTTGCATGTTCATGCTTCACCTCCTTGAAAAAGTTCCAGTTGAGCAATCGACCAGTCGGCGGCGGGCAGGGGATCAACGCCGCGTGTTTCGACAACATGGCGGGACTGGCTTTGCCGCCGTTGACCGTGATCGGATGTGTAGGTTTCGCGGATCAGGACGGAAAACCGGTTCGGCGTCTCTGGATCAGCGGCAACGCAATACTGTTTCTTGGAGCGTGGGCGCCCCAACCATTGCGCATGGTTTTCCTCGGTGCGCAGATATTCGATGCAGGCGAGAATATTACGCTTGTCAGAGGCGGTCAGATGCCGCCCCTCGATGTGCTTGACGGATGGTTTCATTGTCCTTCTCCATCCGTGCTATTGCGCTCGGCGCGGTAATACTGGTGGGCGTCTTTGTCGTGACGCCCAAAGGCAAGGCCATGCTGATCTGCGAAATGGCGCAAATCGCAAAGGGCGTAGGTCAGAAGCTCGCGCGGTTCTTCCGTGTCGATGTAGAGGTTTTCCAAAGCCGTCTTGATCCGGTCACTTTGGCGAACGGCACCTTGACGAGCCTCTGCGTTTCCGTAGGTCAACGCCTCTGGTGACAGGTGTTGAATAGTGAACCCGCAGCACTCAACGCCTGTGGTGCTGTCAGCATCCAGAAGCCGCAATAGATCGTCGTGAATGCTGTGACCCTGAGAGGTCAGGCTGTTATCTGCTGAACAGGAATAGACAAGCTGGACGGTGACGGTGATTTCTTCTTGCATGTGCTTAGTCCTCCACCGAAAAAATCACGGCTTCATCCTCGACGGTAAAAGGCACGGCTTTGGAAAGCAGTTTGCGAACTGCTCCGGCTGGAACCTCCTGAAAGGTGCTGCAAATGACCTTGACCATTTGCGCTTGGTCAGCCTCGAACGCATAGCCGTTGATCGCCCATGAAATCAGGCCCGGCGTGTGTACCAATGGCGATGATGAGAGACGGTATGTTGTCATGTCGTTTGATCCTTGGTGGTGTGGGTGGGGTCATTGCCCCAAATGGTTCGGGTTTTTGGGACAGCGCGAATGCGCCTGCTCCTGAAAACCTGAATGCGATGAAAGGAAGGATCAGGAGGATTTGGGCGAATTCGACGGACTGGCGCGGGCAGGAGGCGCAGCCGACAACACGGGTCTGTCTAATTCGCTTAAATCCGGCGGTATCCCTACCGCCAACGTGACGCTGTGGCGTTCGGCTTGTCCGAACCCCAAGTCACAAAGGGAAAATCCGGATCGCCCGAGATCCGGTGCCCCATGCGACCGTCACCCGAATGGGCAGATCGGCGCGGCCCTGGGCAGGGCATGAGACAAAGGACGGGGCGCGGCTCGGAGAGACGCGACCAGGACTATTGGATCAGCTCGCACAGGGGCGTGACGTTCTGGGCGCAAGCCGGTCTGCCGGCTGAAGCCTAGGGCGCGGTGACACGGCCATAAGGCCGGGGCAGGGGCCAAGAAAACAGATCAGTTAAGAGACAACCAATTCCTCAGCAATCAGGCCGACGATGCTGGCATAGGCCATCGAGCCGTCTGGTTGTTCGGAACGAGAAAGGGATTTGGCAACGTCCTCTGGGCGAAGCCCATGCTGCAACAACAGCGAAAACATCACGCAAGCATCCTGAATCTGAAACTCAAGCTGCGACCCTGATTTGAAGCCAGCGGAATAGAAAACCTCGCGCGGCCTGTCCGGTTCGTCCGGATCGTACCCGATGGAAAGGTGAACGGTGTGGCCTTCTGGTGTCGCGACTTTCCGGGTCTCGGTCAGGCGTCGTGTCGGCAGGATGTGTCGCGGATCAGGGGATTTCTTATATTGAGGCATCGGACTGTCCTTTGGCGTGATCGAATCTCGGCCGACATTGAAGCCGGGGCAAAGCGGGCCCGAAGGCCCGCTTTGACGGTTAGGCTGCGCGCTCCATCGAGCGCTTTACCGAAAGGGTGATGTTGTCGAAGTCTTCGGCAGCCATCGTGATCCCGTATTCGGTTCCGCCATCGGACTTTTCCCATTGGGTCTGGCGGATGGTCCCGCGCGCGTGAACGATGTCACCGGGCTGGACGTTCTCTTTCGCCCACTTGATGACGTTCTCGTTGAAGATCGTCACTTCGTTCCAGAAGGGATTGGACTGGAACTCGCCCTGGTTGTCCTTGCGGCCATACTCGGCGGCGATGCTGACCCGAAGGGTGCTGCCAACTTCTTTGGTTTTACCAACGCGGCCCATGATCTGAAATTCTGCAAAGGTTCTCATTGTGGTGTCTCCTTGGTGAGAGTGTTTCGATAAAAAACGGTCATGCCAGTGTTCGATGCGATCAAACCAAAACACGGAGGGTCCGAACGATATTATAATATTGTTTAGCAATATTTCATATCGGGTGGAAGCCGTTTTTTTGTTTGAAGGGAAGGGCGTTAGCCCGACCGGTCGCTAAGAGAAGACTGAGCCATGTTCCGTTTGAGAAACACGTCCAAGGAGATACTTGAGAACCTGCCTGCTCAGTTTTTTGAGGGCCGGATAAAACCAAAGAAGTTGGCAGCGGGTGCAACTCATGGCGACGAAAATTGCCATCGCAAAGACAACCAAGGCGATGACCAATCCCTAGAAGGGACAGCGGATCTTCTATAGAACGGAAGGGGGCGAAGTGTCCGGCGCTGACAGCTCATGCGTGTGGAAAATGACCAAAGGGAAAAGCGGCGGGACCGTGGGATAACGAGCGAGAAATGATAGGCATACCCGGCATAAAGCGGCGCAAGCAAACCACCTACCGCCAAGCGATACTCTGGCTCGCTATGACCGCGGTGGTGTTGGCCGGGATCGCGATGCTTTCGACAGGCGAAACCGAACGCCTGCAACCAGCCTCAATCTACGTTGTGGACGGCGACACTATCGACGTGGCGGGCAAACGGTTCAGGCTGGTGGGTTTCGACACACCGGAAACCTATGAGCCTCAATGCGATTACGAGCTGGCCCTTGGAAACGCGGCAACCAAGAGGCTGCGCGACCTGATTGCATCAGGGCAACCGCTCGATCTGGTTATATTGCCGGGACTGGATGATCATGACCGCTATTTGGCGCGGTTCTATGTGGGCGGAAAAAATCTCGCTGATATTCTGACTGCCGAAGGTCTGGCCCGGGTGTACCTGGGCGGGCGGCGGCAAAGCTGGTGTTGAGCCCGCGATAGCGGTTCTGCGCGAATAGCGCAGGCCCGTGACAGCGGGGCGGAGTCCCGATGGCACGGGCAATTTTGGAGGTCAGCCTTGTGGAAGCCCACAACCATATGGGTTTGCCGGACCATAGCTCACCCCAGCCTCTTCAAAACGGCCATGATAGCCAGACAGCCAAGCGCGATGAAGCTCCGTCCGAGCGATTATCCGGCGCATCCAGCGGGGCAGGTCGCCGCGCTGGTATCCGTACAGATAGATACGTGTAGTGAATTGCACTTATCCGGCGCTCGGATTGCAAACATCCCGGATTCTCGCTCGAATTAATTGCGTCTATCCGGGGTGCCAAACTCACTTTATCTGCGACTGTGATCAGATTATCTGCAACGGGATTGCAATCATCCGCCCCGGATCACATTAGATGCGAACAGGATTCGCAGCGTGTTTTCAAGCGTCTGCCTTCCCGCCAAGCTACTGAGGGGCTGAACGTTGTTTGTCAGATGCGATTTCAAGACAACAATCCTCAATGGTTGTGATCCCGCGATTTCCAGCGCGCACGCGTCTGGAAATGGTACGTTTCCCAGACCTGCCGTTCAGACAAAGCGCAGCGGATTCATCGAACGAGCCCTTTTTCGACATTGCTTTAGTTCGCGGCATTTGAAACCTCGGGTGCGAAGCGGACTTTCGGTCGATGCATGAATACATGTCAGTCCTGCGACCGAAAAGACTGGTGATCCGTCGTGTCTCACTTAAAATGCATTTGACACAGTGAGCTGGGAGGCTTGAACAAAATGACCAACTTGAACCGGAGAACTTTTGTCTGGGCCAGTCTTTTGGGAGCGACGTCACTGACGCCGGCGGGGCGGGCCATCGCGCTAACTGGATCGTTGCAAGACGTGGGAAGCCTCGCAATGGCCGCGCCAAAGGCTACCATCTACACCGCTCGCGAGATCGTCACGCTGGAGCCGACGCAGCCGTCCGCCGAGGCGGTGGCGGTCGTAGGCGGGCGAATCCTCTGGGTCGGGAGCCTCGAGGAGACGACCGCGATCCTCGGCGACCAGCCCCACGACGTCGACACGACCTTCGCCGACCACGTGATCGTTCCGGGCTTCGTGGCCCAGCATGACCACCCGGTGCTCGCCGCGCTGACCATGTCGTCAGAGATCCTGTCGATCGAGGACTGGGTCCTGCCCTCGGGGACTGTGCCGGCCGTGAAGGACAAGCAGGACTTCATTGACCGGCTGACGGCCGCCGTCGCGGCGGCGCCCGGTTCCGACGAGCCGGTCCTGACATGGGGCTATCATCCGGCGTTCTACGGCTCCCTGACCCGAGCCGAGCTCGACGCCATCAGCACAACCCGGCCGATCCTCGTCTGGGGTCGCTCTTGTCATGAGTTCTTCCTGAACACCGCCACACTCGAGCGCGGCGGGCTTACCCGCGAAGCCTACGCGGCCTTCTCCGCGTCAGCGAGGGAGCAGAGCAACTACGAGGATGGCCACTATTGGGAACAGGGTATGTTCGCGATCCTGCCCCACATCGCTACGATGGTGGCAAGCCCCGAGAGGCTTCAGGCCGGTCTTGAACTCAGCAGGGACTACATGCACGCCAAGGGGATTACCTTCGGCAACGAGCCGGGCGGCATTCTTGCCAAACCCGTTCAGGACGGAGTTAACGCCGTCTTCTCGAGCCCCGACATGCCGTTTCGCTGGTCCTTCATGCCGGACGGCAAGAGCATGGTCGGCATGTATGCCGACGACGCGCAGGTCATTGCCGAGACCGAGAAGCTCGCCTCTTGGTATGGCGGCATGACGGGTATGACGTCGAAGCAGGTCAAGCTCTTCGCAGACGGGGCTATCTATTCGCAGCTTATGCAGGTGCGCGATCCCTACCTCGATAGCCACACGGGCGAGTGGATGATGGACCGGGACGTCTTCGAGCGCGCCTTCCGGATTTACTGGGACGCAGGCTACCAGATCCACATCCACGTCAACGGCGATGAGGGTTTGAACCGCGTTCTCGACACCCTCGAGACCAACCTGCGGCGCAACCCGCGCTACGATCACCGGACCGTGCTCGTGCATTTCGCGGTGAGCGGCGCCGATCAGGTCAGCCGCATCAAGGCGCTTGGTGCCATCGTCAGCGGCAATCCCTACTACGTCGCGGCGCTGGCCGATCAATACGGGAAGGTGGGCCTCGGCCCAGAGCGCGCGGACGAGATGGTGCGCCTCGGCGACGTCTCGCGGGCGGGTATCCCGTGGTCGCTCCACTCCGACATGCCTATGGCACCGGCCGATCCTTTGTTCCTTATTTGGTGCGCGGTGAACCGCCTGACGACCTCGGGCCGGATCGCGGGGCCGGACCAACGCGTGACCGTCGAGGAAGCGCTGCGTGGGGTCACCATCGAGGCGGCTTACTCGCTGAAGCTCGAGGACGAGATCGGGACGATCTCTCCCGGCAAGCGGGCAAACTTCACTATCCTCGATGCGAACCCCCTCTCAGTCGACGCGATGGAGATCCGAAACGTCGGCGTCTGGGGCACGGTTATGGAAGGACGGATACTTCCCGCAGGTGGGGCGGAGCGGAAAGCCTCGCTTGATCTGCCGGGGGAAAGCAAGGCGGAACGGGCGTTCATGGAAGCTGCTCTGCACCACGCGTTGACGGTCGCCCATGGCCCGCATTGATCCGAAGTTGAAAGGGAGCAAATATGAATGTTGAAAGCAAAGTACTGGGAATCTTGTTTCTCACAGTCGGTGTGGCCATGACCGGCTGTTCTCCGGAGACGGCCGAGGATGAACAGCCGTCGGCAACAGCTCTTGCTAACCCCGCTGCGAACTACTGCGTCGAAAATGGTGGAACATACGAGATCCGTCGTGCCGCCGACGGCTCGCAGACCGGGGTCTGCATCCTCGAGGACGGCGCCGAGGTCGAAGCCTGGGACTATTTCAGGGAAAAGGCGGGATGAAGTGACGGCGGTCGTTGGGTACCGCATGCATTGATGACCGCTTTGTACCAGAAGCGCCGGCCGGAACGGTCGGTTCGAATGTCTGGAAGGTCCGCGACTTTTCAGTTCATCAGCCGTGCAGAGAACGGCGGTTGCTGCGCTTGCATCCGCTCTGTGTTCCTCAACTGGCATGCCGTTCGCACGTAATGTGATCCGAGGTGGATAATTGCAATCCCGTTGCAAATAATCTGATCACAGTCGCAGATAAAGTGAGTTTGGCACCCCGGATAGCGTCAAATAATTCGAGCGAGAATCCTGGATGTTTGCAATCCAAGCACCGGACAATTGCAATTCGCTACAGATACGATGCAAAACGGCGTTACTCATCATAGCGGGGCACCTTTCTCAATTGGCCCATGCGCCCTGCCTCAATAAGCAAGTCCAGAGCTTTGTTCGTAAACACGGAACTGAACGAACCCTGATAGCCATTAGGGTCGATGTAGAAGGATGTTTCCAAGAACTCGTGGTTATACTCTCTCGCCATGACCCAGAGGCGCATATCTGATGCAAGCCCCGCGCGCTTGCGCTCCATCTGAGGAACTTCAAGTGCGAAACGATCATTGATGGGTTCTTTGCTCGTGATCGGAATCCAGAAAAGATTGGTGCGCCCGTTTTTGTCAACAAACGTGGTTACTAGCGCCGTTGGGCGCGACTTACGGGCGTTTTCCTTTCCGGCTTCGTGTTCGCGATGCCAGAGGTATTCATACTGCCAGACGTCGCCTTTTTGTGGGCGCTTCATTCTTCTGTCTCTCCCTCGATGCCTGCTCGGCTGGCTTCAAGCATTGCCAAATGCTCGGCGGGCATATCTTCCGCCGCGTATGCTCGGCGCTCGTCCTTCTGAAACCTCTGTTCGTATTCATGAATGCTCATCAGGACATACCGTGTTTTCTTGTGTTTGGTGATTGCGATAGGTTCATGATTGGCAGCATCAAGAACGTCGCCAAGTGTCTGCTTTAGGTCCGTAGACGGAAAAGATCGCATGGGCTAACTCCTTTTGTCCAAAATAGACAAAACAGACGTAATAGACAAGTGAAAAGGGCCTTAGCCCTTAAAAAAAAGCCCCGCCGAAGCGGGGCCAGGTACATCCTCACCACAAGGAAAAACATTCGATCATCACGGGACGTTCCCGTGCTTCAGGTGATCCGGCAACCGTGCGGATCGGTCGGGACCAGGTTAAACGGCAGCGTGTCCAACGTGAACCGCCCAACGGAAAAACTGTGCAGAAAATCCAGCAGGTAAACCGGATCAGCCGGGTAGGGGGCACAATCCCACGCACGGCGCAATACGGCCCTCTCGTTCGCGCTCAGAGCATTGATGCGGGCGCGGGCCTTGAGCCACAACTGAGCGCGTCGGTTTCGGTCTCGTAACTCCTGTGCGGCCCACTGGACGGCGCGGTTCGCCATTACCTCATCTTCGGACGGCTGGCTTTCGGCAATCTGATCAGCAAAGAGGGGCAGGGCCTCGCGTTCGCGCTGTTGTTTTCTTCGCAGTGCGGCACGTTTCCGGCTCGTGTCCGTGAACGGATGGCGCTGCCAGCGTTTGAATCTCATGACAGAGCCTCGTCAATCCGGTTCAAGTACACAGCCATAGCGACGGTCAAATCTTTAAGGTCGGCTTGTTCCGCCATATCGCGAACACTCGCCCATTGTGGGGCCTTGCCGGTCCACGATCCTCGCTGTTCTGTGTCACATTGTCCTCTGTCTGGCTTGGCGGTGTTCGCTCCAAGGGCGGTCAGCTCGTCAGTCAGCGGGCGCAGCATGTCGCGGATCGCTGCATCGTCTGCACGATTGGACTGCGCTGATTTCAAGATAAGCTGCAAGGTCTCGATCATCTTTTGCACGCGGCCAAGGTTGGTGTCGTTTTCAAATGCCATGTCATGCACTCCTATGATCGGGCAGGGCGCATACGCGCCCCGCCCTGAGCCTCAAACCATGCCTTCGGGCAACCAAGCTGCGATACGGGCTTCCTGCGCCTCGGTAACACCAAGGGCGCTGCGCACGGCTTTATCGCTGAAAAGCTGCTCCATCTTCTTGGCCTTCTCACCCTTTTTCAAAGCCGCGAACGCTTTTGCGGCGTCGTGATCGGGGGTCAGGTCCAGAAGATCGTTCCACAGGGCCACAAGGTAAGGGCCACCAACACGGTCAAAGAAGTTCTCGGCGGTCGGCGTGAAGGTGTCGCGGGTGTCCTTCTTGGTCAGTTCGTCAATCAGCCCGCCCAGATCGGCATCGCTGATGTTAAGCTGACCGACAAGGCGACGTACCAGCAAATCCATGCTGCGCTTGTGACCACGCTTGCGGAACGCCTTAAAGTCGTCGGCCAGTGTGCCTTTCTTCTCAACCGGATCGGGCAAGGTCAGGCGCTTATCCAGCGCAAAACCTGTCTCGGTTTCCGGCTCGTTCGGCAGATAGGGCAACGTCACATCATAGGCGTGGATGCGCTGCCACCCCTGCGACTGGCTCAACTGAAACGCCAGCAGATCAAGGGCCAAGGTCGGGTCATTAACCAAGGCATTCTGACGCGCTCCTGTAACGATCCGGTCAAGATCGCCGCGCAGCTTATCGGAAATCGGTGATTTCTTCGGCTTCTCCTGTTTGTGGGCAGACTTAGCCAGAATACCAGCGGCCTCGGCGGCTTCGCGATCTTCGCTGCGCACCAAACCTTCCATGATCTGCAATTTGCCACTGTGCCCGACATAAAACAGGATACCAGCGTGGGCCTTCTGTTCATCGGTGAATGCACCGTCCAGCTTCTCCTGCAAGGCTTCAAGCTCGGTCTGACCTTCATCATCCAGAGCATCGCCGTTGTGGAGTTCGGCCAGTTCTTCGTAACGCTCGCCTTCTTCTTCGGTAAACTCACCTTCGACCTTGTAAATCCGGCCCATGTTGCGCTCGTCAATATCGCCAGAATAGAGATAGTCCGTTTCCAGACCCTCGCCCCACGTCCAGCCTTCGGCCTCTGCGTATTCGGTCGCGGCCTTCTGAATTTTGGCGCGGAAAACCTCGTCCAAAATCTCGGGATCATCAAACAGGGTTTCATCCTCGAACAAGTCGCCGCTGATGCGACCGCCTGCGGCTTGGTAGGCTTCGACACCCACAAAGACAGCGCGGCGATCTGAACCCTTGATGTGATCGGGCTTCAATGCCTGCTTGATCTGGTAGTCTGACATGGCATTCCAGCCGGTTGTTCCACCCGCTTTAACTGCCTCCAATACTTCCAAGGTCAGCTTTTCGTCATTGCTGATCGTGAAGGCTTCGGCCTGCGACATGCTGATTTCAGAGGCTTTGAAGGCATCCAGCACAGCACCGTGCAGCCCCGCTAGGGCCAGACGCCGGTAAACCTTCTTCTCGGTCACGCCATAGGCAACGGCAATCTGTGAAGCGGTCAGGCCGGTCTTTTCCAGAGCGCCGTAGTCGCGGATTTCATCGGCAGGGTGCAGATCGCGGCGTTGCGCGTTCTCGCTTGTTGCCCAGATTTTCGCGGTTTCTTCGTCCTCGGCAATCTGAACCTGAACGGTTTGAAAGCGGGGATCGTCTTGCAACAGAGCCAAGGCCCGCAGGCGACGCCCACCAGCCACGACACCAACACCGTCTTTGCCCTCATGGCGATAACCAGCAAGGTTATGAATAAGGCCAGCGACTTTGATGTTCTCGGCCAGTGCGGCAATTTCTTCCTCGGAAACAACCGTGCGGGGGTTCAATGGCGATACATACAGATCGGCAAAAGTAACGGTTTCGGTGACTTGCGGAATAGTGACTTGTTTGGTCATTGGATTAGTCCTTTTCGGTGGTGAGTTTTGACGTGGTGCCGCACCCTTTGCGGATGCGGCGTGGGCCTTAGTCGGTCCCGTGTTGGCTCAGAAAGCGAAGGCCGATTTGTGCGGACAGGCCGCCTTTCTTCACAAGCGCCACGGCCTCACGCTTGCGCTGCTCGATCTGCGCCCTTGTCATGCCGCCACCTGCTGCGCCACATGCGCGTGGAAGGCAGAAACCGTTTCGGAAAACGGGCCTTGCCCGGTGTTCTGAACGGCCAGACAAAAGGCGCGGTCGCCAATCTTGATCCATGCGTCAGATAGAAATTCGGTTGCGGCTTCGGACATAACGAACGCCCCGCCAAGCCAGTGCTTCGGCGGCAATACATTCAGAAAATAGTCCCACATTTGCGGCTCGACCTCGAACCACTGACCCGCCTTGCGCACGTCTGGGGTGTAGCCACGATTTAACAGTTTGAAGGTCTCGGACTCTCCCGAAACGCCTTCACTGATCTTCACAAAATCTGTCATAGATAGTTCCTTTGTGGTGATGCGGTGGGGCTTGGTGCCCTCTTTCCGCCGATGGGCTGCGCCTTCCTCTCTTTTGCTCGGAAAACGCATGTTTTCCGGGGAACAGAGTGGGAGGGCAAAGCCCGACCCACGGGCCTGAACAGGACTGTCAACGGTCGTGGGGCAGGGTTGGTGCGGCCCGCAGGCGCAGCCGAGGACACGGCCCTGCCACACGACGACCGCGCAGCGGGCGCTTGCCGATTGACCGGCCTGGGCAGGTCTGTTGGGCGGACAACAAACAAATGGAAAATGTCAGGGTCGATAGAGCGTAAGCGGAGTCGGCCCTGTCTAATGCTCAACTCGATCCGCGCGCCTCGCGCGGATCTCGACTGCCTGAAAACGGAAAGAATTATCCAGCGCGGCCAGAGCGCCGACCTTGGGAGGCCGACAACGCGCCGTAGCAGGCCCTAAGCGAAGACCCAAATATCGGAGCGGGGGCCTTGTGGTTAATTCTTCCGCTGCCGCGAAAGGGATCGTGACCCGAATGGGCAGATCGCCGTGGCTTGGGCGACCATGTTTCAAAGCCTTTGGCTCGGCTCAGCTGAGACGTGACAAAGGCTATTGAGGCAGGGAGACCAGGCCGCGGTGTTCTGGGAGGGCACCGGCTTTGTCGGTGTTCGACTAGAGCCCGGTCCAGCTGCCCAGGGCAGCAGGATTCGCAAGAACACATCCACTGACCTGACTGCATCGTTGAAAAACCGGCCTCAATATGGAACAAAAATAGAACATCTTTTCACACATTTCGGGGGATTCGCTTATGTCGCAACGAACACAACGCGGAATTATTCAAAAGGATCAAGCGCTTGAAAAGTTGCGCGCTGGTAGGCAAGGCGCGATTCAGGTTCAGACGCAGGCAAAGATTGCCTCGCCGGAATATCGTGCCGCTGGTGCCGTCATGGACGCAATAGACGAGCTGGCCGGTACGCTTACTGGCGACAAAAGCCATTTTCACTTAAAGATGGCGACGGCCCAACAACAGAGCGAGTGAGCGGCGATGTGTGGCAAGGCAGCGTTGAACTATACGTGGCGGCAAATTTATGAGCTGTACCGGCTGACTGCACCCGAACCATCATCTGCACCCAACCTGCAACCTCGATACAACGTCACGCGGTATCAAACGGTGCCCGTAGTTCGTCCGACCGAAGAAGGCCGCGAACTGGTCCCGATGCTCTGGGAATTTATCCCGTTCTGGTGGTCGAAACCGATTAAGGAAAAGAAGTTCAGCACCTTCAACGCCAAGGGCGAGGAAATGCGTGAGAAAAAGACCTACGCCCCGGCATGGAAGCGCGGCCAGCGGTGCATAATACCGGTGTCCGGCTTCTACGAATGGCCTCTGCCAAAGAAGAAAGGTCAGCCGCCGTTCTACATCCAGTCCAAAGAAAGCCCGGTTCTGTCGTTGGCCGGTCTGTGGGGTGAGTGGAAAGACGCAGAGACCGGCGAAATTCGCCTGTCTTGCACGATTATTACCACCACGCCAAACGCGCTTATGGATAGCATACCGCATCATCGTTGCCCGGTCGTGATCGAAGACGCAGACCTGGACACATGGCTTACGGCAGAACAGGAAGCGGCTTATGGTCTCGTCCACTCGCCGCCAGACGACGCCATGACGGCCTATCGGGTCAGCTCCTACGTGAACACGCGCGGCAATGAAGGGCCTGAGTGCATAGCGCCGCTGGCAAACTGATCGGTTGGCATATGAGAAAGTCACACTCGGGCCAGCCTATTCTATCCGTCTTAACGACTTGGCTGCATCGGATGTGGTTGTGACAACCTGCATGGGCTGTGGCAAAAGATGGCATGTCCCGCCGCATCGGCTTTACAGCAAGTATCGGGCGCACACCTGGCTTCGTTACATCGCTGATTTTTTCATCTGCACAGATTGCGGATGCAAGCGGTGCTATTGGGAAATTCAGCGGGCATATCATCCAGAGGATCGAAAGGCCGAAGCGTTTTCAAAGTAAGGGGGGGCTGTCTGCCCCCGCGCCTTTGGCGCTCCCCCGAGGATTTTTTGGAAGATGAAAAGCAGGGGCATGATTTCATTGGAATTTCGCGGCTTGGCCTTATTGCTGCCAAATCAAACGATATTATTGTACCGTGGACGATGTTAGTATATTGTATTTGTGCGGCACAGGAGGGATCCGATGGCCGTGGAAGGTGAAAAGTGAGTGCTTTTCGTCCAAGGGGGCCGGGGCCGCAGGGTCTCGGTCTCCTGTTTTGAAAGGGTGCCAATGAAGGTCGTATTGATTCTAGTGCTGTTCAACCTGCAATCTGGCTCCGAGGTCATCACCGCAGAGTTTGACGACATGGCGGCGTGTTCGAACGCAGCAAAGCGGACGTTCCAGGGCGTCGATAGTGGTGTGGAAACGCGACCACTGGTCCCCCTTGAAGGCACAAGCGTCATTGAAGGCACGATGATCGCCTATGGCGCCGAAGGGCAAGAAATGGGAATGTATAGCTGTAGTCCCTCAAGTACCGGCGCTGAAAATGGCTGACCCACAGATTGTAGAAATCAGGATTGATCCCGACGAGCTGGCGAAGGCGATGCAATTCCTGAACTCGCAGAGCTACTTTTCGGAATATGAAGTGCGGCTTAGCATGTCCGTTTCTGGGCAGTCTGGAAAAATCATCGAAGCGTTGAAAGACAACGGTTGGAATGGGGCACTGATCTCCCACGCGACAGACTGCGAAGACGAGGGATGGATTTACTCTTGCTTCGATCCTGACGCCTTGGGCTTTCGCGAAGTCGATGAGCTGGTGCGCGACGAGGCAGAGTTGCAGCGTAGGCTTCGGACATAAAGCCGCGTAGACGGATTTCACAAATCGAATAAACAGATCGGCCCCGAACCGCTGCAAGCGTTGACGTGATGGGCGGAAGCCGGTCTGCCGGCTATAGCCCAGAGCGAGCGCGGAACTCATAGACCGCGCCGCCGGGAAAGTCCGATGAGGCTGCCAACCAGATTCAACGTGCCGGATTTGTGGCGGGCGGTCATGGCGCGCAGCGCCCCGCCCGGATTGCGTATTGGTGTGGTCGGATGGTTCCGGTTGGCATCAATCAGCAAAACGCAGAGCGAAGCGCCCACATCGCCCATAAGGCTGACGGCCTTGATCCAGGCGTCATGGTTGATGCCAAGCGGATGAATGATCCGGGTCGCCGCGTCGATAATGTGGATCTCGCGAAGGGTAGGGGTATCTTCCTGACAGGCGCGAATGTAGGACTGCATATCGTCGCTTGCGAGCTGGAAAATGCGCTCCGGTGTCAACTGGTTGATGAATTGGGTATTGCGCGCTGCGCTCTCCGCTTCATACTCTTTTTCTAAGCAATCTTCGGGGCCGATAGGCTCCGAACAAATAAATTCCATGTGCGCGGGCTTGCCCGCGCTCCTTTCATCCACGCCAGCGTTACAGATTACAGATGAACTATCTTGGTTGTTCTCTTGTATATAGCACGGGAAGTTTTCTGCCGATTTAGCGGTAGAATCTGGACGTGTTTCAAGGAAATCATCCAAGGTTGTGCACAGGGCTTGCGCCTCAGAAACGTGGCTCTCAAGCGCCTCGATCGGCATGTTGGCGAGGCGAGCGGCCACAGGCCATGCGTCAAATGCCTCGATGATGGTCAGAAGGCGTGGATGGGCCAGCGTGTCGTCTGTTGCGTCTCTCAGGTGTCGTTTAACGTGGCGGACATATGTACTGCGACGGTTGCGCAGCTCTTTCCGGCGTAGCCTCTCGGCCGCCATTTGCTCTTTCAGGTTCAAGAGGTCAGGGACCAGAGCAATCAATCTGGAAAACACAATGCCACAGCCGCCGAATGGCGAACGAGATCCGTTGCCTTTAACGCGCTTCTCGATCAGTCCGGCGACTTCAAGGGCGGTCTCATCGTCATAAAGAGCGCGACGGGTCTTGTTGAGTGCTTCGGCAGTTTGGTCCTGGGGTGCGAAAAACACCGGCTCACGGTCTGGGCTTGTCCAGTCTCCGGGTGCGGTCTGCTTCATCATATAAAGCAATGCATGAAGTCGGCTGCTGCGCAGGCCAATAGCCGGTGCCAGCTCGATTAGAAGTTGCTCAACCGAGAACCGTTGGTGGCCCTGCGGGAGTGTTGGAAAAACTCGGTCTGTCATTGTTCTGTCCTTGCTCGATGGTGAGACAAGACGGCAGCGGGCAAGTCTTCTTCGTTCGCACAAATGCGTTTTTTGTTGCCAGCTCGAAGAGGGGGTGGTAAAACCGAGACCAACAGCTTGAAGATCTACTAAAGAATTGGCGTTCTTTGGTTTCTGAACCCCCCCGTTAGGTTTCCGCCTTGCGGGGGTTTCTACTTTCTGGGGGCTGTTTTCCTCCTTCCGATTCTGTTTTGTCACTTAGACGTTAACACACAAGACCTTGCCTGTCGGCGTGATGGTCCTGCTTAGTGTTGTGTCTGAGGCTAAACCTTGTGGTTTTGAAAGGCTCAGGCTGAGACACACCTTCCTCGTTCGCAAAAACTGCGTTTTTTGCTTGCTTGCGACGATGTGGTGATGATAAAACCGGAGCCAACTTCTGGAGCTTCTTCGGGATTGCAGTCCCTAGGCTTTATCAAAAACCCCCCGTTAGGTTGCAGCCTTGCGGGGGTTTGTTTTTGGGGTGTACTGCTCCTTTGTCTGAATGCCTCAATGATTCTTATGATTAGCAACAGGCATACAATCTTTAGATGCCTGTCGCAATTATAGTATTGTCGCGCGAAGGCGCTACAAGGCTTAGTAGTTGACCTGCTCAAAGCCATAATTGCCTTCATAATCACGCCATTCGACAAAGACAGATCGGTGGCTGATGACAGGGCAATCGCTGCCGTATCCTTCCATGCCGGTGTGGGCTGCGGGCAGCTCTCCGACCGAAGAGTCATGCCAACCGAAATTGCCCTGTCTGCCATAGAGGCCCTTGGTGACGTAGGCACCACGCCTGCATTCGTCGTCACGACCGGCGCGACGTTGCGAGCCATACCGCACGTTGAACACGCGGATCGAACGGACAAAATTGAACTCGCGACCGCTTATGTCGATGTCTGCGGTTTGATTACTGCTTCGATAGTCTTGCACGAGCTGCAACATAAAATCCTCTGGTAAGCGTTTTGCAGACCCGCCGCTCCTGCGAAGAACGGCGGGCTGCGCTTCCAACTGAAAATCCGTGAGTGGGGCAGTCGGAAAGGATTGTTGCGGTGTGTTGTCATCCATCAGGATTTCATAGATGCGGTCTGCGGTCAGAGTTGAAGGATCAACATCGAACGCTGCGCCCATTGGACAACGCCAAATTTGCAGGGGCGGCTCGACCGGCCAAGGTGTGATGCGACGGATAAACTCAGCGCGCGCGCGGGCGCATGGGACTGATGCTGGCCAGCCGCCGGACAGACAGAGCAAGATTGCGCAATCAATCTGATAGGACTGTGCCTGGGCACGTTCAGGGGCCGCTACGAAACTGGCGGAGGCGGCAGCCAATGCCAGTGCGCTTGTGCGGAGAAATTTCAGCATGGGTGTCTCCTTCGCAGAATTTACGTTTTTACAAGTCGTCCCCGACTTTATAATATTGTTTAATGCCCCAAAGAATAACGGTTTTCAATCCCTTTGTGGTTGATCATTCGGGTGTCAGCTACAGGCGTCAGATTGTGCATTCTCGCCGCCTTAAATGTTAATCTATTTAACATAAGATAGATTATGCGTTTTATAACAAAGGCTTACCACGCCAACTTATGCAGAGAAAAGACGGCGTGGTCAAGAAAGCGATATGGGGGTCGACTCCGGCTGGGTGCAGAATAGGGCGTTAAGCCCGGATCGGGGTACTGGCGTCGCGCTCAGGTCTCTTTTTCGCTGAGGTATCGGTAGATGGTAGCCTTAGAGAGGCTGTAGTGGGCCATCAGAGCTTTGATCAGCGTTCCGGCTGCGCGCTTTTCGCGAAGCTCAGCGATTTGTTCTGCTGTAAGGGCGGGCCGTTTGCCAAACTGAACGCCGCGATCTTTAGCCTTTTTGATCCCGTCCATCTGGCGTTCGGCACGGATTTCGGTTTCGAACTGGCCGATGGCCCCAAGCATGTTGAACAGCAGCCTCCCTGTTGCGTCGGATGTGTCGATGTTCTGATCGAGGACGACCAGATCGATGCCTTTTTCGCGCAGGGTCTCGGCGATCTGACACAGGTGTAGCGTTGAGCGCGCCAATCGGTCGATGCGCGTGACGACAAGCTGATCCCCGTCACGGACATAATTCAGGCATTCTTTCAACTGAGGTCGGGCATCGGTCGTTCCGCTTCGTTTTTCTTCGAAGAGCTTGTCACAATCGGCAAGCTTCTCGCGCTGAACATCCAGGGATTGTCCGACGGAGCTGACGCGGGCGTATCCAACTTTGGCCATGAGATTTTGAACCTGGGGGTCTCGAATAAATTAAGAGGTCTTGCGACAATCATATTGAGACATTGAAAAAGACATGGCAAGCGAATGGTCTCGATTTCTACACTTTCAAAGACCCCATCCCATAAAGAAAGAACAATCCGATGGCACACCGAGTAGTCCTGACAGCGCGACAACGCGCGGCGCTTTTTGATCTTCCCACCGATGAAGCTTCGCTGTTGAGGCACTACACCTTGGATGATGAAGACATCGAGCATATCGGCACCCGGCGGCGGCCTGAAAATCAGCTCGGCTTTGCGCTTCAGCTTTGTGCCTTTCGGTATCCAGGTCGCCTGCTGAAAGCAGGAGAAGTCATTCCTGAACCCGTTTGCCGCTTTGTGGCCGCGCAGCTCGGATTAAAACCAGATAATCTCCTGCCATATGCCACGCGAGAAAAGACCCGCCGGGAACATCTGGATGCTCTGCGCAAGATGTACGGGTACAAGATGTTCTCCGGCAAGCGCGCCAAAAAGATGCGGAACTGGCTGGACCGAAATGCCCAAGCCGCGCAATCCAGTCAGGCTCTGGTGCGTGGGTTCGCAGAAGAATGCCGCAGACAGCAGATCATTCTGCCGGGAACTTCGGTCATCGAACGTCATTGTGCTGATGCATTGGTCGCCGCTGAACATAGAATTGAGGCGCGCATAGCCGCTCGCCTCGATGCAAATGCGCGCGCCAAGCTCGAAAAATTGCTGGCCGAAGAGGTGGGTGGTCGGGTCAGTCGGTTTGTCTGGTTACGGCGGTTTGAGGTTGGAAAAAACTCTGCCGACATCAACCGCCAGCTCAACCGATTGGAATTTCTGCAACGGCTCGCGTTGCCACCAGCAATCCTCGACGACATCCCGGCGCACCGGGTCGCGCAATTGCGCCGCCAAGGCGAAAGGTATTTCACGGATGGGCTTCGAGACATCACCAGTGATCGTCGTTTGGCCATCCTTGCCACCTGCATCGTGGAATGGTCGGCTGCCATTGCAGACACTGTGGTCGAGACCCATGACCGGATCGTGGGGTCGATCTGGCGAGAGGCAAAGAGGATTTGCGATGCCCGTGTTACAGAGGCGCAATCGGAGATCGCAGCGACTTTAGCGGGGTTCGAGACGTTGGGCACGACCTTGCTGCTGGCAAAAGGTGATGACACGGCTGTCGCCGGTGCTGTGGATGCGTCCTGTGGTTGGGGCATGCTGGAAAACCTCGTCGCAACGGCAGGAGCGCTCGGCAAGACCGTCAAAGCGGATGCCTTGGCTTACGTCGAGAAGGGGTATCACCGCTTCAAGCTCTATGCCCCGCGAATGCTGGCGGCCTTGGACATTGCCTGCGCCAGCGTGACGGAACCCTTGCTCGCAGCGGCTGATGTGATCCGCGACAAGCAGGATATCCCAAGCCGGTCTGCGCCGTTTCTGAAACCGCAGTCGAAATGGCGAGGCCACCTGCAGAATCCAGAAACCAACCGGGAGCGTCTTTGGGTCGTCGCGGTATTGTTCCATCTGCGCGAAGCCTTCAGATCCGGGGATGTCTGGCTTGCTCATTCCCGCCGCTACAGCGACATGAAACAGGGCCTGGTTCCGGTCGAGGCCGCTCAAACCATGGGGCTGTCGATGCCATTGGAACCGGACGTCTGGATCGCAGATCGAAAACAACGGCTGGAAGACGGGCTGCACAGGCTTGCCATGGCGGTCAAAAATGGAACCCTCCCCGGCGGCGTCATCGAGGATGGCCGCTTGCGCGTCGACCGGCTTGAAGCTGATGTACCTGCGGAGGCCGATAGCCTCATCCTTGATCTTTATCGCCGTCTGCCAGAGGTGAGGATAACGGATATCCTTATGGACGTGGACAATGATACCGGGTTCACCGATGCCTTCACCCATCTGCGCACCGGGGCACCGTGCAAAGACAGGCTCGGATTGTTGAACGTCATTCTCGCTGAGGGTCTAAATCTTGGGCTGAGTAAGATGGCCGGAGCTAGCAGCACGCATAGTTTTACCCAACTGGCGCGACTTTCGAACTGGCATGTGGAAAGCGAGGCTATCAATCGGGCATTGGCCAACGTGATCGAAGCGCAAGCACAGTTGCCAATGGCAAAGTACTGGGGTGCCGGTGAAACTGCTTCCAGTGACGGGCAATTCTTTCCGACCACGCGGCAAGGCGAGGCGATGAATCTGATCAATGCGAAGTACGGTCATGAACCCGGCCTGAAAGCCTATACCCATGTAACAGATCAGTATGGCCCCTTTGCTGCGCAGGTTATCCCTGCCACGGTGAACGAGGCCCCATATATATTGGATGGGTTGCTGATGAACCCGACCGGAAAACGGATCAAAGAACAGTATGCCGATACTGGTGGCTTCACCGATCTTGTGTTCGCCGCCACTTCGCTGCTTGGCTATCTGTTCATCCCGCGCATCAGGGATTTGCCGTCTAAACGGCTGCATGTCTTTGATCGGCGCAGTGTCCCGACTGAGCTGAAGGGCTTGGTGGGTGACAAAATCCGGGAAACCACCATCATCGCCAACTGGCCGGATGTTCTGCGCTGCATTGCGACGATGCTTTCCGGCAGGATGCAACCCAGTCAACTCCTGAAGAAACTGGCGGCGCGGCCGAGACAACACGACCTGGCCATTGCCCTACGCGAAATCGGGCGGGTTGAACGAACACTCTTCATCATCGAATGGGCGCTCGACACGGATATGCAGCGTCGCGCCAACATTGGTCTCAATAAAGGTGAGGCGCACCATGCTTTGAAAAGTGCCCTACGGATTGGTCGGCAGGGAGAAATCAGAGATCGCACAATCGAAGGTCAACACTTCCGCATTGCAGGACTGAACCTGCTCACCGCAATCATCATCTACTGGAATACAAAACAGCTCGGCATAGCGGTCGCGCAGCGGAAAAAGGCCGGGTTGGACACGCCAGCCTATCTTCTTTCACACATCTCGCCCCTTGGATGGGCACATATTATCCTCACCGGTGAATATAGGTGGCGACAGATCGAAGCCATTGCCACTTAGAAGGGCCGGGCGCTCATTCGGTCTCAATACCCTCCTGAAGCACATGCTTCGGGTAGGTAGATTAGTTTTGGCAAAACTGCCACACGACCTTACAAATAACAGCATTGCGGCGTATTTTTTTCAAACTTTATTTGTATCCGAACTAAATCGAGTACGTTGTTTTGAATGAGTGAAGCTTTGGTAAGAATGAGAAAAAACGAAAAACAGGCATGTTTGAGAACAACCCTGAAGGATGAACACACCTATACTTCAGGGTCACGCGTCCAGATTTTTGCGTGGTCGCTCCTGTCGACGACATTGATGACTTCTGGCGCATATGCTCAGAGCTTTACGATCCAAAACGGACAGATTGTTGGTCAACAAACCCTGACAACTCCTGGTGATGTGGGTACAGTGGATGCCGGTGGGACCATCAATGCCGGGGGTGATGGCATCGTTGATGCCGGGGCCGTCGATAACCTGACCGTGCTAAACAATGGATCAATTGTTTCTGGCGCTAACGGTGTGAACTTTGATGGGAACTCTAGCGCTCTCACAAACAACGGGGGCATCACCGCAACAGTTGATGGTCTTCGGTTCCAGGACGGGTCAGTTGTGACCAACGGTGGTACAATTTCAGCCAGCGATGATGGCCTGGATGGACAAGATTCAAACACGATAACGAATAATGGCACAATTACATCAGCAGGGAGTGGTAGTTCTGCTAATAACAACAGCATCGAGGTTCAGGACAACAACACCGTAACAAACAACGGAACGTTGATTTCAGCAGACGATGTAATTGATGCCGGTGATACTAACACCCTCGTAAACTCTGCCACTGGTATCATCAATGCAGGCGACGACGGTTTTGATATCGGAGATGGGAATAGCGTCACAAACCGCGGAACAATAACAGCCACAGACCGGGGGATTCAAGCAGGTGATGATCTTACGGCCATCAATTCGGGAACTATCACCGCGGGTGACGATGGTATCCTTGGTCAAGACAACGGGTTTGTAGACAATTCCGGCACCGTTACGACGACCAGTGGAGGCACCGGAAATGTGGCCGTTGCTTTGAACAATGGCACGGTCATCAACTCCGGTACGTTAGATGGCGGGATTGGCATTCAGTTCGCCACCGGCATGGGAACGGTTATCAGTTCTGGCGCAATTACCGGCCGAGCCGGTACGGCGCTGGATTTTGCTCTGGGCGCCTTTGATGATCAGGCAACGTTACAGACCGGGAGCACTACAACCGGTAATATTCTACTCAAAGGTGGGAATGACACGCTGACCAGTGATGGAGGAATTGTTGGTGATATTCTCGCAGACACCGGCGATGATTCCGCAACCTTTACCAGCAACAGCACAACGGTGGGCCAAATACTGATGGGGGACGGCTCCGATCTTGTAACCTTTTCAGGTGGAGATTTCAGCGGCGTTACCCTGTTCGATGGCGGCGATGATACTGGCCTTGCCGACGGATTTGTCGACGTTCTGACCTTTACCGGAACCAGCGGGGCTCTGACCGGCACGAATGTCATCAACTGGGAGAACGTAGTGATCGGAGCAGGGTCCACGATTTCGTTCACTGATAACCTGCTCGTCGCAGGAGCGCTTCAAACCAATGCAGGCGGTATTCTGAATGCCGCTGGCGGGTTTTCTCTGACCGGCGCACTGACGAACAATGGGATAGTGTCCACCCGAAATGGTGCGGCAGGGGATGTGGTGTCTGTGAGCGGCGATTATTCCGGCAGCGGTCAGTTGCAAGTTGATGTCGATTTCACCTCAGATACAGCGGATTCGTTGCAAGTCGCCGGTGACGTGAACGGGGGAACAACAGCCATCGCCGTAACCGATGTCTCAACAGGTCTGGCATCAGGCAATGACGTTCTGGTCGTTGATGTGGCCGGGACAACATCCGCCGGTGACTTTGCGCTGGCGAGTGGCCCGGTCGCATCCGGGGCTTTCTCTTATGACCTTGAGCTCATTGGCAGCCAATTCTTTCTAAGCAGCATCGGCGTAAATGGAACCGGAGCGGTTTATGAGGCAACGCCTTCGGTGCTGCTCGGCTTCACAGACCTGCCGACACTGGAACAACGTGTTGGTCAGAGGCAATGGTTGTCTCGGGACAGTGAGCGGGGCCCGGTACAACCTCAGGAAGGCGCGTGGCTGCGCCTTTATGGTAACCGTTTTGACATTTCACCCGACTCCAGCACCTCAGGTCTGAATTACGACACACAAAGATGGGGCCTCCAGTTCGGTGCGGATGTTGCTATTGACGAAGGTGACAACGGGTTTTGGGTTGTGGGTGTTACAGGTCAACTTGGCAGCGTTAGCGCGGATGTGACAAACGCTCTTGGGCGCGGCGATATCGATGCAGACGGGGTCGGGATTGGCGCAACTGCAACCTGGTATGGAAATTCCGGCACTTACTTCGATGCCCAGGCACAGTTGAACTGGATAGATACTGATTTTTCATCGTCAACCAGTGGATCATTAGGATCGGATGTTTCCTCGAAAGCCTATGCTTTGAGTTTCGAGGTCGGCCATCTGTACGAACTGGATGAACAGAACGCTCTTGTGCCGCAAGCGCAGCTGACCTGGGGCGGCTGGGATGGAGATGATTTTACCGACAACGCGGGGAATGTTGTAGATTTCAACTCAGAAACTAGCCTGATCGGCCGCATTGGTCTGGCCTATGAGCATGAGTACACTGAAGGATATTTCTTTGGCGATCATAGCCGGGGTGCTGGATATGCCGGGCACCGTGAAAAAGTCTACGTCATCGGAAACATCCTGCACCAGTTTGCGGGATCGACAACAGTTGGCGTTTCTGGAAGCAACCTGTCGTTGGAAAACCAGACGACATGGGCTGAAATTGGTCTCGGTGGGTCGATTGTTTGGGAAGAAGATAAAACGCTCTACCTTGAAGCCGCCTATAGCTCATCACTAGATGGCGGCGGAGATAGTCACGGATATGGTTTAACAGCAGGATTCAGGATGCTTTGGTGAAATATCGCATCAACAGGCGGAGCAGTTTTCACTCGCCGGACCTGAATGACGTTCATCATTCCCTCTGGTAAGTGACCGGGCCCCATCAGCACGAAGCCTTCCGAAAAATGCGGCTGAAAGGCAGTTATCCAATCTACCTGCATGAAGAAATCTCTTACCGCCCTATTCTGCACTTAGCCGGAGTCGACCCCATATGCTATGTTTGGCGCACAGGCATTAGGCTGGATGCTATTCGTACACCACATCGGTCTTGCGACCGTCTTTCCACATGGGCACCTGTGACCCTGTGTTCCATTCATAGAGCCAACCAACGACCTCCCCCGTGGATCGGTCGAGTATCCGTTTGATCGGCTCAGCGTGAAGCCGAGTTTTGCTAACCGGTGCTTGATTGGGGTCCATCATGTCGATGGGTTGCGACCCTCGGTCGGGGCGGATTTCTGTCTCCAACATATTGTTACCTTCGGATGAATTTGAGTGCTTTGTCTTTCCACATTGCAGCGCGCTACCGGTGGAGTCGGTGGAAACGCGCCACAACACTGGGTTGATTGCATCGTGATTTGACAAAGGCACGAAATAGAACGAAACCAGACGAAGCAGAACGAAATGAAAGTTTGTAAGTGATTGGAAAAGCGTGGTAAATTTTTTGTTCCGCCACCCAAAGACGGCAGTGATTTCAAGGAACTATTCAAACACCTGACGGATGTGGGCGCTGGACGGCCAGTGGACCAAGACGGTTTGCCTCAAGGTCCGTGGACACCGGAACTCTTGGCGCGGGCAATTTCCCAGATCAACGCAAACCGCAACGGGATTGAGTTGCGGACTGTACAGCTTTGGTTTCAGGAAAATGACAAGGGCATAAGCGCAGACAACATCCGTTGGCTGGCGCGGATTTTTGGCTGTGGTGATCCAGATGCGTCCGGCGCATGGCAAGCTGAACTCAGCGCTGCAAACAGAAGGCTCATTGAGAAACGAAGAAAGAAGAAAGCGGGCAGCCAAACGCAACCAGGTTCGGATGAAGCGCAACGGCACGAAGTAGAAAACGTCGCCGTGATTGCTACGCCAGTAGCTCCGAGGCAAACCGGACGTCGCTTCAATCTCGTGATTCAGACGGAAGCGATCTTTGGCAATCAAAGCTCTATGGCGTTACCGCTGGTGGTCTTTACAGGCGCGTGCGCCCTCGCCCTGATCGCATTCACCTTGAATGTTCATAGCGTCCTGTTCACCCCTGAAGGTGGACACACCAAACAGGTCGGTTTTTTGTGGGCACCTAATTGGACAATCGTGTTCCTGGCCGTCCTGCCGTTGTTCTTGGCTCTTTTGATCGAACTGTTGCGCTGCTGGAAAGAGGAATGGCGGCCGGAACTCGTGGCACTTGGAGATCCGTCGTCTCCAAGTGCCAGTTGGGAACGCAGGCTTAGGGCTGCATCCTATACGTTCTGGGCAACGTTCTTCATTACGGTGATAGTGGCATCCGGTTACAACTGGACCGCAACACACCTCATCCCATTGCTGAATGGGGACACAGGCTCGTGGCCTGTTGATTGGGGCCGGATAGCAATCGTTCGCCCAGAACTCATTTCCGTGCCGAGTGCGATAGCGTTCTCAGGGCTGGTATTTCTATACAACGGTTTCGCTGCATATTTTTTCTTCACGGGCCATATCCTTCTTCACCTGATGAAGCATGACTATCTGGATCTCGCCAAACGTCTGGAAAACAGGTTAGACAAGGAGACTGGCCGCGAATTTCAGAGCATCAGTCTCGCTCTGATGTATGGAATCTACCGATGCACAGCCTTGGGGGTGGTGATCACTATCATGATGAAGCTCCAATCGAGCTTTCTTCAATCTGATAGCAGCAACCTAATCAAATGGCTGGTGGCCGATTTCCAATCTTTGTTTGGAACCAACAATTCCAACGTCTCGGAAAGAGTTTCTTTCGGGATTGCGCCGGGGTTCTATTACAGCTTCTTTTGCCTGCTGGCGATTGTTGGGACATTCGCAAATGCGTCGATAAAGATAAGGTGGATGATGGCGCGGCTTAACGTTGCTAAGTCAGGCAATCGGTTCCTGTCACCTTGGGCGATAATGGATGGCAGCATGGCTTTGCTCGTTGTCAGCTATTTCCTTATCGGTGCCCTACCCGGATTTTCCATATTCCTGCTTTTTTCGCTGGTCGTAACAGGATACTTGCTCACCAAACCTGCCTCCCCGTGGGGTCAGAGTTCCCGATAAGAAAGGTAGACATGAATCGTACTGGTGTGTTGGAAGAAGCGCCATTCTTCCCTGATGTGGCCGAGGGTCCGCGCAATGTAAATGCGTATTGGATTAACACCGACGACAAGGTGCGGCTTCGCGTTGCCCATTGGCCGTCCGAAGATGCCGCAAAAGGCACGGTGTTTGTGTTCCAGGGGCGAACGGAGAATATCGAGAAGTACGGTCGTGCGGTCGAAGCTCTGCAATCGGCAGGGTATTCAGCTTTCGCGATTGATTGGCGTGGTCAGGGGCTTTCTGATCGTGCTGACGAAGATCGCATGTTGGGCCATGTTGATAATTATTCCGATTATCAGAAAGACGTGGCGGCGATGCTCAAAGCCGCCGAAGCGCTGGACGTTCCGAAGCCTTGGTTTCTGTTCGGGCACTCATTAGGGGCCTGTGTCGGCCTGCGGGCGCTGTCAGAGGGTTTGCCCATGTCGGCGTGTGCGTTCTCTGCGCCGTTGTGGGACATAAATCTGTCTGCGTTTCAGCGGTTCGCAGCGTGGCCTCTGACATGGACGGCCCAGCTCATTGGTAAGGGTCACGCCTATGCACCGGGCACGCGCGGGGAAAGCTATGTGCTGACGACCCCATTTGACGAAAACCGGCTGACCCACGACGAAAGCAGCTATCGTTATTATCAGAGCGTTTCAGAGAACTTGGAGGATCAGCAAGTCGGTGGACCAAGCATGGGCTGGCTGTATCAAACGCTCAAGGAAACAAAGGCGTTGTCAAAGATCGCGTCGCCTGACGTTCCGTGCATCACATTCTGCGGTGCCGAGGATAGCATTGTGGCTATCCCCGCTGTTGAGGATCGGATGGCCCGGTGGTCACGCGGGAAATTCGAGCTGATCCCAAACGCAAGACATGATGTTCTCTATGAGCTGCCTTCGATCCGCGAGAAGGTCATCACTGACATATGCGATCTGTTTTCAAAGGCTGGCGCAAAGTAGACATAGGACGGCGCAAGGTCGGCTCAGAACTTGTAGCTGACCTTCACGCCTGCTGAAACTGCGTCGTTATCCGAAAAGGCCGTAACCGAGGAATCCGCGTCGCCTAGATCAAAGTAGCGAATACCTGTGGTCACTTTCCATTCATCGGTTTCGTAGGAAACGGCCACCCCATAGCTGATGTACCCGTCAGTGCCGTTGAAGTTGCCAACCGTGTCCCCGAGATCCTTCTCATAACCGATAGCGGCTGCCGCGCTCCAATTTTCCGTGAAGCTATGCGCAAGGCCGAGTTCGTAGGTCCAAATGTTGCTTGTTCCCGCTGCAATTGGTGTGTTCACGGGGCCAACGCCGGGGACCAACGTGAAAAAGTCGCCGGGCTGGACATTGAACTTGGACCACTCACGCCACTTGGCAGAGCCGAACAACAAGGTGTCGGCTGCAATCCCGGTTTGGGCGCGCAGCGTGATTGCCTGCGGTATCTCTACTTCAAAAGGTGCGCCGGTGTTGTCTTGAAACTCGTGGTCGGTCTTGGATTCGTAGGTTGCCGAAATGCGCAAAGCAATGTCTGGAATTTCATAGGCCACGCCTGCGAGGTATCCGACCTGGTAGTCTTTGCTCACATCCAAATTATAAGGGCTCGAAACCGTAAGTGGCGATATGACGGTAATATCACCGTCAACGCCAACGAGGCGCAGCCCGCCATAAACGCTGAACCGTTCATTCACTTGGTATTTCGCCATGCCTGTATAGGCGATGGATGATACTTCGGCGCTCGATCCGCCAAAGAATGCCAGTGGGCTATCGTAGGAAAGAGAAGCCCCAACAGGCTCGTCAATGACAAATGCCAGCGTGAAACGATCGTTCACCTCACGCTTATAGCCAAGCGAATAGGTCTGGTAGCTGTTGGCGATATTGCCGGTGGGTCCAGCGGGGACACCGGGCAAGGGAACGCCAGAGACAGACGGGTTCACGTTGATAGCGGAAAATTCGAGGTAGTTCTTTCCCTGCTCGAACAGAATTTGCGACGGATCACCAAGCCGCTCAATGCCGCCTGCGGATGCCATTGATGCAGCGCCAAGGAGGGCGCTGGCCGTAAGGATTGTGTTGTTCATGAAGTTGAAAATCATCTGCTATTAAAACCTCTGGTCTCATCGTTGAAATCAGAGGCATTTGCAAGCTGACCGAAGCTCCATAAGCAACTATTTGCATGTGAATTGCTGTTCGGTATCGGCTGTGAGGTGTTCAACCTGTGGTTAGCGGTTGCCTAATGCCCAATGCGCTCGACAAACTTCCCGTATTCCTGGCTGACTTCCTGCGCTTCCGTGAATGCACGGCCTCTCTCATACTCAAGGCAGCGGAAGTAAGCCTGCACGTCGCTGATGTAGGTCTCAAAGTCCTGTTTTATAATATCGGCATATTCCTTTGCGGCCTCCGGATCGGTCGGCACAAACGGTCTTTCCGGTGCATAACAGGTCTCAGCAACCGCAATTTGCGCGGTGAATACCAACAATGTTGTAAGGGCGTGAGTGGTTTTTCGGACGAGTAGCAAGACCTGTTGCCCCCCTTAGATACTGGAAAAATTCGCTGCTTACGCTTAAAGGTGGCGTAGAAACCGCGTTCGATCAAGTGACAATATTATAACTTGATGGACGCATTATAATATCGTATCAACGGGGTGCCCGAGGAGGGTGCCCTGTTTGCCAACCTGAAAAGAGAGCGCAGACGTGGGGACAGACATAAATAAAGAAGCGCCGAATGTGGTTACAGAAACATTCCTGCGAACACTTGTTCAACGCGGATATCAAGCTGAGGTTGTATGTAGGACCACGGCGACGAAGAAAGCCGCGGTCTGGTACGGTGTCTGGATCATCCGCGTGGTCAACCAAGATCGCACGTATGAAAAGCTGCTTGTTTCAGCAAGAAACCGAGCCTACGCAGACGAAGAAATCGCCGCCCGTATTTTCAAGACTGCAAACGGTCTTATCTCCTTCATGCGAGAAATGGGATTCGAACACGTCGATATTCCAATGGTTGAAGGCGGGCGCTCTACCCACGTCCTCACGGACAACGCTTTGGATACTGACAACAGCTAGCGCCACGGCGCTATCTCTTCTCAGCACCCCCGCAAACGCGCAGAGTATGGTGCTGGTCATGCAAGGCGACGGCTCACTAGAAGCCTCGACCTCGCAAACAAACTTCGCAAGAAACTACAATGATGGGGTGGGGCAAGGCTCCGCCTCCCAAGGTCTGCAACTCTTTGGCCGTGGTGGCGAAGAAGAAGCATCGGCTGACGCTGAGAGCTTTCGAACTGCATCAGTAGCGCCCCGAGCGGCCCGCGCTCGCCCCGAAGTTCTCGCAGCTATTGACGAGACGGCTTTGCGGTATGCAAGCCACCCTGCCCTGCGACGCGCTGGACTATCCGTCACTGAATGGCGGCTCCTGTTCCGTTCCAACATTGAAATTGAAAGTGCTTACAAGACAAACGCGCGCAGCCATGTCGGTGCGATTGGCTTGGGCCAGCTCATGCCAGAGACAGCGAAAGACCTTGGCGTCGATCCGCACGACTGGCGACAGAACCTCGACGGATCGGCCCGGTATCTCTTGATGATGCTGGTCCAGTTCGGGGACGCGCGACTTGCATTGGCGGCTTACAACGCCGGTCCCGATGCCGTCACGCGACACGCGGGAATTCCGCCCTATCGGGAAACCCAAAACCACGTCAGCCGCGTGCTGGCCGTGTTCAACCGGCTAGAGGGAGATAACTCATGAAGCCTACCACTACCAATTTGGTGACACTGTGCGGCGTGCTGCTGATGCTGGCGCAACCGGCCTTGGCACAGTCCATCGACCTGTCACCAGTCCAAACGCTGTTGCAGGGCATTGTTGATGCGATCACCGGCCCCCTCGGGATCGTAATCGGCACGCTCGCCCTGATCGGCGTCTTCTTGTCCTGGCTGTTCGGCATCCTCGATTTCCGTCAGGCCCTTTGGGTCGTTGTCGCAATCGCAGGTATCGCCGCTGCGCCCACGATCGTTGCTGCGATCTGGACCACATAAGGAGCCGACAAGATGGCAGAACAGTCCCGTTTATTCCTTGGCCTTGTAAGACCTCCCAAATTGCTGGGCCTGCCCATCATGTACGCGATGGTGTGGTTATTCGGGTCTGTTCTCTTCTTCTTGTGGGTACAGCATTGGGGCGTCGCAATCGTGTCGGCCCTTGCATATCCCGCCCTGTGGAAAGCCGCAGATTGGGACCCGAATTTTTTGGATGTTGTTGCAACCACGTTGCAGGAAACACCCCCGACCCCAAACAAGAAAATCCACGGAGGAGACAGCTATGCCCCGTGATGAAAGTTTCGATCCAATGACGCTGCTGCCTGAGTGGGTCAAAAAGGAAAAAGAGCTGGCCCACATGCTGCCGTATGTGAGCTTGGTTGACGACAATACCATTCGGACGCGCGGGAATGAGTTGTTCCAGTGCATCCGGCTCGAAGGTGTGAACAGCTATACGACAGACGACGAGCATCTAGACAAAATCCGCGCCCTGTTCGCTTCGATCATCGCGCAGATTGGCCCCGAGTTTTCTTTCTACGTCCACAAGGTTTCAAAGGCCATTGATCCGGCGTTGTCGCCAGTTAAGGGCGATGATTTCGCAGCGCAGGTCGATCAGAAATGGAATGCCTTTCTGAAAGGAAGCGGGCTGCGGGACAAAACGCTGACACTGACGATTTTGCACCGCCCTGCCCTCACTTCAAAGCTGCCGTTCAGTGCGAAAAAATCAATCGCAGCGATCAAGGCACAGACCGAGAAACGGATGCGCCGAATGAGCGAGGTCGTCGGTTTTCTCAAGTCTACATTCGCGGAAATGAACCCACGGCTTCTATCCGCGTCCAAGGGTGAGCTGCTTGGCTTTCTTGGCGGACTGAACACCGGGCAAGAATTGCCGCTCTATCCAGCTTCCAAATATGGCTTTCTCGCTCAAGACGTTGCCAATTCTAGGATCACCTTTCGCGGGACAACATTCGAAGTATCCGAAGGGGCCGTAGGCTCACGGTACGGCACGAGTTTTGCTATCAAGAACTATCCTTCGAAAACGTCCTGCACCATGTTCGATGAGCTGAACTTGCCCGTCGATATGGTGGTCACGCATTCGTTCACACCGATCAACAGCAACCTCATGTCAGGCCGAATTAAGAAGCAGCAGCGACTTATGCGCGCCGCAGATGATGGGGCTGTGTCATTGGAAGCTGAATTGGCGGATGCGCTCGATGATCTGGAATCGAAGCGGTTGAGCTTCGGTGATCACCATATGACTGTGACGGTCTTCGCTTCGACCTTAGAAGATCTTGACACAATAGCCGGGGAAGTCCGCAATACCGCTGCGACCGAAGGCGTAAATATGGTCAATGAAGCCTTCGCTGCACGCACACATTTCTTTGCACAGCACCCCGGCAACTCGGCCAAGCGCAGCCGAAAAGCAGCGGTTACGAACAAGAACTTTGCAGATTTCGCCGCCTTTCATCGCACACCGCTTGGAAAACAAGGCCATGAGGTGCCTTGGGGAACAACTATTTCCATGTTCCCAACACCTGAACGGTCTGCGCACTGGTTCAATTACCATGAGCAAGGGTCTCCGGAAAAAGAACCAACTGGCGGGCACACCCTGATACTTGGCCGTCCCGGCTCGGGTAAGTCGGTCTTGTCTGCCTTCCTGATGACGCAAGCTCGGCGGGCAGGAGCGCGCCTGTTTGTTTTCGATTATCGCATGGGCATGGAAATGGCGGTGCGTGCCAATGGTGGTCGATATGCCGCGATCAAAGCCGGGGAAGCAACTGGCCTGAACCCGCTTTGGACGGAAATTGACGAGCGTGGGCAGGCGTGGCTTGCTGATTGGCTCGCATCGTTGATCCATCGGACGGATAGACCCCTCACGCCGTCACAGACCAACCGCATTCAAGAGGTCGTCCGGCAGAACGCAACCGTTTCTGATCCGACCCTACGAAACTGGCAAGACCTATCGTCGTTGTTTGTTTCTGTAGATGACGGCGGTGATCTTCATGAAAGGCTGCAAGAATGGACCGCTGAGGGGCGGTACGGCTGGATTTTCGGGCAGAACCAAGAAGACACATTCTCGCTGGACGGTGACGTTGTGGGCTTCGATCTGACCGGAATCTTGGACAGCGAAAGCGAAAAAGAACGCATGGCGGTTCTGTCGTACCTGTTCCGTCGCGTTGAACGGGTGATTGAGGATCGCCAGCCCACTATCATCATCATTGATGAGGCGTGGAAGGCTCTCGACAACAGCTATTTCGCGGAACGTCTTTCAAACTGGCTTGTTACGGCGCGGAAACAAAACGCCGTTGTCGTGATGATGACGCAGTATGCCAGCCAGCTCGAACAGACGCGCACAGGCAAGACGATCGTTGAGGCCGTACCGACGCAAATCCTGCTCCCGAACATCCGGGCCAACGCCTCGGACTACGCCATGCTGAACCTTCACAACAAGGAACTTGATGTGTTGCTGAACACCGGCAGCAACTCGCGCCTGGGCCTTGTCAGAGACGACGAAGGATCAGTGGTCATTAACGCTGATCTGAGCGCCCTCGGGCCGCTTCTAACCATCCTCGGCGGGATGGAAAAAGGTGAACAGTTGGTGGGTGCCGATTACCGCCAGCGACCGGACTTCTGGAGAGTGAAATGAAGCTGACCACAACAATCCTCTTGGGCGTTCTCGCTCTTAGTGCTTGCACAAACTATCAAGGCCCGAAGGCAAATTGCTTTGGTGGCGATACGGTAGCTCGTGCCTCAAACGATCTGACAACCGGATCACTGAGCTTCGCAGCACAGTCCTACGTAACCGTCGCGACACGCAACGCGCCGTTGAAGAATTGCACGTTTGAAGCGCTTGGCGCCCCAGCAGGCGCAGGGGGTTACTAATGCGCAGAACCCTCACATATACCGCGATTGGCCTTCTCTGGGCCACGTCCTCGGTGGGTCAGGGCGTGCCTACCGTGGACGGTGGCTTGGCAGTCAGAAACCAAGCCGCGAACGCTCATCGTGAAGAAGACCTTGCCGTCCAACGGGAACGTCTGACGACTGCTCAGGCTATTGCGGAAATCGAAGAAGAACAGCTTTCGGTTCTTCAACAGATTTTGGATGCACAATCCAGCTTTGGCGGGCAAGGCATCCCGGCCATGGTTGAAGGTCTCGAAGATGGCGAGTTGCCGGAACAGTCGGCAGATACTCTCTATGCTCCGGTCGATAGCAATCCTGCAGGAGACCAGATGTTCGGGGATGCAAACCTGAACATCGAACAGCTTATTATCCGCGTATCTCAGGAAACGCACGGTCTGGGCGGTGTCGGGGCTGCCGGACTGTCAGTCGTTCAGTGGCGTTGCTTGCTTCAAGCTCTGATTTGGCAAGAAAGCCGCTTCACCATCGGGGCTCGCTCGCCAGTTGGCGCGTTTGGCTTGACCCAGATCATGCCCGGTACGGCTGGTGATCTGGGGATTTACCCCGCCTACTACGACAGCCCTTATTTGCAGGTCGAAGGTGGGGCAAGGTATCTGGCGCAAATGCTGCGGATGTTTGACGGCAACATCATCCACGCGCTTGCAGCCTACAACGCCGGTCCAGGTAACGTGCAGAACTATGGTGGCGTGCCCCCATTTCAGGAAACGCAGCACTACGTTCAGGTGATCCCGCGCAAATACAACGAGTACCTAACCCGTGTGGGCGGTATCGACGCGCTTGGGACCATCGACCCTGCCCTGCTCGCAAACTCGAACCTGTCAATCTCAGGGGCCGGTGCCAGCTACTATGGCAACAGCTCAATGCAGAATGTCGAAGCCGCCGCACTGCGCGTCCAGAACATTGTTCGCCGGATCGGTCAGACGCAGGACATTCAAGAGGCGATGGCTCTCAACTCTTATGCAAGGGCTGAACTCGTCCGCCTCGTGGCCGTTCTCACCCGCCTTAAAGCAGCGCGCACTCGCCCGCTGAGTGATGCGGAGCTGGCTATGGCCGCTGCCCAACTCAAGGAATCGGAATTTATGGACTTCACATTGGAGGATCTCGACTAATGGAAAAATTCGTCAAAACACGGGCGTTGTTGCGCTCCACCATCGCAGCCACCGTCCTCGGTGCAGTCGGGTTCGTCGCTGCGCCCAGCCTTGTCGGGGGCGGCGCAGCTCATGCTCAAGGTGTCCCCACAGTTGACACTCAGAACATTGCCCAAGAAATCCAGCAGCTTCGCCAGATGATCGAAGATGAAGTTTTGCAGAATGAGCAACTTCAACAGGCATTGGCCCAGCTTGAAACCCTGCGTGAACAATATGCGCAGCTTCAAGAAACCTATGCCGCTCTGACGGGCCTGATGGAACTGCCGGAAATCATCACGACACAGTTTGAAGCAGAACTGAACGGCATCTTGGATCAAGAGTTTGGTGACATTCTGTCCACCATCGACGCCATCAAAAACGGAGACTGGTCACAGCTCGCGGGCAACGGCGCACCCGGCATCCAGACCCAAATGACACGGGTACTTGCCGAAGCCGGGTTCGATGAGGACACGCTGTCAGAAATGGCGAATAGCGGAGCCGCTGGCGCTGAACGGACCGCGCAGCAGGCAACGACCGGTGCGATGATGTCTGCCGCTGCCCAGAACAGTTACGAAGAAGCCGGTCAATCCCTGGAACGGGTTGATCGCCTCGTCGGCATGATTGGCGACATGGAAGAGTTGAAGGACAGCGTAGACCTGAACACTCGTGTCACCGCTGAACTTGCTATCGCCCTCGTAGCTCAATGGCAGTTGGAAGCGGTGCAGACCGTTGGGACTGGTCAAGCCGGTGTAATCGACGCCGCAACGCTGGCCGAAGAACAGCAATTCATGGACTTCACATTGCCGACCCTCTCGGCTGACTGATCAAGGAACAAAGACGTGACGATGGAACAGGAAATCATTGAGGAAGAACTGATTTACGGCGCTCGGCGGCGTGAACAGTTTTGGCAAAAGCTGGGGCTTTCAGGATTGGCGTTTGGCGCATTGGGTTGCCTTGCGGCTGCTGCCGTGGCGATCCTCGATGTAGACCCTGATCCGGTTGTCGTGCCTTACAATCCAGAAACAGGGATGGCGCTGCCCAACGCTTCGGTTGGCGCTGTCCGCGTGACAGAAAATCAGGCTGTCATTGAATCGGTTGTGTTCCGATATGTAACCGACAGAGAAACGTATAATCAGCTCGACAATGATCTGCGTGTTCGCAGCATCCTTGAGCGTTCGGACCGCGCTGCCGAAGCCTCGATGCGCGCCCTCTGGGATAGTGCCAACCCGAACTATCCTCCCACGGTTTATGGGCCGAATAGTCGCCTTGATGTGGAAATTCTCAGCATCAACCGGATCGGCTCGAACCGCGCCCAGGTCCGGATGAGAAAACGCCTCACCTCACCCCAAGGTGTGCAGGCAGGACTTTTCACCGCGACGTTGCTTTTCGAGTTCAGACCCGAGGAACGCCGCTCAATTGATGATGTGTGGAGCAATCCTTTCGGTTTCACGGTCATCGAATATGCCATCCGCTCGGACAGATTGGAGAATTGATATGAAGGCATTTAAACCAACCATTCTGTCTCTGGTTCTCGCATTGGCTGCGGAACCGGTGTTTGCAGAAGCCATTCCGCGCTCAGGAAGCCATGACCGACGCGTCCGCATTGCGACGTATCAGGATGGTCAAGTGTATCGCCTGAGCACCAGCTTGACCCATGTTACGTCCATCGAATTTGGTCAGGGGGAAACGATCCGCTCGATCATCGCCGGTGACACCGAGGGTTTCCAGCTCGACGGCGTTCCCGGTGGTCGCGCCTTCGCCGTGAAACCGAACGCTCGCGGGGTGCATACCAACATCACGGTCTACACCAACCGGCGCAGCTATTACTTCAATGTCCAAGAAAACTCGTCTCCAACCTATTATGTGGTGCAGTTTCGGTATCCGCAGGACGCAGCACGGGCCAGAAATGCAGTCGCTCAACAGGCTGCGAATTACAATTATGCGGTCAGCGACCGGAAAGAGTTCACGCCAACATCTGTTTGGGATGACGGCACGTTTACCTATTTCCGCTTCGCTCGCAATGCGCCCGTCCCGGCCATCTTCCGCGCGACAGGTGGCAATGAACGGACCGTCAACAGTCAGCAAGTGGAAAACGGTGTGATGCGCGTCTCAGGCGTCAGTCGGCAATGGGTTCTTCGCCTCGGTGATGAAGTCGTGTGCATTCAAGCAACAACAGGTGGGGCAAGCTCATGAGCGATGAAAAGGATCTCGAACAACGTCTGGCGGCACTTGAAGGTAGCAAATCACCAGCCCCGGCCAAAAAGAAGCCTCCGTTCGCGGTGGCAGCGGCAGGAGTAGCCGGTATCGCGCTCTTGGGTGGTTTCCTCTACTTGAATTTGCAAGGGGAGGAAGAAACATCCCTGCCGACAGCCCAGCCGGAAGAATTTCAGGCCGAAGGACAGGGGTTTGGTGAGATTGATCCATTCGTCCCGCCGCCCCCGCCAGAACCAGAAATTCAGATTGTAGAGACGCCGGTGGAACCCAACGCAGAATTGTTGGCGCAACTGGCTGCACTACAAGCGCAGATCGAGGCAATCAAGAATGCCCCTGAGCCAGTCGCGGAGGACAATACTGCTGCTGCCGAGGCGATGCAGGCGCTCACCGATCAGATCGCCGCGTTGCAGGAGTCGTCAGAAGCCGCACAAGAGCAATTCCAAGACGCATTGGATGAGCGCGATAGAGAACTGCAAAAGCTGCGCATGGACCTCGAACTTGCGCAATTGCAAGCCCCTGCCCCCGCCCCCGCTGCGTCCGGTATTGATGATGAAGAAGCTCGTCGCCTTGCCGAACTGGAACGGCGTCGCCAAGCTGAACTCGCCTTTCAACAGGCTCGGATAGACTCGCCAACAATCGCCTTCGGTGGTGGTGCGGGCGCAAACGGAGCATCAGAGTTAACCGAACGGACGCTCGGCCAAGTTCAAGACTTTGTGGTCAATGGGGCATTGCCTTCTCCGGTAACTCAGGCCGAAGTGATCGCCAATCCAGCGAATACGGTGGTCCAAGGCACTATGATCCAAGCGGTTACGGAAACCGCATTGGACAGCTCTCTCCCCGGTGCAATCCGCGCCATAATCTCTGAGGACGTTCATGCCTATGACGGCTCCCGTGTGCTGATCCCGCGCGGATCACGTCTGATCGGGCGCTACCAGTCCGGCGCAGACATTGGACAGCGACGTGTCACAATTGCTTGGGATCGGATCATTATGCCGGACAATCAGTCAGTGAAAATCAGCGCCTTCGGCGGCGACGAACTCGGACGCTCCGGTGCTACTGGTGTGGTGGATACTCGGTTTGGTCAGCGCTTCGGATCGGCGGCACTGATTTCGTTGATCAGCGCCGCGCCAGATGTAGCCGCCTCAAGAGTGAACGACGATGACGCTGCGACCGTCATTCAGGAGGTTGGCGACGACTTCTCCGACGCAACAGACGATGTGATCAGTGAATACCTTTCGCTCAGCCCGATCATCTATGTGGATCAGGGTTCGCGCATCACTGTCATGGTAGACCGGGATTTGGAGATTTTCTAAGTGGCATCGAACTATCTCCAACAAAGCCTGGACAAGTTGCCAGACGCCAAGCGGGATGATGTGATTGAGATTTGCGTCAATCCCGATGGCTCTGTGTGGGGTGAATTTCAAGGCGACCATTTCATGCGTCGCCTTGAAACCGTTCTGACACAGACGGAAATAAAAGACCTCTCCAATCAGATTGCTTCTGCCGCCAGCACGACGATGAGCAAGGACAAACCTATTGTCTCGGTCAGCGTCACCTATCGCGGGCGGCCCATTCGGGCGCAGGTCATCCAGCCACCAGCCGTCAGGGATGGTTACTCCGTTGCCCTGCGCTTCTTTTCCACTCTGTCACTAGACGATATTGAGCTGAAATTCCTCTTTGGCGCGGAACGTAGCCTGGAAGTGGATCGCCAAAACAGAAACCGCGAACTACGTGAGGTTGTAAAAGGTGGCGACATTTATGCCGCTGTGCAGTTCTGCGTCGAAAACAAACTGAACATGATCGTGTCGGGCGGTACATCCACCGGAAAGACCGTCGCGGCACGGAAGATCCTCGCATACGTGCCGGACGATGAGCGGATCATCACTATTGAAGAAGCTGCCGAGTTGCTGCCCTCGCAGCCCAATTCGGTCACGCTGATTTCAAACCGCGACGTGGCCGCACAATCGGCGGATACACTGCTTACCTCCACCCTGCGTATGCGGCCCGACCGTATCGTATTGGGTGAAGTGCGCGGCCAAGAGGCCATGACCTTCCTCGAAGCCATCAACACGGGACACGGCGGTTCGATGACGACGCTTCACGCCGAAACACCGCAACTGGCGGTTCAACGCTTAGCCATCGCCGCTCTTAAAACTGATGTGCCAATGACTTACCGGGACATGATACAATACATTGAAAGCTCGATTGACGTGATCATTCAAGCTGGTCGCCATGAAGGTGATCGGGGGATTACGGAGTTTTATCTACCGGGAACGTCAGAAGAAGGAGACGGAAAATGAAGCAGTATGAACACGAAGTTCTGATCTTCGATTTACGCGGCAACAAGGGCCTGGCTGAAATGCAGGCAAAGCTCGCTGAGTGGGGCGCAGCAGGGTTTGAGCTGGTCTCTGTTGTACCGTCAGACATGCACTCGCGAAGTGTCACCGCATTCCTGAAACGCGAAGTCTCAGGGTTGCCAATTGGGAATGGAGAAGCGGCATGATGCGGCTGGTTGCAACAGCCGGTCTTGTCGTCTGCTCTCTCGCAGCGACACCGGTTTCCGCGCAGTTCAAGGTAACGCTTGGCAGCGAAACACCGAGGGTTTGCCCTGACCAGCCACCCCAACCTGAGTGGGTGGACAATATACCTTTGCGTGAATCGCACAACAAAGTGCTGATCCAGCAAATGTATCGCGCTCAGAGTATGCAAGCCGTCGCGGAATCCGGTGACTGCTCGTGTGAGACCAG
>NZ_CP102414.1 GCF_024628725.1 Ruegeria sp. YS9
CCAAACGCGCGCTGGAAGAGCAATTCGGCAAAGGCTGAACAAGAGCATCGCCTGAATCTCCCTAACTGCCGGGCAACAGAACTGACAGATCAGTATTCAAAGCAAGTAGCTCCCGACCCACCGCACCGCCCAGGCGGTGCTCCTGCGCGGACAGCGCCGGTCCGGCGGCGGGGCAGGGGGCTTGTCCTTCTGCCCCGCCGCCGGACAATTTTGAAGGCCTGTTCCTGGGAAAACGCTAAACAAAAAAAGACCCCGCGTGATGCGGGGCCAGTTGGGTCTCCCCACGAAGGAGCCGTCAGGTGCAGTCGGGCACCCATTTGTCGAGTTTGGCTTTCTGTTCCGGTGTCAGACCCATGAGTTTCTGGGTGATGGGGTCGCTCACGAGCTTCTCCATCTTCTCGGCCTTTTCCGCTTTCTTGAGCTTGGCGAAACCGGCAACCCGCTCGTCGCGGGCATCGCAATCGAGAAACTCGCAAAGCAAATCGACCAGATGACCGGCTGAGACCCGCGAGAAGAAATTCTCTGCCGTGGGCGTCCAGTGCTTGCGGATATCGGCACCAGCATCGTCCGCGATCAGGCCGAAGAACTCCGTACCGCCAGCCCGATAGGGCAGGGTGCGTGCGATGGCTTCGGTGATCTGGGCGTTGCGGGCTTTCTTACCGACCTCGCGGAAAGTGGCGAAGGCCTCGGACAGGTCTTCGACGCGGGTGCCCTTCTGCCAGTATTCGCTGGCATCAATCCCGTGCTCGAGACGCGGCTCACGGGCAAACCCATCCTCCACGCTCGGCGCATTGGTCGGACGATCCAGCCGAATGCCGAAGATGCTCTCGAAGGTGCCCGATGCCTCCGACAACCCGAACCCCAGCAGGTCCAGAACCAGTTCGGGCTTGGCCAGAAGCGCGGCTTGAACCGAGGCCAAGCGGATCGCCTGCATATCCGCCACCAGCTTCTGCGAGTAGGGGGATTTCGGGGTGTCGGATTTGGTGGTTTGCGGTGCTTGCAGGACACCGGCCTCGATGGCAGCTTTCTTGTCCTCGGGACGGACCAGACCAGCAGTGATCTCGGGTTTGCCCGACCCATTCACAAGGATGATGCAGCCCACATGGGCTTTTTGGTCCTCGGAATAGTCACCGTCGAGAAGGACCTGCAACTCGGCAAGACGCGCCTCGCCATCCTCGTCCAGTACCCCACCGTTGGCGAGGTCCGCCAACTCGTCGTATTCCTCGGCTTCTTCCTCCGTCAGATCACCCTCGACGGGATAGAGGCGGGCCAACTTCATCTGATCCAACTCGTAGTAGTTGAGCCAAGCCTCGCTGCGGGCCTCGGCCCACGCCCAGCCCTGGGTCTCGATCAGATCGGCGCGGGCCGCGTCCAGCTTCTCGGTGAACAGGCGATCCAGGAGGGCAGGGGAGGCGAGGAAGACTTCATCGGAGAAGAGATCGCGTGTGACTGTGCCTCCCTCGGCTTCATAGCTCTCGGTGCCCACGAACTTGGCGCGGCGGTCCGTGGCCTTGATGGCATCGGGGTGCAGCGCATTCTTGATTGCGCTCTCGGAGACGGCCTGCCCCTTGACCTGATCCAGAAGGCTCAGGGTGAGCGCCTCGTCGTCGGAAAGCGTGAAGGCCTTGGCGGTGCCGAGGCTGATCTCACCCGCCGCCAGCGCGTCCAGAACTGGCGCGAGCAAGCCCGCGAGTGCCAACCGCTGATAGACGCGGGCCTCGGTCACGGCAAAGGCGAGGGCGATTTCCGGCACGCTGGCCCCGCGTGATTTCATGCGACCGAAGGCGCGGATTTCATCCGCCGGGGTCATGTCCTCGCGGGCGGCGTTCTCAGCGCTGGCCCAATCCTCGGCATCGGCGGCATCGGCGGCCAGTTTGACGGGAACCGTGGTGAAGGGGTGGGTCTTGGACCGCTTGGCAATCATCTGAATGGCACGGAACCGGCACCCGCCCGCGACGATCCCGGCTTTGCCGTCTTCGTCCATGAGGCCTGCGAGGTTATGGATGAGGCCGAACCGCTCGATGCTGTCGGCAAGGCTTTCGATATGGGCCTCAGAAACAGCTTTGCGGGGGTTCAGATCGGAGATGTAGAGCATCTCCAAGGGGATTTGCAGGATCACGGCGCTGATGGTGTCTGCTTGGATGGGTTGTTGCTTGGTCATTGGATTGTCCTTTCGGATGAATGTCAGGCACGCTCGGAGCGCTTCACGGGCGCTCGGCGGCTGATTTTGTGGATGGGGTAGGGGAGGGGGCCGGAACGCTTGGACGCCCCGGCCTCCGATGGGTTTACCACCAGCAGGAATAGATCACGGTCGATCCGGCTTCGATTTCGGCCCGCGCCCAAGCGCAGAACTCGAGATCGTAGTCGCGGTATTCGGTGGCCTGCTCGTCTTGGAACTGATGGCCGTAGAAAAAGCCACCCTCGCAATGGGGCAGGGCGCTTCCCTTCACCGCCTGTTCCAGCGTGTCGATGTCGGCGGTCTCCAACCTCAACTCGCCGCAATTCAGATCGGACGCCGAAAGCCCGGTCCGCTCGGTGTAGAGCGCCTCCATGAAGGTCTGCAGCTTGGAATGCTTGCGCCAGACGAATTTCGGGCTTTCGCCTTCATCTCCGCTTTCGGGGGTTTTGAGATATGCGTATTGATCAAGGCCCATTGGCCTGCTCCTTTCGTGGTTAGAGCGGCGCGGTGCTGTTTTTCTTGTGACCTCTTGGCCTTGTCCGCTTCCGCCAGTGGCGGAGGCCTCGACTGATCTCACAGCCCGAAAAGCCCCCGTGCTTTTCGGCTGGGCAGAGCAGGTGAGGGCGTGAGCCCTCATGCGGCCGGACGGCGGCCCGACACAGGGGGCCGGAGCGGTGAAATCGGGAGGGACCCGCGCTCCCGCGTGGGAGGAACCGGATTTCTCCGAGGAGGCTGGCGCGGAACGCGACACCAGAGCCCCTGTTCGGGGCGCCGGCCGGATGGCAGGCGGAATCCAGAGTTGGAAACCTGCCAGCCGGGTTAGAGCGGAGCGGAGACCCGGCTGACGTTAGATCAAGCGATCGCGGTTGCGTCCGCGATCTCACTCGAGACACGCACGAAGGATCGTCTCCAGAATTGGCGGAGACGCCACTAAGGTGGCTCCGGGCGCAGCCAAGAGCCTGTTCGGCGCTTTGGTGCCGGCGTGCCCTGATCGCCAACTTGAACTCGGCAAGCAACGCGCCGCGCTATTCGGGGCAATTGGGAACGGGTAAGCTTATGCCATGAAAAACTCACGACCCATGACGAGATCGGAAACGATGTCCAAGGTCCGCTCCAAGGACACCAAACCGGAGGTCCTGGTTCGTTCGACGCTGCACGCTGCGGGATTCCGCTTCCGTCTTCATAGGCGCGATCTGCCAGGCACCCCCGACATCGTCCTGCCGAAATACCGAGCGGTTGTCGAGGTTCGTGGGTGTTTCTGGCACGGGCATCCGGGTTGTGGACGCGCGCCGAAATCGAACCTCGAGTTCTGGGAACCGAAGCTTAAAAGGAACCGGGCTCGAGATATTGAGAACGAACGGCTTCTCAAAGATCTGGAATGGCGGATTTTGGTAATCTGGGAATGCGCTATCTCCAGCCCGAAGCGCCTTTCACCACAAGACTTGTCCCGGAAAATGTCCCAGTGGCTTCAATCGGATCTGGCGGCCCATGAGCTTGGGGGCGACGACTGTCGTGCGGTCGGCTCGAGGGGTGGATGATCATCGGATGGACCCGGAGAGCAACACCCAAACCGCTAATTGTTGAGAGTTTCTTAAGAAGACCTCCCATATCTTGCCACAGGAATCTTGATCCGAAGCCCACCTTCTGGTCTAACGAGGCAAAAAGGAGTCAGGCGCCAACATGTCGATCGAAATGGCGAATATCACGAGGCAACGCGCCTCGATCGAGCTCTTCGCCGGCGCGGGCGGCTTGGGCATCGGACTGGCGCAGGCCGGGTTCATTCCAAAAACGGTCGTCGAGTTCGATCGTTGGTGCTGCGACACATTGCGCGAGAACCACGGTGTTCTGGACGGAGCCGATCCCGAGGATCAGTCCGCGTGGAACGTGATCGAAGGCGATGTACGTTCGGTCGACTTCAAGTCCCATGAGGGCGCTCTTGATTTGATCTCCGGCGGACCACCTTGCCAGCCTTTCAGCTTGGGAGGACGGCACCGCGCCTATGACGACGCGAGGGACATGTTTCCGCAAGCGGTTCGCGCGGTTCGAGAGGCGCGACCCAAAGCGTTCATTTTCGAGAACGTGAAAGGCCTGACACGTGCGACTTTCGCGGACTACTTCTCGTATGTGCAACTCCAGCTGGAGCACCCGGAGCTCTTGGCGCGCGACGACGAGGCTTGGCAGGATCATCTGGCGCGGTTGCAGCAACATCACACCTCCACCCGCCGTCCGGGTCTGCACTACAATGTGGTCACGAAGCTTCTGAACGCGGCCAACTACGGCGTCCCGCAACGTCGTGAGCGCGTGGTTTTCGTGGGATTTCGAAACGACGTGGACGCGTGTTGGAGCTTCGGAGAGGGTGAGTTCAATCAACACGCGCTGATTTGGGATCAGATGTTTGGCGACTATTGGGAGCGCCACGAAGTCCCGAAGGCCCACCGGAAACTGGAAGGGCGCGCGGCTCAGATCGCGTGCAAAATATCCCGAGATGAAAAGCCGCGGGGCAAGCCTTGGAGGACGACGCGCGACGCGATCGGTGACCTGCCGGATCCGCGTCACACACAGCGCGCGGCCGCCTTCCACGATCACCGCTTCCAGCCCGGTGCCCGAAGCTACAAAGGGCATACTGGCAGTTTTTTGGACGAACCTTCCAAAACCCTTAAAGCGGGCGTGCACGGCGTTCCTGGTGGAGAGAACATGCTCCGGCGTGCGGACGGTTTCATACGATACTTCACCGTCCGGGAGTCCGCCCGTTTGCAGACATTCCCCGATGACTATCGCTTCCACGGATCATGGAGCGAAACCATGCGCCAACTCGGAAACGCGGTGCCCGCCGAATTGGCTCGGGTAGTTGGAATTAGCGTCGCCAAAAAACTGGATGCGGCGGAAATGGCATGAACGACGGCTATGCGGAGCTGGAATTCGATCTGCCAAGCGCCCTCCTGAGAGACATCGTCGCCCTTCTTGATGGTATGAACGGCGCCGAACTCACCTCGGTGAACCTGACACGAGTTACGGACGCGCCCGGCGTTTACGCCCTGATTTCGGGTGCGACAGGGGAGCTTCTTTACATTGGAAAAGCGGAGAGCTCGAAAGGTCTGCTGAACCGTTTGACACGCCACATGCGTAAGTTGGATGGCCGACAAAACATCAACCCTGGCGATATTCATTTCAAGGCGGTGCGGATATTCGTCTTCGCGGCGATGGATCTCGAGGCGGCGTTGATCGCTCACTACGGTGGCGACGGGAAACTCCCTTGGAACCATTCCGGCTTCGGCTCGAACGATCCTGGGCAGCAAAGGGATACCACGACCTACAAACAGGACCACTTCGACACGCAGCACCCCATTCGGCTGGATGACTGTTTCGTCGAATTCAAAGTGGGGAAGCGGCCGGTCGCCGAGGTCATGCAGCATCTTAAGGATGGCCTGCCCTACCTTTTGCGCTTCCAGCGCCCGAACGCGAGCTCCCGAAACTCCTTCGAGCCCGACTTCGAGACCAACGAGGTCGATATTCAGCGGCCTGACATGACGACGCGAGAGGTCCTAAGGCTATGCATAGCTGCGCTTCCTCCCGGGTGGCACGCGACGGCGCTTCCAAGTCACGTGATTTGCTACAAGGATGACGACCGGCGCTTTCCAAGCGGGACTTTAATCGCCCGTTCCTAGGGTTGATTGATGATTTTCAAAGCTTTTTGGATGTCGCGCTTTTTTCGCGATCTCAATTCAACTATTTCATGAATAGCGTTTCTTATTGGTGGAAAATATGACCCAAGAATTTGATCTCACTCCCGACGCCCGCGTTTTGCAAATGCTGGGCGAGATCAATCTTCACCAATGGCGATGCGTCGCGGAACTGATCGACAATAGCATAGACGGTTTCGTCGAGGCTGCTCGCGCGGGCACGCCGGTAGAGCATCCCGAGATCACGATCACGATTCCAACCTCCAACAAGGGCGACGCGCGTCTGTCCATCCGGGACAACGGACCCGGAATGGCGATCGATGTATTAGAACGCGCGGTTCGAGCTGGCTGGTCGGGGAACAATCCACTGACCAATCTCGGGCTGTTCGGCATGGGTTTCAACATCGCCACGGCGCGGCTCGGCACGGTTACCGAGGTTTGGACCACGCGCGCAGGCGAGCCGGAGTGGGTCGGTGTGCGCATCGACCTTGAGGGGCTTCGGGCAAGCCAGAGCTACAAAACACCGCGACAAACACGGGTGAAGCCGGACCACACCCAGCACGGGACCGAAATTATCATCACGAAGCTGAAGCCCGATCAGCGCGCCTATCTCGCGCGATCGGCCAATCTCGGAACGATCCGCAAGCATCTCGCGCGCGCCTATTCCGCGATTTTGCGCGAATCCGAGGCGGGCCGGATCAGACTGAAGGTGAACGGAACGAAACTTGAGCCCAGGCGCCATTGTCACTGGGATCCCGACCGTTCGGTGGAGCTGAGCGACGGGACGGTTGTCCACGCGGTCGAGCGGTTCGACGTCGCGCTCGCGCCGCGGAGGTATTGCACGCATTGCATGCGGGCCTTGAGCGGCGATGAGGAGCAATGCCCCAACAGCGGCCCGAATTGCGAAATCGTGACGACCGAACGCCGGGTGAGGGGATGGGTTGGACTCCAACGCTATCTGCACAAATCAGACTTCGGTATCGACTTCATCCGGAACGGCCGCAAGATCGAGATCGGCTCGAAAGACCTTTTCGCTTGGAACAACGGGGACAATGCGGAGATCGAGTATCCGATTGACGATCCGCGGAGCCGCGGTCGTTTCGTGGGGGAGGTTCACCTCGACCATTGCCGCGTGAGCTACACGAAAGATCGCTTTGAACGGGACGACCCGTCTTGGGAGGAGATGTTACGCGTCGTCCGGGGTGAGGGCCCACTGCGGCCGCAGGCGGCGAAACAAAGTGGCTTCGACGGCAACACGAGCCCACTCTACAAATTGTTCCAAGCGTTCCGGCGCTCCAGCCCGCAAGGCAAGAACGGTCTGTGGTCACGGGTGCTCGTGGTCAAGGACAACGACCGGTCAGAGCAGATGGCCCAGTCGTTTTATGAGAACGACGCCGACTATCTTGACGACGAGCGGTGGTGGAAACTGGTCGAGGAGCAGGACAAGGAAATTCTGGGGGAGAGTGGCGACACCGATCTTCCGGATGGTTTCCTTGACGATGGGGAGGACGGGTCGACCGACGGCGGCGGCTCGCAGGACGGTTCCGACGGTGCGGGCGTCGCACCGGATCCGGAACCCGCCGAGCCAACGGCCGAGCGCATCGAGATCCATGAGTTGTCGCGCAAATACGTGCACCCCACATATCGAGTGGAATTCCAAGTGGAAGCCTTCGCCTCGGATCCCACGGATAAGGCGCTCACGGGCAGTCTGCCTTGGTCGTTTGAACTCGATGACGTCGCGACCCGGACATATGCGTTTGTAATCGATCCGACCCACGACGTGTTTCGGTCGACGACGATGACGGCCTTGGACGCTTTGCTGACCGAACTCTCGGTACAGACCTTGGACTTCTTGAAAGGTCAGGTCCATGACGTAACCCTCGCGAATATTCTCGCCGATTACCGCTCGAGTTATGCAACCGCCACTCGGCTGGAGCCGTCCGAAGTCATATCGATGGCGAATACGGGACTTGAGGAGTTCGCGAAAGCGGTGGCGAGCTTGGTCCCGGAGGGTCAAGGGCAAACACTCTACGCCGAACTCTCGAAGCCCGAACGGGAGCATGTCGCGAGAAGGATGGCCGCGCGCGGGGTTGTGGATGTGCCCAAAGTGATTTCTGAGGGTCGCTTCTGGGAATACATGGATCCGCAGGCGGTCGTCGCGACGTTCAGTCGGCATCCGGAGCTGTTCTTCGATGGCAAGTATTGGCTGGACCCGTATGAGACGCTGGATTTCGGAGCCGACCATATCGACGAGGAGGCTCGGCGGCGTCTCGTCACCCGCTATGAGGCCTATCTCGGCGATACTCTTTGGTTGGCGAACCAGTCGTCGCGAGACTTGGAGACGGCGAACCGCGACGAGATCATTCGAGCGACCTGTTCACTTCGTCTCATGAAGCCGGATGTGGATTTCGAATGACGGACGCCTTTCTGGATGCCAGACGATTGTTGAAAGGGCCTTGGCAGGCCTTCGAGCGTGACTTCGCTCGACTATTGATCTGTAATGGTTTCCAGGATGTGCGGGTTGTTGGCGGGTCGGGAGATCGCGGCGCGGATGTGCTGGGTCGCAAGAATGACGAACTCTGGGTCATTCAATGCAAGTTCACCACCAATGGCTACGCGACGGCGGCAGCGGTTGATGAGGTCGCTGAAGCTGGGCGGTTCTATCGCGCCTCGCGAATGTATGTCGCAACCTCGCGCCCGGCGAGCCCCGCGACGCGCGCCGCCATTGAACGCTGGGGAAAGCTTGGCCTGAAGATCGGGATCCTTGAACCCGCGACGCTCCTCGCCATGGCTCAAAAAAGCCCGGAGTTCCCGTCCGCCCGTAGGGATTTAAGGGACTATCAGGAAAGTGCGGTTGAGCTTTTCGTCGGTGCTCTCCGGGAGACGGGCAGAGGGCAGGTGGTCCTCGCAACTGGCCTCGGAAAGACCGTGGTGATGTCCGAGGCGACCGCGCGTCTCTTCGCGGACGCGCGAGTCCCGGATGGTCGCGCTCTTGTGTTGGCCGGCACACGTGAGCTCGTGGATCAGCTGCAACGCGCGTTCTGGGACCAACTTCCGAAGACAATTCCGACGCACCGTCTTATCGGTGGCGAAACGCCGGCGTTCTGGGAGGGGATTACATTCGCGACCGTTCAAAGCGCCGTCGCCCGGCTGGGCGAGCTTCCGGACTTCGGACTCGTTTTGATCGACGAGGCGCATCATGTCGGCTCCGACACCTTCCGCCAAGTCACTGATCGCATGTTGGATTCTATGATTGGCGGTGTTACTGCGACACCCTGGCGAGGGGACGGCTATGACATTGACACACTTCTAGGTCCACCCGTTATTCGGGTCGGAATCGCGGAAGGGCTGAAGCGCGGCTTTTTGTGTGAGGCCGACTACCGCATGTTCGCCGACGACATCGATTGGCAACTCGTGCGTGATCAATCCCGCAACGCGTATTCGATCACGCAGTTGAACAAGCGTTTGTTGCTGCCGACTCGCGACGAGGAGGCTGCCCGCAGGATCAGGGAGGTATTCGACGCCGAAAGCCGCCGGTCGGGTATCGTGTTTTGCTCCACCGTTTTGCACGCGAAAAGCTTCGCTGCGATGCTCGGACTCTTCGGTCTACGCTGCGAGGCCATCACCGGTGAGATGTCCGCTCGCGAACGTGACGAGGTGATGGCCCGTTTCAGGAGCGGCGCCCTTGACCTGGTTACGACCCGCGATCTCTTCAACGAGGGCGTGGACGTGCCTGACGTCGACCTTATCGCGTTCATGCGGGTGACCCATAGCCGCAGGATTTTCGTGCAACAATTGGGGCGCGGCCTGCGCACGAGCCCAAACAAAGACAAGGTGGTGGTCCTCGACTTCGTGAGCGATATCCGCAGGATTTCGGAGGTGATCGAACTGGAGCGAGGCGCGAAGGGCGACATCGAGCGCCTTCGCCTGCCCGGGGTGGTGGAGTTCCGCGACGCCAGCGCCGGGAGCTTCATGCTGGAATGGATGAAGGATCAGGCTGATCTTTTCTCCCGCGAGGGCGACGCGATGCTGGAACTGCCTCGGTTCGACTTCCCGGAGCCCCATGGTGGGGGGACCGTGCAATGAACATGCCCGAGGAGATCAGGCGCGCGATCAAGGAGGCGCTTTGGGCGAAGTTGGATGATTTGAGCTGGCTCACCATGTCGGACGCCGACCACTCGAACTACTATGAGCAATGGACCCGCGCGCCGGAGATCGGCGGCAAGCTCGGGCATTTCATGGATCCGCGCGCCGTCCGGGTTTATATCAAGGATACTTTGGTCAAGGACTACGCCCGCGAACGGTTGCTTGAGAGCGCCGATCAAGTTCTTCGCGCCCTCGACATTCCTCCAGAACTCACGATCGTCCGAAAATACATCAAACCTCATGGCCTGCTCTTGAACGATGGGCGGGTGGTCTGCTGGGGAAACAGCCGGGATTGGAAGCACCTTCTGATGGCGGCTTTCGAGCGGCAGCGAGCGTCGTCTCGGGCGAAAGCGTGCTCGGTCGTCGTGATTGAGAATGGCAAAACCGTCGATCTCGATACGCGAGAGCTGGTTCGAGACGCCGCCGCGCGCCTCGGAGTCGATCCGATCGTTTGGTGGGAGTGAGGGATGCGGAAGGCGCTTGAGGGATGGTATCCGAAAACGGCCGAGGAGCTTGCCAAGATCTGGGCGCACGCGCTCTTCGTCCCCGACGCGAATATCTTGCTGCACTGCGTGCGGCACCCGAAAGCGGTGCGCGAGGAGTTGCTTCGCCTCTTCGGCGTGCTGCAACCGTCCCTTTGGGTGCCTTATCAGGTGGCGCTGGAGTTTCATCGAAACCGGCTCGACGTGGAGCGTTCCGGCATGGACGCTTACGATCAAATCCTCCGTGACTATGAGAAGACGATCCGGCAGGCTCGCGACCAACTGCGACAGTTGAGGGCGCACCCCACGATCGATATCGAACGCGAGGTCTCGGCGCTTGACGTCCATCTGGCGGATTTCAAAGGCAGGATCGATGCCGCGCGGAACGCGCATCCCGAGGCGGAGATCGGGACGGTGGTAGACCGCCTGACAGAGCTCTTGGAGGATCGTGTCGGCCAACGCTGGCCGGAAGCGGAACTCGGGAAGATCAAGAAAGAGGGCGAGACCAGATATGCGGCCAAAGTTCCCCCTGGATACCTCGACGCAAAGAAGGATGGTGACGAGTACCGCAAGTACGGAGACCTGATCATATGGAAAGACATGATCGAGAAGGCGAAAGCCGAGAAGCGACCGATCATTTTCATATCCGATGACACTAAGGAGGATTGGTGGTGGATCCATAAGGGCAAGAAGCTTGGACCGCGGCCGGAACTGGTCGAGGAGTTCAAGCGCGAAAGCAATCAGGATTTTCACATCTACGAGTTTGGTAACTTCATACGGATCGCCGCCGAGCATCATCCGGAGATCCAACAAGAACTTGACGCGGTGGAGCAAAGTCTGAGGCAGGACAGTGAGGCCAGGGAACGCCTGTCGAAAAGCGAGTCTGAACGAAACCGAGCGGAGCAGCTGGTCGCGTTAGAGGATGAGCGTGACGATCTAATCGCCTTGTTATCAGGCGCTCCGGATCACCGTGCGTCGCGTGGCCCGATGTCTGACCGGGCGTCGGTTCGACTGCGCCTCAAGGAGATAGACGAGCAACTTGGGCAGCTGAATGAGAACGACTAGCAAGTCCTCAGACTGAACCGCACCGCGTTTGCCGGGTGCTCCAGTCCAATAAGGGGAAAAGGCGTGACGAACACTCTCCAAGCTGGCATGCTTAGACGGAGTCAAAAAAGCGCAAAGACGAAGATGAAAGAGCGTACAAAGAGAGACCTAGAAGAACTGGTTTTTAGATCATCTCAGGTCCCAGGGTTAAGCAAGACATATTCGGTGGGTCCTTTTGGCTATCGAGCCGGATTTCTGTTCCAACAGCAAAGAGCCCTCAATCTGGCTCAATCGATAATCCGGCGGTATGGCGACGAATGGTTGCAGCACAAAAAAATTGCGATCCTTGGTGGAGGCGTCGCGGGTTGCACATTGATGGCTGCGTTCTGGAAAAACCAGATTCGCGCAGAGCTTTTTGAGATGGGCGACGACGTCTTGTCATTACAAAATTCCGCAGATCATCGATTGGTTCATCCCAACTACAATCGCTGGCCAATGTTGGATGGAATGCGAAACTTTACGAATCTTCCCTTGATGAACTGGTACGCCGCTCCCGCACCGCGAGTACTTGAACAACTAAAGGCCGAGTTCACAGGCTACGAAATCGATCCAAACCTAATCCATACAAACTGGGAATGCATTGGTATCACAGAAAACGACGACAAAGCCGAACTGACATTCAAGGATCATGGCAAGAAAGAGTTCGATCTATGTTTCTCCACGATTGGCTTCGGACCAGAACGCTTTACTGAGAGGGGCCTCTCAGGATACTGGACAAACGATACACCGGAGGTCAACGGCGTTGTTTGCACCCGGCCAGCAACAATCTACGGTACGGGCGACGGTGCTTTGATTGATCTCGTCCGCTGCTGGTGTCGAGATCAGGATAGTTTCTGGAGAATCCCGCTCGAATTGATCTCATTCCTTCGAGATAATAGGTACGTATCGATATCCAATCAGGACAGGAGCGACTTTCAGTTTCAAGAAATGCCCGATAAGCTTTCTCCTCAAGAGAAGCGTATCATTGAGCACGAAAGCTCGATCTCTGCGTTGGTTTGGATGATGAAGTCCTCCGGTATGGATCCGAACTACCTGAGTTCGCGAGAACAGGCTTTCTATCTGGCGTTCGCAGAGGAAAATATTCCAACTGGCGGAAAGGTGGCCAAATTTCTCGAAGAACTCCTTTTCGACCCAGACAAAGACGCGAAATACATCCCAACACTTAAAGGACTGGGTGAGACTCCGTTCGAACCAACGAGTGCGCCTATCAACAAGATACTAGTGGCCTATCTTATCAATACAGGGCGGGTAGACTATCAACAATTGCCAACCCGCGAACAGGCCGGTGAAGAGATAAGTGCCTGGCTTGAACTGCCCTTCGAAGAAGCTAGACAAAACTGTGTTCTTGTACGATTTGGTTCGGACGTTCCGATAAGTAGGATCGCAAAGACATCTGACGCCGATCCAAAGTTTTGTTTCGGCGATGGCGAGGTATCGATACTCTCCGTACTATCCGGAGTTGCGATCGACTCATACACAGAGGTTGATGTCTTTTCTGACTCAGAAGACTTGGACCAAGTCGCAGGGGACAGGAAACACCTTCAATTTCAAGTGGCTCGGCGAAATAGTCATTTGGTTGATAGCTTTGCCCGCGAGCGTCTCGCTTGCGACGGAGCGAAGTTCCTTGAGGAGGGTTTGGAGAAAGATTGGGCCTTTGCAATACAATATTCTTCAGAAGAAAAGAAACCTTCACCTGAACTTTTAAGATCACTTGGCGGAATTGAGCGGCGTGTTTTTAACTATCCTGTGGTTCTATCAGCAACGGTCAGCACAGGCTCGGCCACCGACGCAGCTCGAGGGTTTCGTGAATGATTACCGCTGGTGCACTGCTCAAAAGCGATAATTTTAAAGACGATATCCGACTATCGCACCTCCTTAAGGATTCGCACGGCCGTATTCTTGGACTGACGACGAGATGGGTGTTGGGAGACGATCCATCACCAACAACAATTTGGCATGAAGGAAAGAAGATCGGTCATGCTTCCCCGCGTTACCAGCGGCTGAAGGAGGTGGAGGAACGCTGTTTTCAATCCGACATACTCGTCTCGACTTTCGAAGTACTCCCGGTTGAAGAGATCGGCCGTGATTTCTCTACAAATCAAGATGCTTTTCCGGCATTGGGTGTATCAGAATGTCTTGGTCAAGATGCCTATATTGATGGTGCACCAGTCGGCAAAATCCTCCATCACTACGATCGCTTCTTTTTTGACGTCGGGAAAGAGCAGATTGAGGTCTCCCAGATACTGCGCCTCTCAAGATCGGAAGCCGACCTCGCGTCGCCACCCAGAACTACGCGCAACGGTGCGATGATCTTTGACAAAAATGGTAATATGATTGGTGTCGTCTGCGCCGCCGAGAAGCCCTTCTACTGGATTGTTCCGGTAATGACGATTCTGACACGAATGCGGCTTCAGTTCCTCCAGCCTCAGGATGTGAGATCGTTCAATGACGCCATTCCAGGGCACCTAGCAAAAGTTAGGGATGCATTCACTGCCGGCGCACAAAAATTAATGAGCTCAGCAAAATCTCCATTACGCAGTCACGCCAAAGAACCACGTCGTCGCGCTTCTCAATTTGAAGCTCTTCTCGAGGAGGAAGCGTAACGTGCGCATAACGGCCCGACCAAGAAGCCCAAGAGAGCATCGCGATCAACTCATTCGCAATGCGGCGTTCGCACTTCTTGAAAGCAGAAAGGCGGCTGATCTGCGAAGGTGGCTTAGAGACAGAAGGGCCAAGGAGGAAAATCGTCAAGTCGTCTTCTTGTACGATAGCGATGTGGTCATGAGTTATTGTGCTCCGTGGAAGACAGGCCCAGCCGACGACAATATCGAAGGTAATGGCGTAGGCCAGATTCTCCCCCTTCAACCTACAATCTTCGGAAGTAACCAAGACGCTTTAAAAACGGCTATGCTGGAGCGACAACAAGGCGAAGCTACTGCTCGACTGCTTGCTCGCCGAGCTATCCTTCTCAACTCTGAGAAACTTCATCCAGTTTATCAGCTATCCGAACACTACTCAGAGACGCTGGATCTATACCGGATTGTACGTAAAGAAGTAGATTTCGTTACCCGGCACGACGTATCCCACATTGAGAGTCGGCAGAGACGAGAAATCGACAATGCGTTGGTACTACTTCGCGCCGAACTTCGCGACCCAGGATCCATTGAGCACATCAAAAACAATGTTGGTGAGTTTTCTATCGCTTTGGCGCGAAGACTTATCGAACGCAGTCGATCTACCCATTCCGCAGTTCGTGAGTGGGACAACTATTATGAATTGAATACAACGTACTCAGGTATCTTCGACATTCGAGACTTTGTGATACCCAATCATAGCGACGCTGATCCGGTATCTATTCCAAGCTTTGACGATGAACCTTACAAGAGTGATTTTGAAAGCTTGACCAGTATGTTTGAGCGCGTGATCATTTCATTCCGAGGAAGCACAAGAAAACCGGAACGCAATGTAACCGACGCCCAAGCGCTGGCCCAACTTGCCCTTCTGAATTCGAGTAATCTTAGTAAAAAGTCCAAAATCCGGTTTGTATTAATTACAGGAGATAGGAATCTCGTAAGCAACCTAAGCAATAAAGATGGACGATTCTCCGCTTTAACTAATGCGTTTGCGCTGGATGACTTTTGCGATCTGCATGTCCATCATCTTTGGTCACTTGTTGATTCGATGATCGATGAAGTTGGCGAAAGCGATGACAGCAAACCAGTGATGCGACCGCCAGAGCTTTTTTCTGGACTACTTGCTTTTCAGGAAGAAGAAGACGAGCAATCTACACTTCGAGATTTAGCAAGCGGAGGCCGATCTCGGTATGCGAGCTACCTTGAACAAGATGACATTAATATAGCTTACGAGAAATGGGCTTCGTTTTCTACAAAAGCGTCAAGCGCTGATCGCTTCATCGAGCGTTTCGACGATGAAGGTGCTTTGCAGGACAAGCTCAAGAAGGACATGTTGAGAGTTATCGCTGAAGACCAGGGCGCCGACTTCAGTTGGACCAGGCTGCAGGACCTTATCTCAGAAACACTTTCTAGGGAGCGCGACAGATCTAACGTAATTTTTTCTGATATGGGTGCGGATGCACTAATGTCCGCGCAGATAAATGGGGCTCGAAACCCGCCCGATCTTATGTTTGACAGCCTTTCAAAGACTGATGCAATTTTCCAGAATCTTGCGTCGCCTCAACGGGTTTATAGGACCGTCGCACAGTTTAAAAACGACTTCGAAGCCATCAAAGAGGACTGTTACGATGATCCAACTATTCAGCCATCGGAACGAGATGATCGATTAGAACACTACCTGAAATATTTGGTCTTAGGCGCTGTCGTTGCGAGCGCCGATCGGTGGGAAGTCGCCGAGGAGCATGCTGCAAGCGCCATTTCGATCATAGAACGCTCAAAGAGAATCCGTTCGCCAATTCCAGTGCGGCCTGACAAAGCTGAAACTAGCAACATCAGTGGAAGAGAGGCTTATTTCTTAAGAAGTGTTTCAAGGAGAATTCGAGCCTCGAGGCACTATGATGTTCGCAAGGCAACTGAGTTTCTTGCCGCTGCTGAGAACGCATTGGAAACGGACCAGATGCGCAATGAGCAGTTGAGCATCTCAAGAATGCGCTTCAAGAATGAGAGATTAGCTCTATCCCTTGCGACTTATTATCTTTCGAGGCATGAAGACGAAGCGAATTACTGCAATGGTGAATTTTCCGCCATAAGAACAGCCCTAGAAGCACTGTTTAGCGATAGAGAACCAGTTGTCACAGCAAATCTAGAGAGTGATCACCTGCTCAGAGTTCTTAAGGATGACACTATCCGGGTTGGAACGGCAGCCAGCATAGCCACTAATGTCACTCAGGTCGCCGTAATCAGCCGCTTTAGAGCTTTAGAGGATATCGAAAGCCAGCCCATAGAAATTCTGTCTAATGAAACACTAGAATGCGCACTGCGGTTCTTGATCTCAAAGACTGACTTTCATGATAAGTTTGAGTCTCGCTTAGGGTTTTCATATCCTGGAAATGTAACGTCAGAGCCCAAGGTAATCTGCTCGGAGTTGATGTTCAGATACGTGGTAGTGGGACTACAGTTGGTTAAGATTGAAGCGCTTTGGTGTCCCGATAGAAAGTCACTCATTGATAAGGCATTTGGGTCGTACGATGGGGTAGCCCACTATGATCCCTGGCGGTATGAGCGGCTATACGAGTTTTCAAAGAGGATATTGGATTAGTTTCAAAGGTTTTCATTTGGGGAGATCCGCAATGATCAAGCTTGACTCAGTTACGATTTCTGCCGGTCCAATCAACGCAACATTCAAACCCACAGACGAAGAACGCGATGCGGCCTGGAAAATTTTGGTGGACCTTGGGACAAGTATCGCGACTCAGCCTTTTCTTGACGAGTCCGGGCATCTAAGGGATGTGCTTTCTTCACTGCATAGAATTTTCAATTCAACTAAGCTCGTCCTGAAAGACCTAAGGCCATCAAAGTTCGATAGCGATATGAATTTTGCGTCGGTTTGCATGGCCCTACTTACTGAGTGCCTTGGGCCTTTTCTCGCGAGATGGCATGAACCACTTGCCGATTTCGAGGCAAGTCGAGAAGAGACAACTTCAGAGCGTACCCATGAGTTACAGTGGGCTAAAAGAAACGAATGTATAGCGGATCTGAGAAATCTTCAGAACACAATGCTCGCTTTCACCCAACTTCTCTCAGAACTTGCTGGCGTAAGAATATGTAGAGGTGAGCATGATTGAAATGACACCGCATCGCGATCGCGCAATTTTACATAATAAAGATTATACGCCGCATTCATGAAGCTTGGTGCGCGCTACTTCCAAGTGCGACTCCTATTAGAAACCAATGGGTTATCTAATGAGGAGATCATGGCATGGGGACAGTGTATTCGCAACTCAGCATCGAAGAGCGCCGTAGAATTGAGCGCTGGAGGCACGCGGAAGTCCCTGTTCGAGAGATGGCACGTGTGTTGAAGCGCTCGAAAGCCACTATTCACAGAGAGATCAAGCGGAACTTCTTCTCGGATCCTTGTCTGCCGAAATGCGATGGCTACTACGGCGCGTCTGCGCATCGGAAAGCTGCGGATCGGCGCGCCCGGCAACGTAAACTGATCCGCCATCCCGAGTTGCGCAGGCGTGTCGTCGAGCGGCTGAAAAATGGCTGGACGCCTGAGCAGATCGGCAACCGAATGATCTATGAAGGCGCAAAGCTGCGCGTCTGTCAGGAAACAATCTACCGCTACATCTATTCCAGAGAAGGCATGGCCGACGAGCTCTGGTGGTATCTGCGTATCGTCGGCCACGCCGCGCCAGAAAGCGCCAGCCCCCCAAGTTTGACCGTGATGTCAGCATCCTGTTTCGCCCGGATGACGTCGCACACAGACGCCAGTTCGGTCATTGGGAAGGTGATTTGATGCTGTTCAAACAGGCTTTTGGCCAGTCAAATGTCACGTCACTGGTCGAACGCGTCAGCCGGTTCACGGTGATGCTGAAGAACCCGAACAAGCGCACGAAGCCCGTGATGGGCAAGATCATGAAGGCGGTGCGCGACCTGCCCCATCTGGCACTGAAATCCATCACCTTCGACCGCGGCACCGAGTTCGTCAGCTGGCCACACCTTCAGGCCGAGATCGGGACGCAAACGTGGTTTTGCGATCCATCCTCTCCATGGCAAAAAGGCACCGTCGAAAACACCAACCGCAGGGTGAGGCGCTGGCTTCCCCGCAAGCGCGACATCACGGCAGTCTCAGATCATGAATTGAAAATGATCTGCGACCGCCTCAACGCAACGCCCAGAAAATGCCTGGGGTGGAAGACGCCCGCCGAGGTGTTCCGGGAAAAGATGCTGGAGGAAATGGGCCGAGCCCCCTACCCTCAAAGGCAATAGGAGTCGCAGTTCAGGTATCGCTCACACTTCCCCAAGCCAATAACCTGCCAAAACTGGGAGTGTTTTGCATGACGTTTTTGCCACAACCAAGTGATTGATATCCCGCTGGTCCTGTGGATTTGTCACAACGGACCGTTTTTGGCGAAAACCTTTTGGCACGAGTTTATTGACCAGAATCGATCTTCCCTAGGCGGCCCATTGACTAACGGGAGTCTTCGCTAAAAACTAGTTTTCAAATCTAAGCTTATGGAGCATCATTTTGAGAGCGGAACCCGTCGATCTGTTGATTTACCTTGGCTTTGCAGTTCTTGGGTTTGTCTCAAAATTCTTGTTGGAGAGGTACTCCAAACACAAGGACGCTGTTCGTCTTGAGAGTTGGCGGCTCGAAGTTGCGAACTTGGAGCAGAAACTGTCTCAGTTCTTTTGGCCTCTTCATTGCCGTTTGATGAGGGGTGATATTGCTTGGGAGTCGGGAAATTTTAGAAGTCACGATAAAGACAAACAAAAATTCATTGCGGCATTTGATCAAGAAGTGATCATTCAGAACCACCACGAAACACGAGAGATAATTCAGAGCAACTTCCATCACTTCGGAGGTGACAAACAGCTAGAAGCAGAGCTGATAAAGCTTCTGCATCACATCGACATATACCTAGCCTTGAGGTCTTCAGGGTCTCAAAAAGATCCGATATGGGTCGATCAGCCTTGGCCTGATGAGATTAATGGGCTCATCGAAGAGCACCTGCACAACTATCAGACAAGGTATGACACTCTCTTGGAGCAAGCGAAGAACCCGCTCTAATCTGTCAAAACTCATACGTTTCTGTCACGGATTAGAAGTGGTCACCCCTCGCAGGAACGCACTTTGGGAAACTACCGCGTCAATCCTCACTGAATACTTTTGATCATCGTTGGCGGCGCGGTGCAGTCCAATAACTTCTAGGGTCTCTGCGTCGAACAGTGGTGCATCTCCTGAACCAGGTGCTGTATCACAATTGTGAGTCACTCTCGTAGTTTAGACCTCAGACCCTCAGGGAGTTCAACTGGTGAGGTTTGGTCGAGTAGGCTGGTTGCCCATTCTCACAATTCTTCTGGTGTTTCCTCCGATGGTTTTGACAAAATCGAAATCGCTAGCTCGACGTAATTCTGGTTCACATCCCTTTGGGAAAGAGCGTCTTTGACAAAATCGAAGATACGCACATCAATGCCGACAGCCCGCCAGTCTCACCTTCGTCTCTGTTAATCAGCACAATTTCACGCCGCGTGGTCATCTAAACGTCCGCAATATCGATTGTGGGACAGCTTCGCACGTAGTGTATTTCAAGATTCACTTTGCTCATCAGGGACGGCCAACACCCGAACATTTTTTAGACACAGGTGACTGATCATCTGAAAATTTTGTCATGCGTATTTGTCACCGACAATAAGGACCGTTTTTGGCAGGCTGACATATCGCAGAAAAGAGAAGCATAAATCGGACTTCGAAAGCATCTGGATGTTAATTCAAGATAATGTCGGGGGGTCCGGCATCTATGGGTTCTAGCTCTGGAACTTGATATTGCTGTATCTTATCGCAAGAACTGGAGTCCTGCTGACACGCTTCGAGTTCGCCCTTGACCCCGACTAGCTGGTTCTCATGCTCCTTAAGCCTGTCCTGGTTACGCTGAGCACGGTCTCGGTTCTGTTGTGCGTACTCCGACAATGCCTGCGCCAACTGCAAACAACCTGGCTCCCCACACTTTTTCAGCTCCTCCGCGATCTCGTTCCCTCCTTGATCAGAGAAAGCGACGTCTGCCGTCCCATAGAGGAACTTCGCTTGCTCGTACAAGGACCATGCTTCTTGCACTAAGCTGATAGCCGCCTCACACGCCTTAATGGTGTCAGGCACACCCACTAATGTCTGCACGCAGGCTATTGGATTTACTCCTGGGCTGGACGGATTGCAATCTTTGAACAGAGCCACCCCCAAGTCATACCCACCCTTCAGACAATCATAACTTGGCTTAATTGACTCTTGCCCTTTGCCCCAAGCAACAGTTTCAAGGTTCCGCCCAGTCTGAATGGTTGCGGCAACATCCCGCAAAATAGCAATACAGCTTTTCTTTAGTTGTTCCACATTCTCCGAATTACAGTCTTGAGCGAATGATATGGTTGCAGAACCAAAAAGTACTTGAACCGCGACGCCACAAAAAAATAACCGCCTCTTGATCATTTTTCCCTCCAGAGGAAGTCCAATTGAAGTCCTCGTTAACTGACTTTCGGATCTTTAATTATTGCAAGTGAGTCATCTTAGATTTCTCAGCATGGTTTTGACGCACCAACCTAAGTTAGAATACAGGGCAGCCGGGTGCACCAGCATTAGTGTGCCAAAACAACGACGGACTTTCCTCACATGAACTAAGCTCAACTAGCATACCGATGGAATACCTATCTCGTGCCCCAAACTTATCATCCACAAAATAAGTGACTTTTACGGCTATGAAATCGACTCCCAGCAATAGTGCTCTCGTGCCCAAGCTCGTCAACTCAATTACAAAGTCAAAGCTCTTTGTTCCACTCGAAGTACTAAGCTCCCCAACAGACACTACGTTTTTCAAGCGATCTGAAGAAGAAAAACCACTCCCGCCCGGAATAACTTCTAGAATTGTATTTTTCGCTAAAATCTCTTCATTACACTGAACTTCTTCTCCTGTGAGAACAATCCGAACAGGACAGTGCAAGGTCACACAAATTGAGAGTCTCATTACGCCGTTCTCGGAGTGGATTGCTGGGTTTTGGCTAGGATCATAATCAACATCGGAAGGTATCGAAGCGGCGTAGGCCGTAAACGGGTTCTGAGGGATCTTGCAGACATCAACAACAATCTGAGGTAAGTGTTCTTCGTCGCGATCACTCAAAAGATCTATGCTCGAAATTCCCTCAGCCGAAGACCAGCCGCTTAGGACGACAAAAGCAACAAATGATATTGCCAGATATATCGTCGATAGCCTGGTCATCTCACTTCAGACAGGCTTCGACATAAGCCGCTCTAAGCTTCTCAACAGTTTCTTCTTTCACACCTCCAGCCGCCAATTTGTCAGCGCTCGCCTCAGCTGCGATTACACAGGTGTTTGTCCTCGTACGAAAGCCTGCGAGAGACTGCGGCGGAATACAAGCATTCCCCGCATCTGCAATTCCAAGCTGGGGGTGGTTCGTACTAGATGCGCTAGCGGTTAAGTTAATAAACTCCAACGACCCCTCTTCACATGTCCGACCCAGCGACAAGCCAACGCTAAACCACGATTCCGTGGTTTCTTCCCTCTTTACGACAAAGGTTGACTGCACCTCTTGGTCGATCTTTTCATAGAATGCTGAAGCAGAAACACCCCAACCCGCCGCCTTCGATAGCGCGCCCTTGGGCAGATTTCGTGGAGGAGTATTTTCGAATTGGTCAGCGAAGAGCCCAGTGCCTCCAATGTATGCCCTAGTTAGGATTTCATACAGTTCTTTCACGTAGGCGCTTAGCGCTTCGTCCTCTTCCGCGCCTCCATCCAATATCTCTAATGAGACTCCACCATTCTGGCGAAGCTTCTTGTATGAAGCGAGCATTCCTGCTGTGACGGCTCCGCCGTAAAACGATCCCTCCGCCTCCGCTTGGAAATGCTCGGAAACCTTCTTCCAATCAACGGTGATTTTGGCATGCAGTCTCGGACCAACCCCGATGACCTTGTAGTTATATCTCAAAACAATAGCGCCGCCGCCACTTCCCTGTTCACTCGCCAATACGCGAGCGCCCAGACGTTCTAGAGAGATGGTAAAAGCCTGGGAACTAGTTGAGCTTCCGCCTCTTACTCTCTCATAACCGGAAGACGGCACAAACTTCTGCGCGTTCCCATCGTCTGGTATCTCCAGCCCGTCATCGTCGTCCGACAAAACAATGTCGATCTGAGTACCACTCTCCTCTTCTCGACTTGCAGCCTCTTTAAGGTACTCCGATCTAGAACCATAAACAAATCGATCATCCAAAATAAGCTCGTAGTTAGATTCGACAATTGGCATCGGTGCGAATACAGCATCTGGGTTGTTCTGCTTAATTTGGGAAATCGCGTTCTGGTAAGCCTCCAAATTATATATAGGGCGCGCAGAGAAGGTCAGGTTGGCTCCGGTGCCATCAATATCAGGAGCGGTGATGCCCCAATGTGACAAGAGGAATTTATATCGGCCACCTTCACTTACGATCTCTACCGCGTCGATTGGATAGTAGAACTTATTTGGGTCACTATGATCCTTGTATAGAGTGAAAATGGGATATCGACCGTTACTCGCGGCAGTCTCATACAGGTCAGGAAGGGCTAAACTTGGCGCCGCGAGACACGTAGTCGCAAAAATCGCGCCAACTGATAGTTTGCCTATGTTCCACATATTGTCTCAACTCCAACAATGTCAGAATTTGTTGCCTCAAACTCATCCTGTTTCTCACAATACCGCTGAATTAGCAGGCTAAGAAGATTAGAGTCAGCGATGCCCAAAGGCTCCAAACCTTGATCCAACTGAAATTTCTCTATTCCAGATTTTGTAAAGCGGCCGACGACACCGTCCACAGGAAGCTCGTAGTATCCCAACACACGAAGGAGTTCCTGAATTCTTCTGACCTTCTCTCCGGTTAGGGAGTCTCGTAGAATACAGCCTGTCTCACCCGTAGCGGTATTGACAACTCGTTCCGGGGACGAACCACAGCTAAATCCCATCGTGCGACCCAAGGTGAATGTTCGCTCACCTACTCGTGGTGAGCCATCAGAGTTGAGAACAACTCCTGTGACAGTATATGTCATCGTAACTGAAAAGATGTTTGCCGCAGACGATAGTTGGCGAAGTAGAACGCGAGATAAAGGCTCACCTAGTTCCACGGAAATTGGAACAGTGGAATACGGTCGTATACTCGCTCCAAACGAATTCACTCTTGATTTGTCACCCCAAGCAGTGAAGTAGAAGCGTGCTTCCTTTGGTTGTACGACACGAAACTCCGCGTTTGCAAAACGATTAAGAATATCTTGTCGAACCATCTCTACTGAATTTGTCTGTGGAACTGTGAGCGTTACGTTGGCATCCAACCTTCCTTCGTACCTTCCGCGAAGGTTTGTGTACCTATATGTCGGACTGTCTACCTCTATTGTTGTGGGTAAAAGATAAAAAATTTCCCTGGTTGGATCGAAAGATTGATATACAGTGACATCTGTAACCTGAGAAAAGCCCACGGCCGTATCGAAGAACGGCAGCTCATCTATGTCTTCCAAACTAGCGACCGGGTTTTCTTGCGCGGCTGCCGATAATGCGCCCAAAACAAACAGGCCCGACAGCATGCAGGCTCGAAATAGCCTTACTATTGTATGATCCATCTATTCACACCCTACCCCAAGACTATCGGCGTCAATCACCGCTTGAGGGAAAGTCGCACAAATTACTGGAACTCGAAGCGTAGACTTCGTTAAGTCGGTGGCTCTCAGAATATAAGTCTTTTTGGGTTGGCTGGCCGAAGCCTGAAGACGTTCCTCGTTAACAACCCATTCTAACGCAAGCGTCTCTAAGTCTAATGCTGGTGTACTACCAAAGATGGAGGGCCCGATACTCTTCAGCCGATCAGCAATCTCCGGCACTTCATCCTCTGCGGAGTTTGCCAGTTCATTCTGATAGATCGGCTCTAAAGGTAAACTCCGCGAGCTTGAAAACAACTGAAGCAATTCGGTAGGAGCGTTATCCGCACTATCCAGACCAACCTCGTACGAAACTGGTAAAGACTGAACATACGCAATCAGTAGAACGCCATCTTCGCCTTCCAACAAATTGCGAAGCGAAGCTTCATCGATTGAGTCGATCTTCAAAGTTGCTGCTATGCTTGAATCGACCGTTCTAGTTCCCTGATCAATCCTACGAACAGCATAACCTTGGTCAGATATGCCCTCCACAACTACGTAGATGTAGAGCTTATATTCAATGCTTCCGACTGCCCCAATGACAGGGTTCGCCACACCAGACTTCTCTGCAACTGCAGATTTTAGTTTCAAGAGCCCCTCTGGAGAGGCATTTGACTGGAGAACAAATGTGAAGCCTGCAGATACGGCATCATCGAATATCAGAGATTGCGCCACAATCGTGGACACAGGAGCTCCCTGTCCAGACGAAAGCTTCAACTCGCTTGGGGCGTACCTAAACGCTTGCTCATCATCCAGCTCTCTAAAGACGTGGTACGTCTCGTCGCCGTTTTCGGTAGAAACAGTGAACTCTCCAAAGAAGCTCGATCTAAAGGAAGCCGTTTGTGCAATGTTTGCAAGCGTCATCAGGTATGCTGCCGATGCTAAGCCTATCAAGTAGAGTTTTGACATCTTAGTAGGCCGCTGCTGACGCAATGCATTGCTTCAGAAGAACTCCTACGATTTTTTCGTGCTCTTCTGTATCAATTTCACCAGCAACAAGACGGTTTGCAAGTGTCTCCAGTGCGTCGGCATTCTTCGCGTTACAATCTGCCTTAACTTCGTCTACCTTTGCAATTTCAGCGACATCAATGCATCTAGGGTTTGGCTCAGAGAGATTGACGAATAGCTCCGGGCTCTCTTCGCAAAACTCGCCAATTGAAATCCCCATGCTGTGCACTCTGGTGGAAGTTTCCTTCCTTTCGATTATGAACTCGGCAGTGGTGTTCTGCGACAGTACCTCGCTGAAGGACTTAGAACTCCTGCCCCAACCAAGCCACCCTCCCGCATTTCCAGCACCTCCACCAACAAGACTAGGCTCAAATGCTGGTTTAAACAGTCCCGTACCGTTGACGCGCGCGTTAGTGAGCAGCGTATACAACTCTTGTGCGGCCGCGACCTCCTTATCTTCAGGCGACAACGCGCCTTCAAGGATTTCGTACTTTACGGCACCGCTTGACTGAAGGTCTTTGGTTATTTGGACGTTGCTCGCCTTTCGCAGTCCAAACCAACGGCTACTGGAAGACGCCGTCTGAAAGTACGTATACACTCTGTTGAAATCGACAGAAATTTTGATCTTATATCTGGGACCCAAACCCGTATATTTCATTTGATACCGAACCACCATTGCCAAAGGCCGGTCAACGTCTTCAAATTCGTCGTTCGCATATGCAATCTGCCTCGAACCCAAGCGAGATAGAGGCGTGGTGAAAGCGAAAGGCACACCGGGTTGTGCTGCGGGAAAAGCGTCTACTGCTTGGGCAGACCTAGCAAAGGTAATTTGGGCACCCTCAGAACTAACGATTTCCGGTTCTGAAGGGTCGTTACCTGATATCACGATTTCTACAGGTTTGTCTGGATTGGCTTGAGCTTTTGCTCTCTCCGCTATTGCATTCGGATCACGTGAGCTAATAAAATCCTCTGCGAGCAGAAACTCAACAAACCACTCCTCGCCTGGAACTATAAGAAGCTTAGCATCTGGATTATTCTTCCGAAAATCAGCCCAAGCACCCTCGACGAACTCCTTGTTCTCAAATCCAGCGGTTGCAGTAAAAGTCACTGATCCACCGACACCGTCGTTATCTTTCTTTGTCACCCCCCAATGCGACATCCCGAACAGCGTGTTCTCTCCATCTTTGACAAAGTAGATTGTGTTAGGCATGACATAGAATTTGTTCGGATCTTCATGATCCGCGTAAACGACTACATCAGTTGGTGTATCAAAACCCACAGTTTTCCAAAAATCTGGAATAGCTAAAGCAAAGTTTGGAACCAGAACTAGAGCAAAGGCATATGAAAGAATGCGCTTAAACAATTTTCCCTCCAATGGTTGTACGACTCTATCTGTAGCACGAAAAAGTAGAACCGTCACGAATTGGGTTGGTTGACTAAGTACTATACTCCGTATGTCGCCCCCCGATCGATGTCCCGGTCCTTTTCGACCTCCTGATTCTTCTCTTGATCACGCGCATTCTCGATCTCCAGCTTTTCGCGCGGCTTGTTGAGCAAATCCTTCAGGCGCTCGTTCACGTATGGCTGACCCGCATCGCATCCGGTGTACTCGTCAAGCTCGGGATCACCGTGACCGACCAACTTGTGGACCGCCGCCTGACCGTCCCTTCCGGCGTCCCTATCCATGATCTCCTTCAGGCGCTCGCGCGTATGGTTGCGGCGTTCGGACTTCGGCGTGTCGTCTCGGTCTTTCGACCGACCCACGACCCACGTCAGCCTCTCGCGTATGTACTCCGGTCCGGCCCGCGCGCCGCGCTCTTTCGCGGCTACAGCTTTGAGCGCTGCCAGACCGGCTGATACACGTCCCTGACCTGCTTCACGCTCGGCCCCATAGGTGTCCCGCGCCAGCTCCAGACGTTCCCGCATCTCGGCAAAGAGCGCCCGCGTGTGGCGGGCCGCATGTACCGCCCTGCCCCGCTCAGTGACGGGTTCATAGTCGCGGCCCTCACGCTCGGCCGCACGCATCTCGCGGCGTTCCATGGCATTGGCCGCCGGTCCCAACTTGACCTCCGGATCACGATCCAGTTCCTCAGCCTTCGGCGCATTACCCTGGCTCAGAGCCTCCTCACGCTGCACCTCCAATGACCGGTGATCAACGCGCTCCACCTCCCCCACCCGTTCAAGCGCGTGGTTCTGCAATTCAGCCCAGACACCGCGCATCTGCTCAATCTCGACACCTCCGGTCTTTGCGGAATCAAGTACGCGCGTCTTGGTAGTGAACCCCTCCGGCTCCAACTTCCGGGTGGTGGTCAGAACATGAGCATGATGATTGCGCTGATCCCCTTCACGATGCGGCGCGTGGATCGCCACATCCACCGCCACGCCGTAGCGGCTGACCAGCTCCTCGGCAAACTGGCGGGTGATCTGCGACCGATCTTCGGCGCTGATCTCGGAGGGCAACGCAAGTTCCCATTCGCGGGCGGTAACGGAATTGCGCCGGGTCTCTCTCTCCTCGGCGGCATTCCAGAGCGATGACCGATCTTGCGCCCAGGACGGGGCATTCTCGGGCGTCAGAATGAAGGTCTCTGCGATGCCACGCTTGGCGGTGTAATCATGCAGCCGTCCCTCGCGCTGGCACTCGATACGCTCGCCCGCACGGTACGCCGCCGCCGCGGTCGAAGATCGTCCCGCGCTGCGCTTGATCGTCTTTACGGAGAGGTGGTAGCTGGCCATGCACCCTGCCCCGCTCTGTGATGCGAAGAATGCTGACGCGCGCCGCTACTGACCCAGGCCCATGTTCCGGCATGGTCCAGCGGGCCAGTAGCCTTTTTCCCGCAGGCCCGCCCCCCATAAGGCTGGGGTCGGAGGGAAAAAGACAGCCCGAACGAAGCGGTGCATTGCACCTCTGAGGCGCGGGCTTGCCGATGCGTTCCACCAATCTCCCCAACCTTATGGGGGGCGGGAGATTGGCGGCACACATCGGCGGTTTGCCTGGGGCAAACCCGGTGGAGATCAAGGGCCACAGCACCACAGATCGACACCCCCCGGAACGACAGCCTCGAAAGCAGACCGGCCCCCACCATGGGGCATCGGTCGCGATTTTGGGACTGACGTTCCGGCCGCAATCCAACCGCGCAGGTTGGCATGGGATGGTTTGGAAGGGGCAGCGCGCCCTTCCATGTCGATGCGCTTCGCATCGAAGGGGATGGCCATCGGCCGGGGCTTTGCCCCAGAGAGATCGCACGCAAATCTTGGAGCCACAGGTGGAGAGTTTGCATAAGTGCGCCCTTGTCCTTTACAGGCCTACGGGTACGCGCTAAGGACGAGTTAATCAACATGTGATTCAACTATAGATTATTTTCCCAACAAGAGCAGTGATATGGCAGAGACAGAACTCGAACGCGCAGAGAAGCGGTTTGCCCAGGCCAAGGCCCGCCTTCAGGCCGTGCGTAACCGGGAAGCCACCAGACAACGCAAGCTGGATACACGGCGCAAGGTGATCCTGGGCGGGGCGCTCATGGATCTGGCCGAACGTGATGCAAGTGCTGCGGCTATGATGGAACGGTTGATCCGGAACCTCTCGCGGGACCAGGACCGCAAAGCCTTTGCAGATCCCGATACCCCCTCCCCGGTTCCGGCATCCGATTCAGAACAGCCAAATGGTGATCGATGAGCTGGGCGTTCACGGCGTTTCGCCTCCTGGCCGGTATCGGGTTGATCGTATGGACGGCTCCGTTCGTACTGTTTCTCGCCGCCGTCTATCTGCTTATTGCCACTTTGATCGGGACAGTCGTTCTGGCTCTCATCCGGCATTATGGTCTGCACGTGCCGATCTCGGGCGGTCCCACCAGTTTCCTCGATTGGGTTGCCACCATCGTAGTTTATGGCTCGGCCTGGTGCACGGCAGTAACGCTCCTGATCGTGAACACCGGCATCGGTCTCTGGTCCCCGCGAAAGGCCGACGACAGCCATGGTTCGGCCCGGTTCGCCGACCGCAAAGACCTGGCAAATCTGGAAGCCTCTGACGGGCTTCTGATCGGTCGCAACCCCCATACCGGCCGACTGTTGCGCTACGACGGTCCGGCACATCTGCTGACCCTTGCACCGACCCGGGCGGGCAAGGGCGTGGGTACCGTCATCCCGAACCTGCTTATGGCGGAGCGCCCGGTCCTGGTCATTGACCCCAAAGGTGAGAACGCACGGATCACGGGCGACGCCCGACGACGGTTCGGACCCGTTCACGTCCTCGACCCATTTGAGGTTACCGGAATGACATCGGCGGCGTACAATCCATTGGACCGGTTGTCTCCGGACAGTCTTGATCTTGGAGAAGATGCCACCTCACTTGCCGACGCACTGGTCATGGACCCGCCGGACCAAGTATCGGAGGCACACTGGAACGAAGAGGCCAAGGCCATCCTCGGCGGGCTAATCATGTTCTGCGTCTGTCATGAGGAGCCGGGCCGCCGGTCTCTCGCCACAGTGCGGGAATATCTCACCCTGCCCCCGGATCGGTTGCGCGCGCTACTGGAGCTGATGCAGGAGAGCGACGCAGCGCATGGTCTGATCGCACGTGCCGCCAACCGGTTCCTGGGCAAGGCAGATCGGGAAGCAGCCTCGGTTCTGTCGAATGCACAGCGCCACACCCATTTCCTGGACAGCCCACGGATTGCAAAATGCATGGCGCGCTCGGATTTCCATTTCTCCGCGCTGCGCCACGGGATGACATCGGTGTTTCTGGTGCTGCCGCCCAATCGTCTCGATGCCTATAGTCGCTGGCTGCGCCTCCTCGTCTCCCAGGCGCTTCAGGACATCGCTCGGGACGCAGAGGCGGCACAGACGCCCGGAATGGCCGTGGACGGCGCTCAGGGCGTCTCTGAGGCCCCGCAGTCGGGTAAACGGGTCTTACGCCCTGCCCTCTTCCTGCTGGACGAGTTTGCGGCCCTTGGCCGCCTGGAAGCTGTCGAACGCGCCATGGGGCTGATGGCAGGCTACGGGCTGCAGCTCTGGCCGATCCTGCAGGACATGAGCCAGCTCAACGCGCTCTATGGAAAACGCGCGGGCACTTTTGTCGCCAATGCCGGAGTCCAGCAGGTGTTCGGGGTGAATGATCTGGAAACGGCCCAGTGGCTGAGCAAGATGATTGGCCAGGAAACCACGGGCTACCAGACACAAAGCTACAAACCGGGGGATGCGCTCTCGATGACACAGAACGTCACCGGCCGCGATCTGCTCACTCCGGATGAAATCATGCAGGTCCACCCGGACAACCAGCTCCTGCGTGTCCAGGGCAGGCCCACGGCCATTGCCCGCAAACTGCGCTATTACGCCGATCCCGAGTTCAAAGGGCTGTTCCAGCCGCAAGACCAATAACGAGAAAGACAATCGAGCATGTCAGATCAATTCCCCTCCCCTGCCCCGCTCTCTGACGAAGAGCTGCGCGAAACCCTCGATATGGTTGGCACCGTTCTGGCCAGCGTATCGGATCGGGTCGATGCCCAGACCAGTGCTATGGATCGCCTGAACAAAACGGCGGCAGAGGCGCGCATGGCGGCATTTGCGGCACAGACCCAAACCGATCCGGAGCATTATGGAGATCTGGTAGGGCAAGCAATCAATGCCCGTGTTCATGGGCCGCTGGAGGCGATGTCCCAGGTTGCCAATTCTCTTGGGGTGCAAAGCAGACACACAGATGCGGTTCTCAAAAAGGCAGAACAGGACAAATGGGAAGTCTTCAAAGACATTAGGGAACAGGAAAGAGAGATCGAGCGCTTCAAAACCCGCCTGCCCTGGTTTGGTCTGGGCGCTGTCGTTCTGGTTTTTGCACTGGCGGTGCTGCTTCCCCGTTTCTCAGCAATCAACAGCACCACATGTGCTGTATTTGGTGGGGCTTGGGTCCAGACCACAGTTGGAAACTTCGCTTGCGTTCATTACCAGGATTGAAGCTTTTGCGGAAAACTAACCGGGATTGATGTGGCAGAGCTACCGGGGGTCTGTTCCGGCTGTCCTGGATCAAATGAACGGCGCGATAGCATCCTGAACAACGGCGCTCAAGTCACGCTGCCGAAGAGTCCGGTTGTCGGCACTCCAGTCCTCTGAGCCCTCAAATCGAGCTGCGGCGACCGGGCCATCTTTCTGATAACCCTCAAAACCGTCGCCATCGCAAAAGCGCCGCGCGAGGATGTCGATCGCCGACTTGACGGTTTCAGCGTGCTTGCCAGCCAGCGCGGCTTCAAATGCAGAACGCAAAACCTCCGTTCCGCCTTTGTAGTGCTCAAGGCAATAGCAAAGGTCGTGCGCATCCTTGGGTTCGGCCCGGTGATCAAACGCGAACGCCTTGAGGCAGGTGAAACTGACAATGTCGGCATGCCGGATGGTTTCAGTCGTAACGCCACCGTTGCCCAGCAGTTCGGCGGTGATATCCACGGTCTCATGATGATCCAGCACCATCGCGGAATGCGGAATGTGGATTGCCGAAACCGCACCTTCCGAGGGCAATTCCTGAAGTGCCCCACCCCTCTCATCTCCGGCGTCAGCCAGAAATTCCAGTATCAGTACAGTGCCGTCGACCAGCTCTTGCTGCCAGCGCCATGAGAGCTTTTTGCCGTCATCGTTTTCTGACCGTTTGAACCCGATGGCCCTGATATTGTCCTCAAGCGTCCGGTAGGCTTCGGTATCTGCCAGCAGTTTCATGTCCACAACAACGTCGACATCTCCGGTTCCCGCATGCGCTGGTACCGCTGGGGGACGCTCCTTGATGAGGTAGCGTGGGGTTAGACCGCCTACGAGAAAGATGGAATCGCGCCATGGTCCCAAATGACGGATCAGCGTGACCAGCACGCGTTCGCACGCCTCGGTGACATTTTGGTTGTAGCCTTGAATAGCCGTTGGTTTCTTCATCGCCACACCAGTTTTTGCGACCGCAAATGTTCCGCCATTTCCTTGGAGCGGCCACGATCTTCCAGAAGGTCGAGATAAACTTGCAGAGGCGAAGCCATCAAGCGCTCATTCTCGTCACGTTTCCAGTGACGGTTTCTGTTGGCCTTGCCATCGATCACGACCAGATTTGCGCCTTCGGATACCTCACGCGCACCCAAATTCGAGATGAGCCAGTCGTGCGTTCTTTTCCCGAAGGTTCGCACCGTCAGATCCGATACATTTGAGAGATATGGCGTATAGAATTGGGCCGCAAACTGACCGGTAAACTCCAGATCGTAATCGTCGTAGTAGTTTGCGCTAAAAATTTCATGCGCCATGTCCTCAGGTTTCATCCTCGGAACGTAATACCGACTTCGCTTCTTCGCACGACCTGCCAGAATGCTGTCACGCCAGGCATCCAGGAGGACATCCGGCCGGATCAGCCTGCGCCGTTTCGCAGGCCCCTCCCCTCTCACATCCAGCCAGTCGCGGCGCTCAAGATCCTTGAAGGTCTCGGAAACGGTTGCGGCAGACACACCGGCATATTCGGCAATCTCCGAGCCACTCACCCATTCGCCTGGACGATCGAACAAGGCGTGCAAGACCTGTGCACGGGTTCCTTTGAACACGTTCATCGCGCGACGCTTTGCGCGCTTAGGTTTCGGCCTCTCGATCAGCACGAACGTCTCATCGACACTGACAAAGAGCGATCCGCTCAAGTCGTGATAGGCGACCTGCTCTTCTTGAAGGAAGTCCCTCGCCCCTTCCGAAACCGATTGTGCGAGGATCATCGGAACATACCGCCGGTTGGAATTATCCAGCTCCTGCAGGTACCGTTTGAGATGCCAGACAATCTCACGTGCGTCTCGCGGAAACACATCGCCTCGGGTTTCCACCACGAAGGCGATTTCGCGACCTGCTACGACCGCATCAAGAATTGCATCCGGGCGCAAACGCCCGCCAATCCCCGCTTCCCAAGAGATTTCACCCAAGTAAGCATTGGGAACCGCCTCAAAGCTGTCGCTCAGGCTTTCCAAAAGTTCCGGCTCTATGTTCGCTATTTCTTCCATATTCACTGTTCAGCAGATTTAGCCATTTCTCTCCCATATTCGCCAAAAAGTCAATATTCACTGTTCAGCAAACTTGCGCACATCGACATCCCGACCGGCCAAGCCCAAATTCACCAATCTCGGTGACGCCCCAATCATGCGGCTTGCTCGCTAAGTCGACCGTAGAAGCTGCGCTCGAGATGCAACTCCCCTGCACCGGCTTTCTGGACCATGCCCCGCAAATATCCGCCCGGAGACGCAACTTCGCCTGCACAGTGCTTGTCGAAGGTCAAAACCAGCGCCGCTGTCGCGATTTGAGGCCCAAGTCGATCCTGCGCGAGGTTCCATGCATGTTCAGAGACGCCGATCATCGGTCTCAGCTGCCCGGCAACCCGATGCAGATCGCCCCAATCCTTTAGATATCCGCCCATGTTGCGCGCCCAGGACGCGAATTCAGGACACGCCTGCATCACAGTCGGTAAATCAAGCGCTGCACCGCGTTTCTTTCGGGTTTCGGCAACCCAATCTTCCAACTCCCTATCAACCCGCTCGTCCGGTGGCGCATTGGGTACCACGCCCGCCGCTTGCTCAGTTTCTGAGCGATTACAGGTTACAGGATTAAGTTCAGTTGTAGTTAGTATATGAGGTTCAGTAATGACCTCCCTGGGGTCCATTTCTTGAGTCCGCTCACTGATTTGTTCGGTGGTTTCAGCGGTGTTTTCCACAACCTCATCCGCCCGAACTGCCTTGAGATAAGCCGCCTCGACGCGCTCCTGAAGCTCTCCGAACCATGCCAAGAGCCGCGATAGCGTCTCTGAACCCGTGTTCCGACGCGGAAGACGGTCCAGAAGAGCCTCGAACAGCTCTGAAAGATGTTCCCAGGGCCCTCTCAGCGCCGCGTGAGACGCCGCTTCGATCCGGGCGCGGATCATCCGGCGTGCAACCGTGATCTGGCGCTTCAGGCGTTGGCAGAGCTCGCGCTCGGCCTGCAATTCGGCCTGGAGCTGCTCGAATTCCTCGACACGCGCTGACAGCGGCGACAGATCGAAGCCATAGGCCTCGATGATGCGCCCGTCAGCGTCCCTGTGGCCCCAGCGTTTGCCGTTAGGGCTATCCTTGAAGGAAATCACGCCGATCTCTGCCAGGCGCCGTGCATGGCGCTTGAGCGCGGAAAGAGAGAAGCCTGTCTGCTCCATCAGATAGGTGTTCGACGCCCAAACGATCGGACGCTGCCCCTCTTCCCAGTCCTGGGCCTGCGTGAAGGCCCCGAGCGTGTCGAGAAGCAGCATATCGCCGGCCTTGAGGCCGATGTGAGCGCCGACGCGCTTTACCGCCACGAAAGCTTGGGTTTTGGGAATAGCTACCCGTTCACCGGCTTGGGCAAATTGCTCCGCAATGCCAAGGCCCGGTGTCGGCTTGCGCCAACCAGAATGTTTCATGAGATGTTTTCGCCTCCTCTGCTCGATAGAAGGCAAAAGAAACCCGTTCGCTCAGGAGCGTTCGTCATTGACAGTGATTCGCCGGAGAACTATCTTGATAGCGACCAAACAATCTTGATTAGCTCTCAGGCCCTCAGCTTGGGGGCTTTTCTTTTGCCGTTATCTCAAAGCATACACGCTCCTGTTTCTTACCTCGTTTTGATCGAAGACGACCGTCTCCGCGGCTCCTGCCTCTTACTTCGATCCATGTTTCTCCAAATACTCGGCGATGACATCACCTAACCCATTGAGGACATCTTCATCCAATGCGAGCCCCGTGGCGGCAACAGAGAGCTTCCCGCCCTGCCCCGTAACACTCAGCTTCCGAGAGCCGATCTTGCGTTGCACTGTGAGCTTTTTGGGTTTCGTTAACTTCTTTTTCGCAGGCGTGGCAGCCTTGCCAGACAAGTCATTGAGGACCTTTTCGAGATCACGATGGCTGAGATCGTAGACGTTTTTGCACGCGTGCAAAATCTCGTCCCTAGCCGCAAAAACTGCACGACCGCGCGAAACAGCACTGTTATGAACTCCGACACGTTTAGCAAATTCGGTCGCAGTTAATTTCTCATCTGGTGTTGCTTCCTGAAGCCGCTCAAACATCTCGCCGATGGATACAAGTCGCTCAAACGCACTCAGGTTTTCTCGTTCCTCATTTTCCCGAAACCGCATGAACAGCATCTCAAACTGCTCTTCGCGAGAACCGCGCGATGCCTGCGGAACGAGCAAGGCCCGAACTGGTAGGCCCAACGCTTGAAGGATCGCATGGCGTCTACGCCCTACGATCAAATGAAAGGTTACACCGTCGACATTCTCGGGTTCGCGCTCATCTGGGCGCCAATCCGGGTCCGCGGGCCAAACATGAATAGGCGTGTCTTGCCCATTTTTCGTGATGCTTTCTTTGAGCCTTTCAAACGCATCTTGGTCACGCCAATCTTCACGCCGATCGGATCCAATCACATCGACGATCTGAGACGGATCGATCCGAAGCTCGTGACGACCGGACAGAATTCGTTCGACAACCTGAGTCCGTTCAACCTGGAGGATTTGGCTCGCATCCGATAAAGCTCCGGCTTTCCAGGCACTGCCGGAACCGCCCAACCGGGGTTTGACCCCACCAACAAGCTTGGCGTCATCCCCAGAAACTTGTTCGGTCGCTTCGGCCTCAGAAACAACAGCCGCATCGTCATCAGGACGCACGGCTCTCTTCTTGAGGACCGAACTGCTTAGAGTTCTTTTCATCCGGCCTCCTCCTCAAAGTCGTAGAATTTTTGCATCCATTCATCCGCGTATCCACGTTCGAGCCCAGGCCACAGACGCGAAACGATCGCATCGTTCACAGCGTCAGCGTTTTCAATGAAGCGATTGATGCCCTTGCGCTTGCCAGGCGTATCGGGGTCATACTCATAGACCGACTGATAGACGTCAGACGCATTCGAAATGGCATCTGAGCGGAGATAAAACACCGGAAGGACTTCATCGGGGCAGTTTTCAAGGAGGTTGCCCACTTGAGTGAGGTCCTGCTCATTTGTCCGCTGAACAATGGTAGGCAATAGCATATGCGCCGCTCCGCCCATATCGATGCGATCCGTCGCGAAGATATGGCGCAGCATCGTGAGAAGACCTGTCACAAATGTGGACAAAGTCGCGATGTCGAATCCCTTCATTGTCTGGGGAATAATCAACGACGTCGAAGCCATGACGTTGTTCAATTGGAACAGTGTCAACGCAGGCTGATAGTCGATGATGATACAGTCCAACGTTTCGTTCAGGGCCTGATCAAGCTTTCCTTGATCAACCATGCCGTTGCTCACCAGCTCGTTTGGTCGTGTGACAGGTGGATGCCCTTCCTTCCACCGATCGATAGAGTCCCTCAGAAACCGATAAAAGCGTTTCTCGGGCGTGCCAGCCCGCAACAGTCGGGCGATTTGGATTTCACCTTCGGACGTCTCTCCATGAGCCGGAACCAACCTCACGCCCGGCCAAGACGTTTTCTTGAAAAACCCATCTAGAGTTTCGGCATCGTAGTCAGTGTAAGGAACGGCCTCGTAAGTTTGAAACAAACCCGCAAAGTCTACCATCGTTGGTGTCTCATCATCGGGCAGCGCGGGCATTTCATCACCCCCGACAAAATAGAGAGTAATGGTGCTCTGCGGGTCCGCATCCATAACGCCTACGCGCATTCCGTAGTTCAGGCTCAGATACTGCGCAAAATGAGCCGCACTCAGGGATTTTGCAGTGCCGCCTTTCTGACTTGCGAATGAGATTACAGGCAAAGGATCGTCAGGCTTTCGCCATGCGAGGAAGTGCTCAGGTCTCTTGGCGGACGCAGCCATCAATGCCCGGATATGCATCAGCTCGGATAGAGTGAAGACTCGTTCCCGTCCAACATGCTTTCCCGCAGGAAAATCCTCGTTGTCCTTGGCAAACTTCGTCAGATGCTGATGACTGATGTTCAAGAAGCGAGCACACTGGCGCATGGACCAGGAACGCTTAATTCGCTCCCTCATCGTTAGCTCTTTGTTGACCGAGACCATCGTCCGACCAAGGCCTCGCTCGAGCTCCTGGAGAAATTGTTCTATGCTTCCGCCCATAACACCGCTCTCTTTCGATTCTCTCTTGGAATCGCTTCCAGAGATAAATAGCACGGTTTTTGACGAAATGTACATATATTGTACGCCTACGGGAATTTTGGCGCACAATATGGGCTGCACTGGAGAGAAAGCCGAACAGCAATTGGCCGTCAATTTGGGTTTTGCACGCGTGCAAAATTACCCGCATGGGAAAAGAGCTGGCCGGTTTTCCGGCCAGCTAAAAGCTTCAAGCAGCTTCCTTCGGGCCCCAGGGGATCACGGCCTGAACCGTGTCATCATCCTGTTTTGCGGCCTTGCCGAGATTCGCGTTGAAGCCGAAATCCCGGATGCTCATGGTGAAGTAGTCAGCACCGGTGTCACGGTTCTGTTTCTTCCAGATGCCGCCGCATTCGACCAGGCGGCCGCGTGGCGATCGACCGAGAACACGGTGCGTGGGCGCCATCGGATTGTCGCTTGTAACCGGCTCCACGGTGATGTCGATGTCGAAGGTCAGGGTAGAGATCGAACCGACACCTTTGGCGGTCTCGATATCGGCGCTTTCGAATTTGATGCAGTTGGTGGTCATTGCTTTGCTCCTTTTCTGGTGTTGCAATGATGGTCACCCGGCAAGGGCCAAAGGCCTGAACACACCATTGGCGGAGCGCAGCGGAGAAGGGTAGGGGGGCTGAATTTTGTTCCGCGAGGAATGACCCGAAGGGTCAGGGGACAATTCCGGCAACCGCCCTTTGTGTTCAGGACAGACCTTGCGACCAGCATGTCGTGCAACACAGGACAAAGGAGCATCGAAGGCACCATGCTTCACTCCAGAAACGGCTTCGATAACCAAGCCGCCAAAGGTGCTGAGAGACGCCAACCGAAAAGCGCGACAATCGACGGAACAAGACGGAACGTCGAGTGTGTAGCGTTGCGCCGGCAACGGTTTCGCCATCAAATGCGATGACGAAGGTGAACAACGGATTCAGGCCAAGGACATAGACACCGACAAACTCGATGCTGCCGCATTGGCCATTCTTAGCCTGACACTTCATGATGGGTTGCGGGTTTGGAAAGGGATAGACTGGGACATCACAAATCGGCTCTTTCAGAAAGGCCTGATCGAAAACCCGGCAAGCCAAGCAAAGTCCCTCGTTCTGACAGAACATGGCTTGGAACTGG